>JALERT010000092.1 GCA_022764445.1 Lachnospiraceae bacterium | reverse complement strand
GTAGCGTTTATAAGAAGTCTTTTTAACTCTACATTTAAGACAAATCCATATATGTCAAGAGCTGTCATGACAGGTATAACAAGAATTAGTAAGGAATCAATTTTTTCAGATCTTAATAACTTAAAGGTGGTCACAACTACATCTGATGAATACGCAACAGCTTTTGGTTTTACAGAGGAAGAGGTTTTTAATTCTCTTGATGATTATGAATATGGTGATAAGAAAGATATGGTAAAGAGCTGGTATGATGGATTTACGTTTGGAAGTAAGAGCGATATATACAATCCATGGTCAATCTTAAATTTTCTTGACACAGGAAAAATAGGAACATATTGGGCAAATAGCAGCAGTAACAGCCTTGTAGGAAAGCTGATTCGTGAGGGGAATAAAAGGATAAAAACAGACTTTGAAAAACTATTACATGGAGAAACTATCCTATGCCCTCTGGATGAACAGATAGTATATAACCAGCTTGACAGAAATGAAAGTGCGATATGGAGTCTTCTTTTAGCCAGTGGTTATATTAAAGTAATCAGCTATGAAAGTGAAGATTCAATTGTGGACGGAGGTCTTCCAAGATATGAGTTAAAGCTTACCAATATAGAAGTGAAGCGAATGTTTGAATATATGATACATTATTGGTTCGAGGAAACGAATGGAAGTTATAATGATTTTGTTGAAGCTCTTTTACTTGGCGATAAAAAGGCGATGAATGTATATATGAACCGTGTGGCACTTCAGATGTTCAGCTACTTTGATACAGGAAAGCATCCGTCATTAGACGCTCCTGAGCGTTTTTATCATGGCTTTGTACTTGGTCTTATTGTAGATCTTTCAAAGGACTATGTTGTTACATCCAACAGAGAAAGCGGGTTTGGCCGTTATGATGTAATGATAGAGCCAAAGGATATAGAAAAAGATGCGATAATTATTGAGTTTAAGGTCCATGATGAAGAGGATGAAAAGACTCTTGATGATACGGTAAAGTCAGCGCTTGCACAGATAGAAGAAAGAGATTATGCAGCAAGTCTTATCGTAAAAGGAATCAGGGCAGAAAATATTCGTAAATATGGCTTTGCTTTCGAGGGTAAGAAGGTACTTATAGGATAGTCTTGCTAGGTGTTACACAGACATGTATGGGAGGAAAAGATGTTAAAATTAGAATTGTATAAGATTTTTAAAAGAAAACTGGTTTGGATTGTTTTTTTAGGAGTATTTCTTCTTGTTTTTATTTCTGATGCAATGTACATTAAAAATTTTTGCTTTAACAGTTCAGAACGAAATAAATTACAGTATCAGTTAGAGAAATTCGAATCATATAAAGGAAAATTAACGGATGAGAGGCTGGAGGAGTTTATTGGAAATTATATTCAGGAAGAATATGATTATTTACATGATTTTATGGACGATGGGAAAGCAGTTCCCGTAAAGAAATTATTTCCGCATACCGATTTTGATATACATTTTGGTTATTTTAAGCTCTGGGCATTATATTTTGGTGATTTTACAAAATACATAAAATATATCTGTGCCTTTATTGTTGTTGCATTTTCACCTATTTTTAGTTATGAGAAAGAAAGCGGAATGCAGGAAATTCTATTAAGTACGAAAAATGGTAGGAGAAAATGTACAAGGGCGAAAGTTGCAGCAGCCTTTTTGGTGACAAATGTAATGTATTTACTGGTTATAGCTTTAGGACTTCCTCCAATATTTATTTTGACAAAGGGAATAGGAGCAGATACCAGCATTCAGATGACACCATGGCTGATGAGCAGTCAGTTGAATGTTAATTATTTGACGCTGTTGCTTCATGCGGTTTTTATGTCATTTATTGCCATCAACGTAATACTGTTAATTACGCTGTGTGTTTCTTTCCTGGCAAAGAATCCAATGGTTTCGATGTGTGTATGTATGGGAGTGTTATTGGCATTGAGGCCGGATGTAATGGCTACCCATGTAAATATTGATATTATAAATAAAATCACATCTATTTCACCGTTGAATGCAATTGATTGTGAGAATTTGGCAGACCAGCTGCCAATAACAATAGCAGGAATAAAAATACAGTGGATATATATTGTAGAGGTGTTATATTGTATGCTTTTGGCTGGTGGAGGTATTTTTTTCACCAGAGTATTGACGAAAAATCAGAAGTATTATGCATCTTAGTAAGTAGTGTTATTAAAAATAGGCAAGCAAAACAGCCAATACATTATTATACAAGGAGAGGGTTATATGCGACTGGAATTGAAAAAAATAAGACAGCAGTATGGTGATAAGCTAATCATAAAGGATATGGATATTATTTTCGAAAATGGACTTTATGGTTTTCTGGGACCGAATGGGGCGGGTAAATCTACCACAATTCGTATGATTTGTACTGTGGAACAGCCAGTAGCCGGCAGTATAATGTATGACGGTGCAGATATCTTTGAGATGGGTGAAGAATACAGGTCAAAATTGGGGTATGCGCCTCAGAGAGCAGGATATTATCCTAATTACACAGTGTATAAATTTATGCAGTATATGGCGGGACTGAAAGATATCCCTGTGAATGGAGAAGCAATTAAGAAGTGCTTGGAAACGGTGGCACTTTGGGGAGAAAAAGAAAAAAAGATGAAAGAACTTTCCGGTGGGATGAAACAGAGAGTGAATATTGCACAGGCATTATTAAATGATCCGCAGATTCTTATTCTGGATGAGCCTACTGTGGGGCTGGATCCAAATGAACGTCTTAATTTAAAAAATCTCTTGATGGAACTTGCTGAGAATAAAATAATAATATTTGCCAGCCATATTGTGTCTGATGTGGAAGATATTGCAGACAGGGTTGTAATTTTAAACAAAGGTGTTATTTGTATGAATGTATCCATGGAGGATGCTATGAAGATGGCGGCGAATCATGTATGGGAATGTACACTACGCGATAACAACAAAATAAAACAGCTGAGGACTCAGTACAAAGAGTGCAAGATGCAGCGTCATAAAGATGGGGTGCTTCTGCGAATTGTCAGTGATGAGAAACCATGCGAGGAGGCTGTTCCTGCAGATGGGAGTCTGGAAGAGCTGTATTTGAGTATATTGAAAAATAAAAAAGGGTGAAATCAGAAAATGAAAAAATAAAAATGACATCAGGGATTTGACAAAAGGGGTTGAGAGAATGAATAAAATAAAAAGATTATTTATGTATGGTTTTGATAAAGAAAAGTATGATCTTGTTAGAGATGAACTGTATGATATTAATATCAGGAATATGAGTACATTTTCCATAGCAATGACGTTATTGTATCTGTGTGCTATGATTTATGACTTTGAGGATAAATATGTTAAGATAGATTTTGCATATGTTATTTTTTTCTCATTCTTTGCTGTCATTTTAAATACCAGACTGCGTTATGTAAAACACGTAGGTACATTATCAATAGTATTTATTTTTTTTGGTATGTTTATAGCTGCGAGCATAGATGGTATATATCTTTCTCCTAACAGCAGGGGTGGTTACTTTACAGTATATATGGTGGCATTGTCAGCTATAATTAACGGAAGACTGCCGCTGTCACTGGGTATATATATCACTACAGGATGTATGTATCTTGTGACGTCTTATCATATAAGAAGCAGGGAACTTTTTTATGATGACTGTTTTCATCTGATAACATGTTTATTCATAGCGTTATTTGTTGGGTATGTTGTTGGGCGAAGCCGTATAAATGAGCTTCTCGAGAAAAATAAGATAAAAGAGAATACACAAAAGCTGCAGGAACTTCTTGAGCAGAATGAAAGATATTACAGGCAGGCGCTTGAAGCAAAAAAAGAAAGGGAAAAAGCATTGCAGCAGAGTGTGGCGCTAGAGACAGAGAGAAAAGCCAACGAAGCAAAGTCAAAGTTTCTTGCCAATATGAGTCACGAAATCCGTACACCAATGAACGCGATACTTGGAATGACAAGACTTGTAGCAGATGAAGTTGAAGAAAATTCTGTTGCTTCTGAGTACATAAAACAGATAGGTGAGTCAAGTGAATATCTGCTTGGAATACTTAATGATATCCTTGAGATGAGCCGTATAGATAATGGCAAAGAAGATATGAAAAGGGAGTGGGTAGATCCTGCTGAGGTTATTATACCTATGTTAAACATGATAAAACCCATGATGAGTGCCAAAAACATAACTTTTGAATATGATGATGTTTTCAATCAGCCATTTAATTTTGAGGGTTATGTTGACCCACAGAAAATGAAAAGAATGATTATGAATATCCTTAGTAATGCATGTAAATTTACGGATGAAAATGGATATGTCAGTTTATCATATGAAAGAGTCGTAGAAGATGACCGCTATGCTAAAGAGATTATTAAGGTAAAAGATAATGGATGTGGTATGAGTAAAGAGTTTTTGAAAAGGATTTTTAATCCATTTGAGCAGGAACGAATAGCAGGGACATCATCTATTCAGGGAACAGGTCTTGGTCTTACCATTTCCAGAAATATAGCAAGAGAAATGGGTGGAGACATAACGGTAGAGAGTGAACTTGGCATAGGTTCTATATTTACGCTCGTATACATATATGAATATAGAGTTGTAGATGTAAATGAGCCATACAGCATAGAAAAAGAAGAAGAGAGGGATTTTGAGAAACTGCGTGGGAAAAAAGTGCTTCTTGCCGAGGACAATCCACAGAATGCGACTATCGCCATAAAAATTCTTGAAAAATGTGGTATTATCGTCGAACATGCCTGCGATGGAAAAGAGGCTGTCATGTTATACAAGTCTAACCCCGCATATACATATGATGCAATTCTGATGGATGTGCGTATGCCTAGAGTCAGTGGTTTGCAGGCTGCAAAGACAATAAGAAATCAGGAAAAAGAGGATGCAGATGATATTCCTATTATTGCAATGACTGCCAATGCATTTGAAGAAGACCGTGAAAAATCCATAGAGGCAGGAATGAACGCCCATCTTGCCAAACCCGTAGAACCCGACGAGTTATATAATATACTGCTTGACTTTTTAGAATAAGGGGATTTAAGGAATTTATAGTGCATATAAAGGTGTATTTTGATATATCTATATCTTAAAAATATGATATAATTCTTGTCAGAAGGAGGGACCCATCGAAGATGGGTGGATTCCTTGTGACTTACATTGTACCACTTGTCAGAAGGGGGGACCCTGACCATTTATAGATATATTAATTACACAGGAGGAACAACCATGAAGGATAAAGTTCTGATAGTAGAGGACAACCCTATAAATCGTGATATATTATTTGAGATGCTTGAAGATGAATATGATGTCCTGCAGGCATCGGATGGTGATGAAGCATTAAATATAATTCGTGATAATTATCTGGAATTATCAGCAGTTATTTTAGATTTAATAATGCCTAAAATGGGTGGAGAGGAACTGCTTGAAATTTTATCGGCAGAAAAAATATATAACAATCTTCCAATTCTTATTGCAACAGGTGATTATGATGATGAGATTGAAAGCAGATGTCTTAAGAAGGGAGCATGGGACTTTATTGTAAAGCCATATAACCCAATTATACTAAAACTTCGTCTTAGTAATATTATAAGCAGAGGTAAAAATAATCTTATGAGAAGAGTGCGTAATCTTGCGGAGAAAGATACGCTTACAGGTGTTTACAACAGACAGTATTTCATGAAAAGTACATCATTACTTTTAAAGAGATATCCTGATGAAACATTTGTACTTATAAGATTTGATATAGATCATTTCAGACTTTATAATTCCTCATTTGGAAGTGGAGCTGGTAATGAGCTTTTGATAAGCGTAGCAAAACAGATTGAAGTAGAGCTTGAAAGTCATAATGTAAAGATGTATTCATATGGAAGAATTGAATCAGATGTATTTTGTGTCTGTGTTCCTTATCGTAAGGAAAAGATTGAAAGCGAACTTGTGGAAGCAGAGAAAAAGCTTCAGAATATGAATAAATCATATAGGATAAAAGCGTCATTTGGTCTTTATGTGGTGGAAAATCATTATGAAGACATGGAAGAGATGTATTCTCATACTGTAGAAGCTTCAAGAAAGTGTAAGGATAATATCAATACTGTTTTCGTTTATTATGACAGTAAGATGAACGAGATGGAAGAAAAGGCACAAAGACTTACAAATGAAATGCAGGAAGCTTTAGAGAAAAGGCAGTTTGTTGTTTATCTTCAGCCTAAGTACAAGCTTGAAACAAATGAGCCATGTGGTGCGGAAGCTCTTGTAAGATGGAAACATCCTGAGTGGGGAATGGTTTCACCTGGGGAATTTATACCGGTATTTGAACAAAATGGTCTTATAGTGCAGTTAGATTATTATATGTGGGAGAGTGTATGCAAGCTTCTAAGTAAGTGGTATAAGACACAGGACGACGTATTCCCTGTATCAGTAAATATATCAAGGATTAGTATGTATAACCCTATGATTGTTGAACAGATTGATGGGCTTACCGAAAAGTATGGTATACCAAAAAGACTTTTAGAGCTTGAAATAACTGAGAGTGCATATATGTCTAATCCTGATCTTATGAAAGATACGATTAAGAAGTTTCGGGATAAGGGATTTGTTATCCTTATGGATGATTTTGGAAGCGGATATTCATCACTCAATACATTGAAAGATATAGATGTTGACATACTTAAGATAGATATGAAATTCCTTCCAACAGGTCATAATAACGTTAAAAGTGAAAAAATTCTTGCTTCTGTTGCAAGAATGGCAGGATGGCTTGGGATACCTGTTGTAGTAGAAGGTGTAGAAACAAAAGAACAGAAAGATTTCCTTGAAAGTATAGGATGTACATATGTTCAGGGATATTATTATGCCAGACCTATGCCTGTTGATGATTATGAGAAGTTAATTAAAGAGCACAATAAGGTAGAAGAAAAAGAAGATTTACCGGAAGATGTATTAACTGATTTGGAAGAGATATGGTCATCTGAATCTTCGTCAGGTATGTTACTTAGAAGTGTATCAGTCCCATTTGCAGTATTAGAATATGAAAATTCACAGATAGATATATTAAGAATGAATAAGGCTTTCAGTAATAAATATGGCAGTAAAGGTTTTGATTCTTTCCTTATCTATAAAGAAATGTATAAGCTTCTTACAGCTCTTGACGAAGTAGTAATTAGTAAAGGCAACTGCGAATGTGAATGTCTTTTTGTTATGCCTGATGGTGTAAGTAGGTGGGAGCATATTCGTCTTATATATATTGGAACTGTAGGAAAGACTCATCTTATTGGTGCAACATTATCTGATGTTACCACTGAGAAGATGCTTGAAAAAGAGTTAAATACAGTCTTTAATGTTTTAAATAATAAAAATAATATGCAAAACAGCCTGCTTGTAATCGACGATATGGAGATGAGCAGGGAAATAATAAAGAATCTTTTCGAAGATGAGTACAAGATTATAGAAGCATCTGACGGAGATGAAGGACTTAAACTTCTTAAGGAAAATTATAATAATGTAGCAGCTATTCTTCTTGATATGATTATGCCACGGATGAATGGGCAGGAATTTTTAGTGCAGAAAAATAATCTTCCTAATGCGGCAGATATCCCGGTTATAGTAATCTCATCAGAAGATAACGAAGCAATGCAGATAAATATGCTTGCCAATGGTGTAAACGATTACATTACGAAACCATTTCTCCCGGCAGCTGTTAAGAAACGTGTTGCCAATGTAATAGATTACAACAGCAGGTTTAGATCGCTTGTAAGTGAATACAAAGAAGTGAGTGTTTCTGATGAAGATATTGCTGGTAATGTCAATCTTAAGGGGTATACTTTAGGACAGATACGTGAAGTAATGAAATTCATGATGAAGATATTTGATGTTGTACGTCTTGTAGATCCAACAAGTACTTCTGTCATAAATATCGAAGAAAACGGAAGTGTTAATAAAACTCCTTATTCGTGCTTTAAAATATGGGGAAGGGAAGAAAGATGTGAAAACTGTTCAAGTATGTGTGCTGTGTGTGGTCACTGTGCTCTTAATAAGTTTGAATTAATAAAGAATGATGTATTTTATGTTATATCTCAGCCAGTTGAAGTAAAGTTAGAAGAAAATGACTGTGAATCTCTTGTACTTGAGGTGGCAAGCAGAATATCTGAACGCGATGACCTGCCTGTGAAAAAAGAAGAAGCAGATCTTTATAAACTTTTGCAGGAAAAACACAGAGATATGTATTTAGATGTTCTTACAGGTACATATAATAAAAAATATTTTGAAGATTTACTCTTTTTATTCAATGGTCTTAATATGATAGCAAAAAAAGTAGGTTTTATTATAATTGATCTGTATAACTTTAAAGAAATAAATGAAAGATATGGTCGTGAAATAGGCGATAAAATATTGAAGTCTGTAGCTGAAAATATCAAAAAGAACTTAGATATAAGTAATTCTATCATAAGATATGGAAGCGGCGGTGATGAATTTGTTGTCGCAATGGCCGACTGTACACCGGAAGAAGTTAAAGAATGTGCAGATTTATTAAATGAAAGTATTACACAAATAAAATATGGTGATAATAATGAAAATACTTTAACAGCGTATTTTGGTTATACATATATGGAAAATCCTGATATAAATAATAAGTATATGTTTGATAATGCCGTTAAGAGAGCAGAAAAGATGATGGAAGAAAATAAGGAAAAGTATAGAACTAAAGATAGTAAAACGGAGGAATAGTAATGGAATTTTTGAAGTATGCTGTGCCTATACTTGTAGGTGCTCTTATAGGATATTGTACAAATTATATTGCAATCAAAATGCTTTTCAGACCTAAAAATCCTGTAAAGATTGGCAGTGTTAAGCTGCCGTTTACACCGGGTATAATTCCTAAAAACCAGCCACGTATTGCAAAGGCAGTAGGTGAAGCAGTAGGTGAGAAACTCTTTACTTCTGATGATATAAAGGATGTTTTGCAGTCAGAAGAAATGAAATCCAATATTACCGGTTCTCTTATGGGATTAGTTACAACAGACAGAACAATAGAAGAGATACTTAAAGGTAATATGGGCGATGAAAAGTATGGAGAGGTTATTGATAAAGTATATGATACAGTCTGTGATAAGATTGAAGAGGGCATAAAGGAGGCTGACATAGCATCAATAATCAAGGATGCAGGAAAAGATGCAATACTTGAGAAGGTTCAGGGTACTATGCTTGCAATGTTTGTTAATGAAGATTTAATTATGTCAATTATGGAGCCTTTAAAGAAGGCAATTGATAAATATATAGACGAGCATGGAGAGGAAAAGATAATTCCAATCGTATCTAAAGAAATCGAAAGTATTGAGAAGAAAACACCTGATGAAATGCTTGAATCAGTAGGCATAAGCACAGATATGATTGAAGGTGCCATTACTGAAATATATGATGGTTTTGTAAATGATAAAGCAGATGAGATTATTAAAAAAATCAATATCTCAGCTATTGTCGAACAGAAGCTTAATGATATGGATGTGGAAGAGGTAGAAGAACTTGTTATGTCTGTAATGAAGAATGAACTTCAGGCAGTTATTAATCTGGGAGCACTTATAGGTGCTGTTATCGGCATTATTAATATCTTCTTTTAAAAATTTTGGGGTATAATGATATCGATAGTTAATGTTCAGACGAAAGCTTAACACTTGCTGTCAGGTTATGCGCTAATGATTAAATTTTGCAAGATAGAACGACATAAAAGGATTTTTTTGTGGAGCAGACTCTTTATATTTTAGAGCCTGCTCCTATTTTCACATATAAAACATCATGGTTAAAATAAAAGCCTCAGCGTAGCCCGCTACGGTGCTGTGTGCCAATGGCACACGTTTAGCACGGACCGAAACGGAGTGTAGACCTACGTTTTTACACCTGCACTCTCAAAAAAGCATCCTCAGCGAAACAGTACGGCATTTAGGGTGATTCATACTAGTTTTTAATTTCTTTAAGTTTTGCTTCGATGGCATCTATTACTATGTTAATAGCCTGAATCCTTGCATAGAGCTTATCATTTGACTGGATAATATGCCATGGTGCAAAAGATGTACTTGTCTTAGCAAGCATTTCATCTACAGCAACTTCATAATCATCCCATTTTTCACGGTTTCGCCAGTCCTCATCTGTTATCTTCCATTGCTTTTCAGGTGTCTGTTCACGTTCTTTAAATCGTTTAAGCTGTGTATCTTTGTCAATATGTATCCAGAATTTTACTATTACAGCACCCCAGTCAGAAAGATTTTTCTCAAATTCATTAATTTCATTGTATGCACGCTGCCAGTCATTTTCACTGCAAAAGCCCTCAAGTCTTTCAACCATGACACGTCCGTACCAAGTTCGGTCAAATATTGCGATATGACCTGTCTTTGGAAGCCTTTTATAGAATCTCCACAGATAATGACGGTTCTTTTCATGTACATCAGGTGAAGCTATTGGTTGGACTGTGAAGCCTCTTGCGTCAAGTGCACTTGTGAGGCGTTTTATATTACCGCCTTTTCCGGCTGCGTCCCATCCTTCATAAGCTATTATTACAGGTACACCCATTCGGTATATCTTATTGTGAAGATTTTTAAGTTTCTTCTGAGCAGCCTTAAGCTTGGTTTTATACTCTTCTCTTGTAAGAGATACATCCAGATTAACGTCACTTAATTTAGGCATTTTAATAAGTGGAAATACATTGTCAGGTATATCTGCCGGTTCATTTTGGTGACTGATTGCATTATCAATGCCATTAACAAGAAGGTGGTATACCTGAAGTTCAACAAGCTCCTTCTTACTGCTGTCAATTACATGCCATGGAGCTTTTTTTGTATTAGTGGCACTGATAAATGTAGAAAAAGCATTTTCATATTTCTTGTGGTGTTTTATCTCATCAAGATCTCTTTTACTTACACGCCAGGTTGTATCTTTATCAGAAAGAAGCTTATTGATTCGTGCTTCCTGATTTTCTTTAGACACATCTACAAATATCTTTAGGACAAGATAACCGTTATCTACAAGCTGTCTTTCAAATATATTGATATCATGAAATCTCTGTTTAAGTTCTGTGTCTGTAAATTTTCCATCAACCATATCAAATACTGTTTCTTCCATCCAGCCGGAATCAAGAAAGACAAATTGACCGGCCTCAGGAATATTCTCCATATGGCGGCAGAGAAATGGCTTTCTCTTTTCTTCCTTTGTAGGCGGCTTGACAGGGATTACCTTGAAAAATCTCGGATCAAGGTCACGTATAAGGTAACTTATAAGAGTTCCCTTACCTGATGCGCCGAAGCCTTCCACAAGGACGATTACAGGAAGCTTTTTTTCTTTTATTATCTGTTGTTGTGAAGCAAGCTTTCCACGTACATCCTTTAAAAGCTTCTTTAATTCGTCCTGACTAAGTTTCTGAATCTCGTTTTCTTTAAATTCCCCCATAGTTTGTACCTCCTTTTATCGTTTGTTTGTACCTCTGGTTTACAATTCGGACTATGAAAAAGATTGTTACGGATATAGTGAGAACTGTACTAAAAGATACATATATTATACTTAATATTTTAATGGATTTATGCTCAAATTACAATGAGAAACTATGGTTATGGTTCACAATATATTAGGATCGAAGCGATGACTGACAGTTGCTGTCAAGCTATGCGCCAATAATTAATTGTGCCAGATTACAGCCCCATGCATCGAAGATGCATTTAAAATGGGCTGTAATCGTTACTGTAGCACCGTAGGTGTGTACAGTAACTGAAAATGAGCTAACTGAAAAAATTTTGATTGACTTACAGGAATATTTAAAGTTATACTTTTTATGCACTATTTATATAAAAATTAAAAGGAGAGTAAAGGGATGAAAAGCATTTCAAAAAAGATTACTGCGGTTATTTTATCAGCAGCAATGTTAGTAACAGGTTTATTCTTTGCACCGGCAAAGAGCGAGGCAGCAGGATTTAACTATATTCTTGATGAATATAGTCAGGCAGTGGCAGGTCAGGAGATTACATATAACTATACGGTTAATAAAGCCGGATATTTATATAATTATCTGACAGTATCTCCACTTACAGGTGTTAATATTTCTGTATATAAGGCAGGTACTTGCGTAGACTCAAAATATATTAGCTCAACAGATGCAGAATGGGAATATAATGATAAGTATAAAGTATATGACTATTTTTATGCATTACCTTATGCATCAACAGGTGACTATCAGATAAGACTTAACTTTGATAGTAATGTTGGATATGGAATTGCTATTATACAGGATAAAAATATACCTGTTATAAGTAACAAAAGCATCACAATAACTAAAGGTTTTAAAAAGAAGCTTTCTGTTAAAGATGCAGGCGGCACTGTTAAGTGGTCATCAAGCAAGAAGAGTGTGGCGACAGTAGACAGCAAGGGCAAGGTTACAGCAAAGAAAAAAGGAACTGCTACAATCAGTGCAAAGACAAAGGATGGTTCAGTTCTTAAATGTAAGGTTACTGTAAAGGATAATATTTATACTGCATCAAAGCCGGTAGTATCACAGGTCCCATATGGCCAGTCAATACTTAGTGTTTATAGAATGTCATATGATAAAAAGGGTAACCTTATACTCAAATGCAGAATAATAAATAATAAAGGATATAACGCTTATAAAATTAAGAACGCTTCTGTTCAGGTAAAAGCTCCTAATGGAAAAACCATGGGTACAGCATCTTTAAAAAGTAAGAGTATAAGTATTTCAACAGGAAGTTATAAAGATATAACGATGAGTATTAAAAAGTCAAAATTAAAGATTAAAAAAGCTGACTTACGTAATTCTTCAATAGGTAATATAAAAGGGACTGTTATTTATAAAATGTTTTAATATAATTATTTAAAATGTCAATTTATAATCTCTGCCGGATTTAAAAATATTCGGCAGGGATTGTTTTTTATGCTCTATAACTGTTATAATAGCTATAATAATTTTGAAAGGAAAATAATATGGCATCAAAGTATTATGCAGTTAAAAAAGGAAGAACTCCCGGTATATACCGTTCATGGGATGAGTGCAAGGCTCAGACAGATGGTTACTCGGGCGCAGTATATAAAAGCTTTAAGACAGAAGAAGAGGCACAGATTTATATGGGAAATGAAAAGTCTGCGCCCGATTGTTATCATACACATATGAAAGAGCAGGATGGTCTTGTGGCGTATGTAGACGGAAGTTATTATAAGGGTGAATTTTCATATGGTATGGTAATAATAGATGGTGATAAGGAAAAGTATTTTGGTGAGAAGATAGATGATAAAGAACTTGCACAGATGCATAACGTGGCTGGGGAGATAAAGGGTTCAGAGGCTGCCATGAAGTATGCAATTGAAAACGGATACGACAGCATAACCATATATCACGATTATGAGGGAATTGCCAGATGGTGTCTTGGTGAGTGGAAAACC
This sequence comes from Lachnospiraceae bacterium, assembly GCA_022764445.1. GTDB lineage: Bacteria > Bacillota > Clostridia > Lachnospirales > Lachnospiraceae > Butyribacter. The sequence goes on along the minus strand of JALERT010000092.1, from coordinate 27,746 downwards.
AACAAAGAGGGAACAAAAGCCTATAAAGCATTTTATGACAGTATAAAAGACAGGCTTAAGGTAAAGTTCATAAAGGTTAAGGGTCATTCCAATGATAAATATAACGACATGGCAGATGCTCTCGCCAAAAAAGCACTTGGGATAGAATAGGACGAGGATTATGAGAAAAACAGTTATAGGTATACTTGCTCATGTTGATGCAGGTAAAACAACATTATCAGAAGCAATGCTTTATACAGCCGGAAGCATAAGAAAGCTTGGCAGAGTAGATCATAAAGATGCATTTCTTGATAATTTCAATATGGAGAGGGAAAGAGGCATAACCATATTTTCAAAGCAGGCTGTATTTAGTTGGAATGATGTCAATATCACACTCCTTGATACTCCCGGTCATGTTGATTTTTCAACTGAGATGGAAAGAACTCTTCAGGTGCTTGACTATGCAATACTTGTTATAAGTGGTACGGATGGTGTACAGAGTCATACTAAAACTTTATGGAAGCTTCTTAAAAGATATAACATCCCCGTATTTATATTTGTCAATAAAATGGACCTTGAGGGCAGTGATAAAGAAAATGTTCTAGATGATATAAAGAGTAAATTATCATCTGACTGCATGGATTTTTCAGATACAGAATCAGATGATTTCTATGAAAATGCCGCCATGTGTGATGAAGAAGCTCTTGATATATATATGGATGAAGGAAAGCTTTCATCAGATATAATTGCAAGTCTTATAGAAGAAAGAAAAATATTCCCATGCATATTTGGCTCTGCGCTTAAAATGGATGGGATAGAATATTTCATGGATAAATTTACTGAGTTTATACGTGAAAAAGATTATCCGGAGGAGTTTGGTGCAAGAGTCTTTAAAATTGCAAGGGATAATCAGTCAAAGCGTCTTACATACATGAAGATTACAGGTGGAAGTCTTAAAGTAAGGTCGGTAGTTGAAGGTATTGATGAGAAGGTTGATCAGATAAGAATTTACTCCGGAGATAAATTTAAGACAGTTGATGAAGCTGTGTCTGGGGATGTCTGCGCCGTTACAGGACTTGTAAATACACATTCAGGTGATGGTCTTGGTATAGAACATGAAAATAAACTTCCAACGCTTGAACCTGTTATGACATATAAGATAATTGTTCATGATAACTGCGATATGCATAAGCTTTTACAGGATATGAAGCAGCTTGAGGAGGAAGATCCGCAGCTTCATGTCATGTGGAATGAGCAGTATCAGGAAATAAATGTACAGCTTATGGGTGAAGTACAGACCGAAGTGTTAAAAAGTCTTGTCTGGGACAGATTTCATGTTGAAATAGAGTTTGGAAGCGGCAATATTGTTTATAAAGAAACGATAAAAAATACTGTTGAGGGCATAGGTCATTTCGAGCCGTTACGCCATTATGCAGAAGTACATCTTATAATGGAACCGGGAGAGCCTAGCAGTGGTCTTCAGTTCATGACTGACTGTAAGGAGGACGAACTTGATAAAAACTGGCAGCGCCTTATACTTACACACCTTGAGGAAAAGGAGCATCCCGGTGTTCTTACCGGTTCGGCAATAACTGATATGAGGATTACTCTGGTGGCAGGAAGGGCACACATTAAGCATACAGAAGGTGGTGACTTTAGACAGGCTACATACAGAGCTGTGCGTCAGGGACTTATGCAGGCAGAAAATGTACTCCTTGAGCCGTATTATGATTTTGTCATAGAAGTACCAACAGAAAATATGGGACGTGCAATGTCGGATATCCAGCGTATGAATGGAGAATGTGAAGCTCCTGTAACAGAAGGCGATATGACTATACTTAAAGGTAATGCTCCTGTTATAAAGATGAATGGATATATGTCAGAGATTAAGATGTATACAGGTGGCAGGGGCAGAATGTCATGCAGCCTTAAGGGATACAGACCATGTGGTAATCAGGATGAGATAGTTGAAAGTATAGGTTATAATCCTGATAATGATATAAATAATCCTACAGGTTCAGTATTTTGTGCACATGGTTCGGGGTTCTATGTTCCTTGGAATGAAGTAAGAAATTATATGCACATCGAAGCAAGAATTGCTGAGGAAAAAAGTGAAACAGGTGAAGGCGAATATAAGACTGCAAAGATAATGGGTGGTTCATTTAACGGTGCATATAGTGGAACCATAGAAGAAGATAAAGAGCTTGAACGTATATTTGAGAGGACTTTTGGTGTATCAGCAAATAAGGGGAAAGGAAGTGACACGTCAGGACGTTTTGGCTATGAAAGTCGAAAAAAGTGGAAGAAAAAGCCAGATTATGATATAGTAAGGAGAGCAAGGGAAGAGTATAATAAAACACATAATATTAAAGCAGGCGATACGAAAGAGTACCTTCTTGTTGACGGATACAATATCATCTTTGCATGGCAGGAGTTAAAGGAACTGTCAAAGACTAATCTTGATGCTGCACGTATAAGACTTATGGATATATTATGCAATTATCAGGGTTTTAAAAACTGTACATTGATTTTGGTTTTTGATGCTTATAAGGTAAAAAATAATCCCGGTGAGGTTATAAAATATCATAATATCAATGTCGTATATACAAAGGAAGCGGAAACTGCTGATATGTATATAGAAAAAGTAACGCATGAGATTGGAAAAAAGCATAATGTTACTGTTGCAACTTCTGATGGACTTGAGCAGCTTATTGTAACGGGACAGGGTGCAAAGCGTATATCCGCCAGAGAATTTGAAGAAGAGGTAAAGAGGGTATCTTTAATAATAGATAGTATAATAGAAAATGATTTATAGGGGTGACTGGAGGAAAGTATGATTGATATTTTCAGTGCATTAAATACAATTTATCTGCTAAATATGCAGGTAAGAGTTATAAATATCATATTATTGATACTTATATGGTATTCATATATAAGAACCAGAAAAGTAATGTTTCAAAGAGGAAGAAATTTTACTGTAGTTTTGGGATTAGTAACGATTAACATATTATTTGACATAGTTGCTGTTTATGGACTTTTTCATAAGAATGAAATTCCGTACGCTCTAAACAGAGTATTTCAGTTGTGTTATCTGGAAACATTTCTTCTTTCAATTTATGGAATATATATGCATATAATGTCATTATGTGGAAGAAAAAGAGAATGGAATAAGCCGATAACAATAATTCAGACAATTCCACTTATAGCCGCAATGATTGCTATTGTATTTCTGCCGGTTGATTTTTATATGGGATTTGATGGTGCATATTCATATGGTACTATGACACAGGTTGCATTTATAGTAGTCTGTATATACCTGACTATGGCGGCATTTGGTGTGCTAATCAATAGGAAAAGGTTTAAGAAAGAGTATTTTAGAAATATTGCTATCGGGATAATAATGTGGACAGGATTTATAACAGTACAGTTATATAAGCCTAATTTTTTACTCGCAGGTACAGGAATCACCGTAATGATGCTTGCTAACTTCCTTAATTTTGAAGATCCAAAGTTATATATCAATTATGAAACAGGATGTTTTAACAGTATAGCGTATAGAAAGATGCTAAAAAAGACATTTGCGAAATCAAAGGAATTTTGTGTATGCAACATAGCATTTCATGAATTTGAGATAATTCATGGAAGATATGGTCATGATGTATGTCAGGAGATATTAGTTAATATCGCAAAGATAGTTGGAAGTTATTTTGGAACTGATGTTTATTCCGTTGATGAAGAAACAATCGGTGTGATTCTTTCTGAAAAAAAGTATTCATATGACGATATGGACCTGCTTCTTAAAATGATTGATTATGATTATGTGGTAAATGAAAATATAATACATATAACAGGCTATATAGATGTTGTAAGATGTCCTGAAGATGCTGACTCATTAAAAGAACTTGAAGATGTGCTTGATTTTATGAAAAAATCGGCTAAGAGGGAAAAGAATCTTTATGTTGCAGATCATGAATTTCTTGATGAAAAGAAAAGATATTCTACAATTGTCCAGATGTTAGAGTTTGCCATCAACAACGATGGATTTGAGATGTTTTATCAACCGATATTTTCTACAAAAGAGAAAAAGTTCCATTCGGCGGAAGCACTTATCAGACTTAAAGATAAAGAAACAATGGGATTTGTTTCACCAGAGGATTTTATACCTATAGCGGAAAAGGAAGGTATGATAATGCAGATAGGTGAAATCGTACTTTCTAAGGTGTGCAGATTTGCAAAGGATTCTGATCTTATTAATAAGGGAATAAGATACATAGAGGTTAATTTATCTGGAATACAGTGTATAGACCAGGGGATGCCTGACCAGGTGAGTAGGATTGCACAGGAATACGATTTGCCATGTGGTTTCCTTAATCTTGAGATAACAGAGACAGTAGCCGTAGAATCGGGAGATCTTTTAAACAGGAACATGATGCGTCTTAAAAGTATGGGAACAACATTTTCCATGGATGATTTTGGTACCGGGTATTCTAATCTTGCACAGATGGCAGAGACTCCTTACGAGCTTATTAAGATTGATAAAAGTCTTATATGGTACTGTTATCCAATGCAGAGAAAACTTATAAAAGAAGATGAAGAAGATGAACAGGCAGAAGAATCGGTTCATAAGTCAAAGGCCGTTCTTACGAAAGTTATAGAGCTGATAAATGACTTAAATCTAAAGATTGTCGCTGAAGGTGTTGAGACAAAAGAAATGGTTGATATGCTTACTGAGCTTGGAGTAGATTATCTTCAGGGATTCTATTTTTCAAGACCTCTTGATGAAGAACATTTCGTTGATTTTATCAATAATAAAGCAGACAGGTTTACTTTGGATGATTAATGAATATTTGAATCAGTTATAGTTCCCATCTGACTTTTTCTACATTAATAGAAGATAATATGACAAGGAAGTTCGACTATTATCTTCTGTTAATGTAGTGCAAACTGTAATTATAATTACACATAATTTAAAAGTTCAGCAGGTTTATCAATGATGGCATATGGATTAAGGGATTCAAGAAGTTTTCTGTCTCTGAAGCCCCATGTAACTGATATACAGTCCATGTTGGAATTTTCAGCTGTCTCCCTGTCTACGTCAGAATCTCCTACATAGACAGCATCATCTGACGAAATACCAAGTTCGCTTAATGCCTTAATAACGGTATCAGGTGCAGGCTTTTTTCTTACCCCTTCTTTTTCTCCTATGGCTGTGGATATATAATCGCTAAAGTAAATATTGTTAAGTTCTGTGACTGCAGACTGGTTTTTATTGGATACTATGGCAAGTTTATATCCCTGTTCCTTCAGGGCTGCTATAAGCTCCATGATTCCGTCATAAGGTCTTGTTTTAATCTGGCAGTGGGAAGTATAATATAACTTAAACTCAGAAAATATTTTATCAAATTCGGGATTGTCCTTTCCATCAGGAAGAGAACGTTCTATAAGAAGTTTAATCCCATTGCCCACAAATGAACGAATTTCTTCAATAGTGTGTTCAGGATAATTGAACTGTCTCATAACGTGATTGACGGCATCTGTTAGATCCTCAAGTGTGTTTAGTAATGTTCCGTCAAGATCAAATATAACTGCTTTGTATCGTTTCATAGTATATCATCCTCTTAAATAACAAAATTTTCAGGATTATTATAGTGCCATTCTATAAGATCCGCAAGAGTAATGTTATCTACTACATTATGTATAGCTTCATTAAGACGTCTCCATACAACTACAGTCGGACAGCTTGCCATGTGGTCACATTCTGGCATATCTTCTTCAACGCATGCAACGGGTGCGAGTGAACCCTCTGTAAGGCGAAGAATCATTCCTACAGTGTATTCATCAGGTCTTTTTTTAAGCAGGTATCCACCTTGTGGACCACGTACACTTCTTACAAATCCGGCATTGTTAAGTACTGATATAATCTGCTCAAGGTATTTATCAGATATATTCTGACGTTTAGATGCTTCCTTTATACTGACAGGTTTTTCAGATGAATGAAGTGCAATGTCAAGCATAAGTCGGAGCGCATATCTTCCTTTTGTAGAAATTTTCATATATAAAACCTCATTTCTGTTCATAAATTTTTACATAGCAAATGTATGGTACACTAGGACATAGTATAACCTATTTATCATAGGGATTCAATAGGAAAAGTAAAAAAACAGGAATTTGACTTTTTTTTCTGTTTATTATAGGATATATTAGATAATGCAATTTAAGATAATAGGGTGTCAAAGTATGTTTAGTGTCATAACTTATGCACTTAATAAATCTTGAATAAAAGTATTGTATTTTTAAGAAAATGAAATTAGAAAGAAGAATGGAGGAAAATAATATGGGAATGACAATGACACAGAAAATATTAGCAGCCCATGCAGGTTTACCATCTGTTGAGGCAGGACAGCTTATAGAGGCGAATCTGGATCTTGTACTCGCTAATGATATAACAGGTCCTGTTGCTATACATGAAGTTGAAAAGCTCAATAAAAAGACCGTTTTTGACAAGGATAAGGTGGCATTAGTTCCGGATCACTTTGCTCCTAATAAAGATATAAAATCTGCTGAACATTGTAAATGCGTACGTGAATACGCTAAAGAGCATGATATAACAAACTACTTTGAAGTAGGTCAGATGGGTATAGAACATGCACTTTTACCAGAAAAAGGTCTTATCGTAGCAGGAGAGACATGTATTGGTGCTGATTCACATACTTGTACATATGGAGCACTCGGCGCATTTTCAACAGGTGTTGGAAGTACAGATATGGGCTGTGGTATGATTACAGGTCAGGCTTGGTTTAAAGTGCCATCAGCAATAAAAGTCGTACTTACAGGAAAGCCTTCAAAATGGGTTAGTGGTAAGGATGTTATTCTTCATCTTATCGGTGAAATTGGTGTAGATGGTGCCCTTTACCGTTCTCTTGAATTTACAGGTGACGGTGTGGCAAATCTTTCAATGGATGACAGATTTGCAATCGCCAATATGGCAATCGAAGCAGGTGCAAAGAATGGTATCTTCCCTGTAGATGAGAAGACTATCGCTTATATGGAAGAACATTCAAAGAAACCATATACAGTTTATGAAGCTGATGAAGATGCAGTATATGATGAAGTTATAACAATTGATCTTTCAAAGCTTGAGCCTACAGTTGCATTCCCTCATTTACCAGAAAATACTAAGACAGTCAGCGAAGCTGGTGATGTTAAGATTGACCAGGTAGTAATAGGTTCATGTACTAACGGACGTATCGAAGATCTCCGTACAGCAGCAGAAATCCTTAAAGGACGTAAGGTCGCAGATGGTATCAGGGTTATAGTAATACCTGCAACACAGCATATTTATATGCAGGCTATAGAGGAAGGCCTTGTACAGACATTTATAGAGGCAGGAGCTATTGTCAGCACACCTACATGTGGACCTTGCCTTGGCGGTTATATGGGTATTCTTGCAGCAGGAGAGAGAGCTGTATCAACTACTAACCGTAACTTTGTAGGACGTATGGGTCATGTTGATTCGGAAGTATATCTTGCAAGTCCTGCAGTAGCGGCAGCAAGTGCAGTAACAGGTAAGATTTCACAGCCATCAGATATTGGAATGTAATAAGGAGGACAATGACATGAAAGCATGTGGTACAGTACATAAATATGGAGATAATGTAGATACAGACGTAATTATACCGGCAAGATACCTCAATTCATCAGATCCGGCAGAGCTTGCACAGAAATGTATGGAAGATATAGATCCTGATTTTGTTAAGCGTGTTAAAAAAGGTGACATAATGGTTGCCAATAAGAACTTTGGATGTGGTTCATCACGTGAGCATGCACCAATAGCCATAAAGGCATCAGGCATAAGCTGTGTAATAGCAGAGACTTTTGCAAGAATATTTTACCGTAATGCAATCAATATCGGACTTCCTATCATTGAGTGCCCTGAAGCTGCAAAAGAAATAGAAGCAGGCGATGAAGTTGAGATAGACTTTGACAGTGGTATGATATATGATAAGACAAAGGGTACAGAGTACAAAGGCCAGGCATTCCCTCCATTTATGCAGGAGATTATAAAGGCTGAAGGCCTTATCAATTATATAAATCAGAAGAATGCGTAATTGTTGAGGTTGGGTAGCAACAAGTCTTGGAATCCTCTGAATAAGTGGCTTCCGAGACTTTTCTTTTATTGGAGTATTTCTTTGCGAAAGTGGATATAGAAGGGAGAAAAAATGATATTTGGAATGATACTTGCAGGTGGAACAGGAAGCAGAATGGGTTCTAAAGATAAACCTAAGCAGTATCTCACACTTGGAGATAAGCCGGTTATAATACATACAATCGAGAAATTCTTTTTATACAGTGAATTTAAGAAAATAATAGTGTTATGTCCTAAAGACTGGGTTCAGTATACAGATAAGATAATAAGAGATAATTTAAAGGATGAAGAGTATGATAGTATTGTAATACTGTCAGGCGGCTCGACACGCAATGAAACTATAATGAATGGCATAGATTATATTGAGAGTGAATATGGAGTGGATGAAGATACGATAATAGTAACGCATGATGCTGCCAGACCATTTATAAATGAACGTATTATAAAAGAAAATGTTGAATATACAAAAAAGTACGGGGCAGCTACAACTGCTGTAGGAGCGACAGACACTATCCTTGTGGCTGGTAAGGAGTTGTCTGTAAATGAGATACCTGACAGAAAATATATGTATCAGTGTCAGACACCACAGACATTTTTTGCAAAGCAGCTTAAGGAAATGTATGGTTCTTTAAGTGAAAAAGAAAAAGAAACACTTACAGATGCATCAAAGATACTTCTTCTAAATGGTCAGAAGATAGCTATAGTTAATGGGGAAAGATTTAATATAAAACTTACTTATCCTGAAGATATGATAATTGCAGGTGCATTGTTAGAGTCAGGAATTGTTTGACCTTTTAATCAATCAAAAGTATAATTAGATATATAACTATGTGGTAAAGAAAGGTATAACAGTTCTGTTATATATATGGCTGAACTGTTACAGAAAGGACTTAATATAAATGAAAACATCTGATTTTGATTATGAACTCCCTGAGGAACTTATAGCGCAGGATCCCTTAGAGGACAGAACTTCGTCAAGACTTCTTGTACTTGACAAAAATACAGGTGAAAGAAAGCATACAATATTTCATGAAATCATAGATTATCTTAATCCCGGGGACTGCCTCGTAATTAATAATACTAAAGTTATTCCTGCAAGGCTTATAGGAGAGAGGGAAGAAACCGGTGGAAAGGTAGAGGTCCTTCTTTTGAAGCGTAAAGAAAATAATATATGGGAGACTCTTGTTAAACCTGGAAAGAAGGCAAGACCGGGTACAAGACTTGTATTTGGAGGAGGCCTTTTACGAGCAGAGGTAAAAGAAGTTGTTGATGAAGGTAACAGACTTATACAGTTTGAATATGAGGGGATATTTGAAGAAATACTAGATAAACTTGGTCAGATGCCGCTTCCTCCATATATAACACACGAACTTAAAGATAAAAACAGATATCAAACGGTTTATGCCAAATATGAAGGTTCTGCGGCAGCTCCTACAGCCGGTCTTCACTTTACTGAAGAATTACTTGAAAAGATAGAGAAAAAAGGAGTAAAAATTGCTAGAGTTACACTCCATGTAGGTCTTGGAACATTCAGACCTGTCAAGGTAGATGACGTAACTAAGCATCATATGCATACAGAATTTTATCAGGTTACGGAAGAAGCAGCAGATATTATCAATAGTACAAAAAGAGATGGTGGAAGAATTATATGTGTAGGAACCACAAGCTGCCGTACCATAGAGTCAGCATCAGATGATTTGGGAGTAGTTCATGCAGGTGAAGGGGATACAGACATATTTATCTATCCAGGATATAAATTCAAGGTTCTTGACTGTCTTATAACTAATTTTCACCTGCCTGAGTCAACACTTCTCATGCTTGTATCTGCACTTGCAGGAAAGGATAATATCATGGCTGCCTATAAAGAAGCTGTAGATATGCGTTACAGATTTTTCTCCTTTGGTGATGCTATGTTTATAACAGATGATATTAAAAAATAAAAAGGAGATGGATCGTATTGAGTAAGAAGATGCTTTTTGTATATAATCCCATGGCGGGCAAAGAACAGATTCGTAATAAACTTTCAGATATTATTCAGATTTTCTGCAGGGCGGGATTTGAAGTTACAATATTTGCCACAATGGGACGTGAGGATGCAACCAATATTGTAATCGAGAAGGGAAGTGAATACGATTACGTAGTCTGCTCAGGCGGTGATGGTACCATGAATGAGGTGGCATCAGGTCTTGTCCAGCTCGAAAAAAGACCTATATGCGGATACATTCCTGCCGGTACTGTAAATGATTTTGCATCGAGTTTAAAGATTCCAAAGACAATGAAAAATGCTGCACAGCTAATAGTGGACGGCAGTGTTTTTAACTGCGATATGGGAAAGTTTAATGATAAATACTTTACATATGTTGCAGGTTTTGGTGCATTTACAGAGGTTTCTTATCAGACACCTCAGGAATGGAAAAATATGCTTGGCAAAATGGCATATTTTGTAGAAGGCATGAAACATATTACAGAAATAAAACCACATCATATGAAAATACTTTATGATGATGGAATTGTTGAAGATGATTTTGTGCTTGGCCTTATAAGTAATTCTGTCTCTGTAGCAGGATATAAGGCATACAGCAAGAAGAAGATTAAAATGGATGATGGTCTTTTTGAAGCACTTCTTATAAGGAATCCTAAAAATCCTATCGAACTTCAGCAGGTATTAAATTCACTTTTATCAAAGCATCTTGATGCAGACCAGATATGTTATTTTAGCAGCAGCTATATACACATAATAAGTGATGATGTTGTTCAGTGGACTCTTGATGGCGAAGATGGCGGTGTTTACAGTGATGTTGAGATGACTAATCTAAAGCAATCATTACCAATCATATGTGACAGAAGGGCATACTCAGCTGTCTCATGTAAGCATATTAAAGAATAAAATTAAGACATAAGTTACTGTGAGGTTATTGTATAGACACAAGCTTGACACCTGATGTCAAGATATGCGCAAATGATTAAATTATGCAAGATGAAAGGTTTAAGGCATGAATATTTACTTTGCACCGCTTGAGGGAATAGGCGGATATATTTACAGAAATGCACACAAAGATTACTTTGGCAGTATTGATAAATATTTTTCACCTTTTGTAGTTACAAGACCGTCAGGCATAATGAAGAAAAAGGAATTAAAGGACATACTTCCTGAGAATAATGAGGGTATAAATCTTGTCCCACAGATAATGACCAATAATGCACAGGGGTTTTGCAAGGCAGCAGATCAGATAGCACAGATGGGATATGAGGAAGTAAACCTTAATCTCGGCTGCCCTTCAGGAACAGTTGTTGGTAAAGGAAGAGGTTCGGGATTTTTAAAAGATCCGAAAGCTCTCGATGAGTTTCTTGATGAGATATACAGTACATGTAAGATAAATATTTCCATAAAGACGCGTATAGGTTTTTATGAACCGGAGGAATTTTATAATCTTATAAAGATTTTTAATAAATATCCTGTATATGAACTAATAATTCATCCAAGAACACGAATGGAGTTGTATAATGGTTCTCCGGAGTACCAGATATTTGATGATGCGGTAAAGTTAAGTAAAAATGAACTTTGTTATAATGGTGATATAAAAACAAAAGAAGATTATGAAATGATCGCAGAGAGATACGAAGGAATAAAAAGCGTGATGATAGGAAGGGGATTTCTTAGAAATCCTAATCTCGCAGATGAGATAAAGTATGGGGATACACTTGATAAAAATAAACTGAAAGAATTTCACGACAGGTTATATAGTGACTATAAGGAGATATATGACGGAGAAAAGCCGGTTCTCTTTAAGATGAAAGAATTGTGGTTTTACATGGCAGATTTATTTGCTGATAATGAGAAATACATCAAAAAGATAAGAAAGGTACAGCATCTGAGTGAATTTGAAGCAATTGTATCAAGGGGGTTTAAAGAACTGAGATTGTTATAAAATAAACAATGTCTAGGGGGAGGTTATCATGAAGAAATATAAACGAATTTTTGTTATTGTAATGGATTCTCTTGGAATCGGTGCCATGGAGGATTCGGAAAAGTTTGGTGATATCGGTGTAGATACTCTTGGTCATATCGCAAAATCAAGAGGCGGAATTGATATGCCCAATCTTGTAAGTCTTGGAATTGCCAATCTTCATCAAATGGATGAAGTTAAGCCGGCAGATAATCCTAAGGGAAAATATATGCAAATGTGTGAAGCAAGCAGTGGCAAGGACACTATGACAGGTCACTGGGAAATGATGGGACTTAAGATAACAAAGCCATTTAAGACATTTACCGATACAGGATTTCCAAAGGAACTTATTGATGAACTTGAAAAGCGAACAGGAAGAAAAGTTATCGGTAATAAGAGTGCAAGTGGTACGGTTATTCTTGATGAACTCGCAGAGGAAGAAATAGAAAAGGGACATCTCATTGTATATACTTCGGCTGATTCAGTTATGCAGATATGCGGCAATGAAGAAACAATGGGGCTCGATAACCTTTACAGGTATTGTGAGATTGCCAGGGAGCTTACCATGAAAGATGAATGGAAGGTCGGAAGGGTAATTGCAAGACCTTATACAGGAAGACATAAGGGAGAATTTGTCCGTACATCCAACAGGCATGACTACGCTCTTAAGCCATTTGGCAGGACTGCGTTAAATGCATTGAAAGATGCGGGATATGATGTAATATCTGTAGGTAAGATTTTTGATATATTTGATGGAGAAGGACTCACCGAATCTAATAAATCAAAAAGCTCTGTCCATGGAATGGAACAGACTATAGAAATAGAGAAAAGAGATTTTACCGGTTTATGCTTTGTCAATCTTGTGGACTTTGATGCACTCTGGGGACATAGACGTAATCCGGAAGGTTATGGTGATGAGATAGAGAGATTTGATGATAAACTTGGTGAATTTCTGGAAGGCATGAGAGATGATGACCTTTTAATTGTAACTGCTGACCACGGCAATGATCCAACATATACAGGCACAGACCACACAAGAGAAAAAGTACCGTTTATAGCTTATTCTCCATCAATGACAGAAGGTGGAAGTCTTGAAGACAGTGATACTTTTGCTGTTATTGGCGCAACCATTGCTGATAATTTTGATGTAAAAATGCCTGATGGGACTATAGGGTATTCTATTCTTGATAAATTATTGTCATGAGAAGGTTCTTGCTAAAAGAGGGATAATTCCTTATGACATGTGCAAATAATGTCACATAACATAGTCGGCAGGCTACATATTTTCTTCAAAATCTGCATATTATAGATGTGATGAAATATATCAGATATCAGGTGATTTGATGCAGTAAATTATCTGAGGAAATGAGGAATTATGTGCGGTATAGCAGGTTTTTATAATGCTGAAACTGATTTTACACTTGCTTCCGGTTTTTATGGGGAGATATTAGACAGAATGAAAAATTCACTTGTGCATAGAGGACCGGATAGTAATGGTACAGTGCTGACAAAAAGATGTGGTCTTGCACACACAAGACTTGCGATAATAGATCTTGATAATGGTTTACAGCCCATGGAGAGGAAAGTATCAGGATACTCTTATCAGATAGTATATAATGGAGAATTATACAATACAGACGAGATAAAAAAGAAGTTGATAAGCGCAGGATGGAGTTTTGTATCTGAATCAGATACAGAAGTCATCCTGCTTTCTTTTATAGAATACGGACCGGAGTTTGTAAATATACTTGATGGCATATTTGCATTTGCTATATATGATGAACGTAATGAAATGCTGTACTTATACAGGGACAGCTTTGGTGTAAAACCTCTTTTTTATATGATGACCGGAGAAACAGTAGTCTTTGCATCTGAACCGAAGGGAATATTTGAATATCCCGGGATTGAGGCTGTAATTGATAAAGATGGGTTAAATGAGCTTCTCGGGATTGGACCTGCAAGGATTCCCGGATCAGGTGTATTTAAGGAAATGTATGAAGTCAAACCAGGAAATTATATACGGTTTGGGAGAAACGGAAAGAGTATCAGGGAGTACTGGCACCTTGAAAGCAGACCACATGAAGACGATTATCCTACAACGATAGAAAAAACCAGCTTCCTTGTAACCGATGCCATAAAACGTCAGATGGTATCTGATGTAGACATATGTACTTTTCTCTCAGGAGGTATTGATTCAAGCCTTGTTTCTTCCATATGTGCTTCAGAGCTAAAAAGAAAAAACAAACAGCTTGTAACGTATTCATTTGACTTTACCGGTAATGATAAGTATTTCAAGGCAAACAGCTTTCAGCCTTCTCAGGATAGGCCGTATGTTGATAAAATGGTAAGATTTCTAGATACGGATCACAGATATCTTGAATGTGATTATATAAGGCAGGCAGATCTTTTGTATGCTTCTGTAGATGGTCACGACCTTCCATGCATGGCAGACGTTGACTCATCACTTGTTCATTTCTGTGGCGAAGTCAGCCATAACCACAAGGTTGTTCTGACAGGAGAATGTGCAGACGAAGTATTTGGAGGTTATCCATGGTTCCACCGTGAGAAGTTTTTAAACTGCCATACATTTCCCTGGACTCCTGACTTTACCCCAAGAAAACAGCTTTTAAAAAGCGAGATATTAGACATACTCCATATGGATGAGTATGTTGCAGATATGTACAATACCGCAGTAAATGAGATATCACTTCTTCCCGGAGAAAATGAGACAGAGAAAAACAGAAGGCAGATAGGATATCTGAATATAAGATTTTTCATGCAGACGCTTCTAAACCGTATGGACAGAACTAGTATGCATTCAGGTCTTGAGGCAAGAGTACCTTTTGCTGACAGAAAGCTTGTAGAGTATATATTTAATGTACCATGGGAGATGAAAGCTAAGTCAGGAATTGTAAAGAATGTACTTCGTCAGGCTGCACATGGGAAAGTTCCTGATGAAATATTATTCAGAAAGAAAAGTCCATATCCGAAAAGTTATGATCCTTTTTATGAAAATCTTCTTGCAGACAGGTTGAAAAAAGTAATAGAAGAAGGTGATGCACCTGTTCTTCAGATTGTGGATAGAGATAAACTTTATAAATTTATGGACAGTGCAAAAGACTACGGAAAGCCATGGTATGGGCAGCTTATGGCGGGTCCACAGATGCTTGCTTATCTTATTCAGATAAACTACTGGCTTAAGAAGTATAAAGTTAGTATAAGATTGTAAATATATAATAAAAAAGTGTAAAATCTATTTGACAAATACCCTGTGGGGGTATATATTAAACAAAGAATCATATACCCCACCAGGGTATTATTGGGTAAGAGGAGGCTTAGAAATGTCAGACAATGTAAATGATTTTGAAGAAAACCAGGAATGTTGTCCCTGCTGTTCAGGAAAACATAAGGATAGAGATGAGAAAGAATTTAAGGATCTGATGAACAGATTAAAGCGAATCGAAGGGCAGGTGAGGGGTGTTGAGAGGATGCTTGAAAAGAACGCATATTGTATTGATATCCTTATGCAGGTTTCTGCAATTACTTCGGCGCTTAACAGTTTTAATAAAGTACTCCTTGCTAATCATATGAGAACATGTGTTGCAGACAATATTAGAGAAGGTAATGACGAGGTAATTGATGAACTTGTTCTTACACTTCAGAAACTTATGAGGTAGGTGATAGCGATGGAACATTATAACGTTACGGGTATGAGTTGTGCTGCCTGCCAGGCAAGGGTTGAGAAAGCTGTTAATGCAGTAGATGGAGTAGAAAGCTGTGCGGTTAGCCTGCTTACGAATTCCATGGGAGTTGAAGGAACTGCTTCTCCTGAATCGATAATTAAAGCTGTAGAAAAAGCCGGTTATGGGGCAAGTTTAAAATCTGCGAAGGACAGCAGTACAAAGTCCGGAAATTTTGATGATTCATTTAAAGATACAGAGACTCCTAAGATGAAAAAGCGATTAATTGCATCTGTAATTCTTCTGATTCCCCTTATGTATGTTTCTATGGGACATATGATGTGGAACTGGCCGCTTCCGGGATTTCTGGATGGCAACCATGTGGCTATGGGGTTATATGAACTTTTGCTTGCCGGATTAATTATGGTGGTAAATCAGAAGTTTTTTATAAGTGGATTTAAAGGATTGCTAAATAAATCTCCCAATATGGATACACTTATCGCTCTCGGAGCTGCCGCATCTTATGGTTATAGCATTTATGCATTGTTTGCAATGACATCAAAGGTGCTTACTGATGATACGGATCAGATTATGTACTACATGGATCAGTTTTATTTTGAATCGGCAGCCATGATCCTTACACTTATTACAGTAGGTAAGATGCTCGAGGCTAAGTCAAAGGGTAAGA
This sequence comes from Lachnospiraceae bacterium, assembly GCA_022764445.1. Lineage (GTDB taxonomy): Bacteria > Bacillota > Clostridia > Lachnospirales > Lachnospiraceae > Butyribacter. The sequence goes on along the minus strand of JALERT010000092.1, from coordinate 11,306 downwards.
CTACTGATGCATTAAAATCACTTATGAAACTGGCTCCCCAGACTGCCGTGATATTGGAAGATGGAGAGGAAAAGACAGTATCAATTGAGGCTGTTAAAGTTGGAGACAGGTTTGTGGTTCGTCCTGGAGACAGTATAGCTGTTGATGGAATTGTGATAGAAGGGCAAAGTGCAGTCAATGAATCAGCGCTGACAGGGGAAAGTATTCCGGTCGAAAAACAGATTGGGGACAAGGTATCGGCAGCGACGATCAATACATCAGGATATATGGTGTGTGAGGCAAGTAGAGTTGGCGAGGATACGACGCTTGCAGGTATTATACGTATGGTAAGTGATGCTGCTGCAACAAAGGCTCCTATTGCAAAGATTGCGGACAAGGTATCAGGTGTGTTTGTTCCGGTAGTGATTGTTATTTCCGTCATTACTTTTATTGCGTGGATGATTGTGGGACAGACTGTAGGATATGCAATTGCAAGGGCGGTATCTGTTCTAGTGATAAGCTGTCCGTGTGCACTTGGTCTTGCGACTCCGGTTGCAATCATGGTTGGTAATGGGGTGTCTGCAAAGGCGGGAATTTTGTTTAAGACAGCAGCATCTCTTGAGCAGGCTGGAAAGACTGGGATTATCGCTCTTGATAAAACCGGAACTATTACAACCGGCATTATGCAGGTGACGGATGTTATTCCTTTGGAGGAATATGATAAGGACGAGCTGCTCAAGGTGGCATATGCTCTTGAAGTAAAGAGTGAACATCCTATTTCAAAAGCTATCATAGAATATGCTGTTTCAAACAATGTAGAGCTTCTTGAAACATCAGAATTTGAGACAGTTTCAGGAAATGGACTGAAAGCAAAACTTGAGGGTGCCTGGATAGCCGGAGGTAATCTTTCGTATATTTCAAAAGTAATAGGTGTAAATAATAATAAACCTGATACTAAAATTGCAGAACTTGCAGGACAGGGAAAAACACCGATTTTCTTTGGGAAGAATCAGAGACTGCTTGGAATTATAGCAGTTGCAGATACGATCAAAGAGGATTCTGCTGATGCAATATCTGAACTTAAGGGGATGGGAATCCATGTAGTGATGCTTACCGGTGATAATGAGATAACCGCAAAAGCGATTGCGGACCAGGCCGGAGTTGATGAGGTGATTGCAGCGGTTAAACCGGATGGGAAGGAAGCTGTAATAAGAGAGCTTATGAATCATGGAAAAGTTGCTATGGTTGGCGATGGAATTAATGATGCTCCAGCGCTTACCCGTGCAGATCTTGGAATTGCAATTGGAGCAGGAACTGATATAGCAATTGATGCTGCGGATATCGTTTTAATGAAGAGCAGTATTCGCGATGTAGCTGCAGCAATTCGAATATCAAGAGCTACAATCAGAAACATTCATGAGAATCTGTTTTGGGCATTTTTCTATAATGTAATTGGTATTCCATTGGCTGCCGGATGTTTTGTGGCTGCATTTGGGTGGACGCTCAATCCAATGTTTGGAGCTGCTGCTATGGGATTATCAAGCTTTTGTGTGGTCTCAAATGCACTCAGACTGAATCTTGTGAAGGCATATGACAGCAAAAAAGACAAATCGATTAAAAATCCTATAACAGGGAATTTAATACAAATCGAAGCAAATAATTTGACAAATAATGAATCAAGAAAGGAAAACAAAGAAATGAAGATTACAGTAAATGGAATGATGTGTGGTCATTGTGAGGCTCACGTAAAGAAGGCACTCGAGGCAATTGAAGGAATAGAGACAGCAGCTCCTTCTCACGAAGAAAATCTAGTAACAATTACAACGACAAAGGATATTAATGAATCTCTTATTAAGGCTGCTGTAGAAGAAGCAGGATATGAGTATGGAGGAATGGTTGGATAGAGGACATTGAGGTAATATAGAGATAAAAGGGATTTTGCAGGATTTGAAATCATATATGGATGCAATAGAGGAGGCAGGTAGATAAAATAATTATCTACCGCCTGCCTGATTATTACCACAAGCAAGAACCCCTCGGAGAAGAGAAGATTCTTGCTCTATTGCCATACAACTTTATAATAACATTAATATCACTCATACCCCCTAAGTACAGGCTGTATCTGCCTTCCCTCAAGGGCTTCTTTAATCGTATCAGGAATAAGTTCCATATGAGATATAAGAGAATTATGCTTTTTATTATAATTATCCTGTCCGAAAGGAACAAAATAGATATTTTTCATGTTATAAAGTGTGCCAAGATTTTTAAAGTTAATACCCATGGCATCATTAGTTGATATTGATATAATAAGAGGTCTTTCATTGCGAAGATGCGCCTTTGCAGCCATGAGGACACTTGTGTCTGTAATGCCATTGCAGAGTTTGGCAAGTGTATTACCGGTACATGGTGCTATTACAAGAACATCAAGCATTTTTTCAGGACCAATCGGTTCCGCATCAGTTATGGTATATATCCCCTTATTGCCTGTAAGCTCCTCCACTTCTTTTGTAAATGTACTGCTGCTGCCAAAACGGCTGTCTGTATTACCGGCGTTTTGAGAAAAGATAGGTATTATATTATAATCATATGTTTTTATGTCTGAAAGAAATTTTATCAGTTTAGGGTGTGTACAAAAAGATCCTGTAATTCCAAGACCTAGATTGAGAGTATATTTAGAATTGTCCATATAAATTCTCCTTCCATTAATTGAAAGATTACTTAGGCAGTTAAAAGACGAAGTTTTGACTTACCAAGTAATAAGTACATATCCGGGGACGTTTTTTATCTTTCATTCTATTCCGGGGGTGTTACATTCAAGGAATTTTATACATTCATCAAATATTATTCCGGCTGACGTTTTAGGAGAATATTTTGCAGGGAGTCCCGGACAAAGTAGTGCAGTTATGCCTTTCTTTTTGCAATATTCAAAATCAGTGCCTCCGGGAGCAGAGGCGATATCTATAATCACACAGTCATCTTTTAAAAGATCAATTATATCACGTGTTATCACAGGGGCAGGGGCGGTATTAAATATAAAGTCAAAATCAGAATAGTTTTTTGAAAAAATATTATATCCGTCAGCTTCTGCATGAGCCTTACCTGATGAACTTCTTGTAAGTACGGATACATGTGATTTCAGTGCAGAGAGTTTATCACATAGTACAGAACCGCATCTGCCATACCCTATAACAAGGCTCTTACTTCCCTGTAATGTATAAGGACCTACTTTAATTGCTTCACATACTGCACCTTCAGCCGTAGCTGCGGCATTTCTTATAGCAACCTCAGGAACCTTCATATAATTAAATAAATGAGCATGTTCGGCCTCACATATTTCGATAAAATCTTTTGGAAGTGAACCACTCATTATATATGTCTCTGAATGGACAAATGGTGCAATGGAATTGATTATTTCTTCAGATACGGGTACAGGGAGAAGGAGATATTCGCTATCAGATATTTCGGCAGCAGTATAATCGGAGGTGTTTTCACTATAATCTGATAAAGGAACATTGATAGTTGTATAGCCATATTCATTAAGCATTTTAGCTATATAATACTGCCTTTTGTCATTACCATATATATAAACTATATTATTCATAAATCCCTCCACATAATCAAAAACTATTATTTCTGATAGATTAATATATGTGAATGAAATAAAAAGTGTGAGACGGATATTAGAAAAGATTGGATATAATTTTTTGTTAAAACATATTGACTTATTAAAAATAATATTGTATTATCGCCTTGTTATATGACTGACGGAAAAAGTGGAATAACCACGTGAAGTATAACATATATTGAGCCGACCGTCTGGGCAGGAAGTGTCTGGGCTGTTGGTTCTTTTTTACTCTATAGCAAAGACTACCGATAGAGTAAGTGATGAACCGTGCAGTCGAATCACACTACTTATCATATTTATGTTGATTTAGTAGTTGAACACACTCCTAAAAATTTTAGTCACATATTTTTTAGTCACATGTTTTTATCATGTAGAATGGAGGAAATTATGCGTAACGAATGGAGAAATTTTGTAGGTGGTGCATGGGAATCAGAGATTAATGTAAGGGACTTTATCCAGAATAATTATCATCCATATGATGGTGATGATTCATTCCTTGAAGGACCTACACAGGATACTCTTGATTTGTGGGATGAAGTGCTTGAACTTTCAAAGCAGGAAAGGGAAGCAGGCGGTGTTTTAGATATGGATACGAAAGTGATATCTACTATAACATCTCATGAAGCAGGATATTTAGATAAATCAAAAGAAAAGATTGTCGGTTTCCAGACAGAGAAACCTTTTAAGCGTTCACTTCAGCCATATGGCGGTATCCGTATGGCGGTAAAAGCTTGTGAACAAAATGGATATACTGTTGACCCTGAGGTTGTTGAGTATTTTACTACACATCGTAAAACACACAATGCCGGTGTATTTGATGCTTATACGGATGAAATGAGAGCATGCCGTTCTGCTCATATAATAACAGGTCTTCCTGATGCTTACGGCAGAGGAAGAATCATAGGTGACTACAGAAGAGTAGCTCTTTATGGTGTTGACAGACTTATTGAAGATAAAGAAGACCAGAAGGCTTCGACACGTACAATAATGTACTCTGATGTTATCAGGGAAAGAGAAGAACTTTCAGAGCAGATAAGAGCACTTAAGATGCTTAAAGAGCTTGCAAAGATATATGGTTGTGATATATCTAAGCCGGCAACTAATGTACTTGAAGCAACACAGGCTGTATACTTTGCTTACCTTGCAGCAGTAAAGGAGCAGAATGGTGCAGCCATGAGTCTTGGTCGTACGTCAACATTCCTTGATATATATGCAGAAAGAGACTTGGAAGAAGGAACATTTACAGAGAAAGAGATTCAGGAAATAGTAGATCAGTTTGTCATGAAGCTTCGTTGTATCAAATTTGCACGTACGCCTGAGTACAATTCATTATTTGCAGGTGATCCTACATGGGTTACAGAATCATTAGGTGGAATTGGTGTAGATGGAAGACACATGGTTACAAAGATGTCATACAGATACCTCAATACACTTAACAATATAGGTGCGGCTCCTGAACCAAATATGACTGTACTTTGGTCAACAAAACTTCCTGAGACATGGAAAAAATTCTGTGCAAAGACATCTATCAAACATTCTGCAATCCAGTATGAAAATGACGATATCATGAGGGTTGTTCATGGAGATGACTATGGTATAGCATGCTGTGTATCTTCTATGAGAATAGGTAAAGAGATGCAGTTCTTCGGTGCAAGAGCTAACCTTGCAAAATGTCTTCTTTATGCTATCAATGGTGGTGTCGATGAGATGACAGGAAAGCAGGTAGGACCAAAATACCGTCCTATAACTTCAGAGTATCTTGATTTTGATGAAGTCTGGGAAAAATATAAGGACATGATGAAGTGGCTTGCCGGTGTATATGTAAATGCACTTAATATAATTCACTATATGCATGATAAGTACTCATATGAAAGACTTCAGATGGCTCTTCATGATAAGGAAGTAAAACGCTGGTTTGCAACAGGTATAGCAGGTATGTCAGTTGTTGCAGATTCTCTTTCAGCTATCAAATACGCTAAGGTAAAGGTTATAAGAAACGAGCAGGGACTTGCAGTTGATTATAAGGTTGAAGGAGATTTTCCAAAGTATGGTAATGACGATGACAGAGTTGATAATTTAGCTAAAGAAGTTCTTCATACATTTATCAGCTATGTAAAAGGAAACCACACATACCGTGGTGGTATCCCGACAACATCTATCCTTACTATAACATCAAACGTGTCATATGGTAAAAATACAGGTGCTACACCTGATGGAAGAGCTAAGGGAGTTGCATTTGCGCCGGGTGCCAATCCAATGCATGGACGTGATACACATGGTGCAGTAGCATCACTTGCATCAGTGTCAAAGCTTCCATTTATGGATTCACAGGATGGTATTTCCAATACATTCTCAATCGTACCTGATGCTCTTGGCAAAGATGAGGAAATGTCAGAAAATAACCTTATTGCACTTCTTGACGGATATTGTAAGAAGGGTGGTCATCATCTTAATGTAAATGTTCTCAATAAAGAAACGCTTCTTGATGCACAGAAGCATCCTGAGCAGTATCCACAGCTTACAATACGTGTATCAGGTTATGCCGTTAACTTCATCAAGCTTACAAAAGAGCAGCAGGATGAAGTAATAGCAAGAACATTCCATGAAAGAATGTAAGGGGGTTGCAGTGAAAGGATATATTCACTCTATTGAAACATTTGGAACAGTTGATGGACCTGGCGTAAGATATGTTGTCTTCTTTCAGGGATGTCCAATGAGATGTAAGTATTGCCATAACCCTGATACATGGAATATCGAAGATGGTAAACTGACTGATACAGAGGAGATTATAGAAAGATTTGAGAGAAACAGAGAGTTTTACACTACCGGTGGGATTACTGCCACCGGTGGGGAACCTATGCTTCAGATGGAATTTCTGACAGAGCTTTTCACAAAAGCACATGAGAGAGGAATTCATACATGCCTTGATACGTCAGGTATAATGTATAAAGGACAGGACAGCATAGAAGAACTCATGAAGGTTACAGATCTTGTAATGCTTGATATAAAGCATATAGATGACATGGAGCATAAAGAACTTACAGGTCATTCCAACGAAAATATATTAAAATTTGCAGAATATCTTAATGATATATCAAAACCTGTGTGGATTCGCCATGTCGTTGTCCCGGGGATAACATATGATGAGGGAGAACTTACGCAGTTTGCACATTATATAAAGAAATTTTCCAATATTGAGAAAGTGGAAGTACTTCCATATCATTCAATGGGTAAGGTAAAATATGATAATCTTGGCATAGAGTACAGACTTAAAGATACACCGCAGCTTACGAAAGAAGAAAAAAAGAAGGCAGAAGACATAATAAATGATGTTCTGAATCATTAAAATCTACTTGACCGAAAAGGTGATTTTAGTTATTCTATAGGAGAATTGTAAATATGGGATAATAGTTTTTGAAAGGAACATTTTTATATGATAAAGGTAGCGATATGTGAAGATAGTGACATTGACAGGGATATACTTGGAGAGATTGTAGGTTTTTTAATGGATGACAGAGGAATTGATTATCAGGTTGACTTGTATCGCAATGGGGAAGAGCTGGTTTCATGTTATAAAAATAAACCATATGATCTGATATTTCTTGATATCATGATGAATGAGATAGATGGTATCGAGACAGGAAAATTAATTCGTGGTATGGACGGGAGTGTAGAAATCGTTTACTGCACATCAAGTTCAGACTTCGCTATCGCTGCCTATGAAGTTCATGCAATGGGATATCTTGTTAAGCCGTATGAACCTGGTCGTATTGGTGCCGTTATAGATTATTTTATACAAAAACATCCCCAGAAAGAGAAAAATTATATTGAAGTAAAGTCAAAAAGAAAGTCTATTATAATTCCCTATAAAGATATAATACATCTGGAATCAGACAATAAAGTTGTCTACATATATACAACGACACAGGGAGCAGTAAAAGTATATAATAAACTTGATACCCTGGAAAAAGAGCTTAAGGATGAGAGATTTTTAAGATGTCATCAAAGCTACCTTGTCAATATGCAGTATGTCGCAGGTCTTGTTGATTCTGATTTTATAATGATAGATAATAGAATGATCCCCATAAGGAAAAGTGGAAGAAAGCTGATAGTAAAAAGATATGAAGACTATTTAAAGGATTCTGTCAGGAACTGAAATAAAGGCTGAACTGTTACGAATTTACAGTAACTATAAAGCCTGAACTATTGAAAAAAGGCGCATTTTCTGATATTATGTGGTACGAACAGTAAAAGGTACATACAGTCGCATAGAATGGAGGATTTTTGACATGAATATGATTAGTTTGACTGAAAGCGAAAAAGTTACTATGAAATGCGTATGGGATTTGGGGAATGGTTCAAGGCTCGCTCAGATTATGGCACTTGCCAATGAAAATTACAAAAAAAACTGGAAACCGCAAACTGTTTCTACTTTTCTTGGAAAGTTGGTTAAAAAGGGGTATTTGGAGCAGTATCGTGATGGAAGATATTTTTCCTATAGGATTTTAATTGACAGACATGACTATAGATGTGATATGCTCCGTAAAGATATGGAATTTTGGGATGACGGAGATATGGAGATGTTTCTGGATGAATTATTAGATAGTAAAACATTTCCGGAAGATAAAAGGAACATGCTTATAGCTAAGGCAAAAGAAGCATAAGATTTAGGGATTAAGTGAAAGAAACATTTAGTCATTTGTTTAAGCATGGCTATATGTTTCTTTTTCGTTGTTATCATAAGGTTTTTTACATCAGTCAAAAATCATATAAAGCAAAAGATTGGAGATAAATATAATGAAACTTACAATGAAAAAATATTTAGTGACAGCTCTTCTCTGTGGTGCAGTTTTACTTACTTCATCATGTGGCAAAGCAGATAGTGCTTATAAGAGTGCTGTAAAGTCTATGGATGAAGGAAAATACGAAGAGTCAATAGAATCATTTAAGAGTGCCATAAAAGAAAATCCTGAAAAGGCAGAGTATTATATAGGATATGGAATGGTACTTAATTATGAGGGGAAATATGAAGAGGCAATAAAAGAATTTGAGAAAGCTGTTCAGGATGTTGAGAATAAGATATCAAAAGAGAATAATAAAAAACTGTATTATGGAGAAGCTATAGCATATTATGGACTTAATGATTATGAGAAAACAATATCATTATGTGATGATGCAGTTAAAATAGATCATGTAAAAGAACTTAATTATGATATAAAACTGCTTAAAGCGGCAGCTTTACAGATTTCAGGCGATGACAAGGGAGCTGCTGATTTATATACAGAGATAATAAAAGACGATAAAAAGAATACAGAAGCTTATCTGAGACGTGGCGATATATATTGTAAGACTGGTGATTATGATGCTGCGTATAATGATTATAATGATGCAGTCAAAGCTGATAAAAAGTGCTATGATGCTTATTTTGGACTTTACAGGGCATATAAGTCTCAGGGGGATGAAAGCAGTGCAAATAAAGCATTGGAAAATATTATTTCCCTTGACAGTGATGATGGAGATGTACTTATGCAGCAGGGTAAGGCTTATTATTATATGTCTGATTATGATAATGCATCTTCAAAGCTGGAGCTTGCTGTAAAAAAAGGTAATCAGTCAGCTGTTTATTATCAGGGAATGATTAAGATGGGTGAGAAAGATTACTATGGTGCAGTCGATTTATTTAAAATGTATCTGCGTGACAATACATCTTTGGATATACCGGAAGTATATAACCAGATTGCCGGATGTTATATTGAAACAGGTGATTATAAAGAAGCTCAAAATTATATAAATGAAGGACTGTCACTGGGAAATACATCTGCTGTACAGATGCTTAGAAAAAATCAGGTTATACTTTATGAAAAGTCAGGAAGCTATAAAAAAGCGGCGAAAGAAGCAAAGGAATATATTAAATCATTTCCTGCTGATAAAGGCATGGAAAAAGAACTTAATTTTATCAGGACAAGAATTACAGCAAAAAATAATACTAAGAAGGGAAATTAATATGGGTGATAAAATGTTTGATACATCAGAGAGAAAAGAACGTATAATACTTGTAGGTGTGGCAACATCTGACAATGATGATACGGAACAGTCTCTTGATGAACTTGAAGAACTGGGACAGACAGCAGGGGCGGAGACTGTTGCTAAGGTCATACAGAACAGGGAGAGAATGCACCCGGGAACTTATATCGGAAAGGGAAAGATAGAAGAAATAAAAGAACTTGTGTATAAGACGGACGCCGATACAGTTGTATGTGATGATGAACTTTCTCCTGCCCAGTATCACAATCTCGAAGAAGCTCTCGGAGTAAAAGTCATAGACAGGACAGTTATGATTCTTGATATATTTGCCAAAAGAGCATCTACAAGTGAAGGAAAACTTCAGGTAGAGCTTGCACAGCTTCGTTACAGGGCATCTCATCTTATAGGTGGAAGAAGTGAGCTTTCAAGGCTAGGTGGCGGTATCGGAACAAGAGGTCCCGGAGAACAGAAGCTTGAGATAGACAGACGTCTTATTAAAGAGAGGATAACCCAGGTTCGTAAAGAGCTTGAACAGGTTAAGAGAACGCGTGAACTTACAAGAAAGAAGCGCCAGGAAAATCCTATCCCTGTAATTGCAATAGTAGGTTATACCAATGCAGGTAAATCAACTCTCCTTAATAAGCTTACCGGTGCAGGTGTATTGTCTGAAGATAAGCTCTTTGCAACACTTGATCCCACAACGAGAAAGATGACTCTGGACAATGGTGAAGAATTTTTATTTACTGATACGGTAGGTTTCATAAGAAAACTGCCTCATCATCTTATACAGGCTTTTAGAAGTACGTTGGAAGAAGCAAAATATGCAGACGTAATACTTCATGTAGTTGATGCATCTAATCCCGATATGGATTCACAGATGCATACGGTATATGAGACACTTGAAAAACTGGAAGTCGGTGATAAAAAAATTGTTACGGCATTTAATAAAATAGATGCTATAGACGAAGAAATTTCGCTAAAAGATCTTCGTGCAGATAAAACGGTAAGAATATCTGCAAAATATGGCGATGGCCTTTCTGAGATGCTTGAAAATATAAGTGAAGTGGCAAAAGAAGGAAAAAAGATAATCGAAAAAGTATTTGGATATGATGAAGCATCTGTTGTTAATGATGTACGTAAATACGGACAGGTTATAGAAGAAGAGTACAGAAATGAAGGCGTATACATTAAAGCCTCTGTACCAAAGGAATATGCATATTTGTTTACAAAGTAGGAAATGTCAGGTGTGCACAAATTTATGAGGCGTACGTGGAACTACGCCCGATAAATTTGTGTACATTTGGAGGAAAATCAGCCGAAATAGCATGGCAGGAGAGATTCCGAAAGTACATAACATAAGAAAAGAGGAAATATATGAATTTAATATCATGTGTTGATTCACACTGGGGAATTGGCAATAAAGGAAAACTTCTCGTTTCAATTCCATCAGATAAGAAACTTTTTCAGGAACTTACAGAAGGAAAAGTAATTGTAGGAGGACGAAAAACCATGGAGTCACTTCCCGGAGGAACATCACTTAAGGGGAGAACTTCTATAATTCTCACATCTAAAAAAGATTATTCATATGGTGATTCAATAGTTGTCCACAGTATGGAAGAAGCTATAAGTAAGCTGTCCGAATATAATGACGACGATATCTTTATAATAGGCGGTGCCA
>JALERT010000127.1 GCA_022764445.1 Lachnospiraceae bacterium | reverse complement strand
CGTATAAGCTTCCCAACGAGGCTGTTACTGCTACTGTTCGCCCAGTATGTGCCTATCTTTCCTGTATCAAGGAAGTTTAAGATTGACCACGGATTGTATATATCTGTCTTACTTCCAAATGTAAAACCGTCATACCATTTTTTTACTAACTCTTTCTTATCACTATAGCCATAATCATCAAGAGCATTAAATACTTCTTCTTCCGTAAATCCAAAGGCTGTGGCATATTCATCAGAAGTAGTTGTAACTACATTTAAGTTATTAAGGTCTGAAAAAATTGACTCCTTGCTTACCCTTGTAATCCCCGTCATGACAGCCCTTGCAAGATATGGATTTGTCTTAAATGCAGAGTTAAAAAGACTTCTTGTAAACGCTACAAGTTCATCCCAGAATCCATTTACATATGCTTCCTGCATTGGCGTATCGTATTCATCGAGAAGGATAATGACTTTTTTGCCATAATATCTGTACAAAAAATCGGACAGCTGATAAAGTGCCATCGGTGCATCCTCCTCACTCATATCAGATGCCATTCGTTCAAAATATTGTTTTTCTGCATTTGAAAGGACATTACTTTTACGCAAAAAAGAATTTTTCTCATATAATTTCATCAACATCTGACGTATACGATAACTTGTTGTTTTAAAATCCTTCTCTTTTACATTGGCAAATGACAGGCTTATCACCGGATAAGTTCCCTGAAGCTCTCTGTACTTCTCTTCCTGCCATATAGAAAGTCCCTCAAACAAATCTCCCCTGTCTGCGTAGTCTAATGAAAAGAACTGCTCAAGCATACTCATATTCAAGGTCTTACCGAATCTTCTTGGACGTGTAATCAGTGTTACATCATCGCCACTTTCCCACCATTCTTTTATGAATGGTGTCTTATCTATATAAAAGTAATTGCCTTCTATAATTTTATCAAAACTCTGTATTCCTATTGCTACTGTTTTTGCCATAAAACTACACCTCCCGTACAGACGTACACAATCTCATCTGTAAAGTTATCACCTAAATAACCCCACAGATACAATATCTTCTAACAATACAAGTGTATATACTCATATATTTTATCACTAGTATATCGGATTTACTGCTAAAATACAACGGACAAAAAGCCCCGGAGGTCTCACCTCCGGGGCTTTTGATGCATTACTTATCCAGCAGTTTATCATTTTATCCAATAAGTACTTTCTTTCCCTCAAAAGCAAAGCCATACTTTCGTATTTTCTCTGCCTTGAATCCCTTTGCGATAAGACCTGCTGCATAGTCCTTCTCTTCTATCTGGTCAAGAGCTGCCTTGACTGTATCTTCAAGTGTCTTTTCGTCCTCTTCATCATGCACTTTAAACTCAAGGATTATGGCATCCTTTTCTATATCCTTTGGTTCAATGACTACATCATAACGTCCGAACCCACTTTCTCTGTTGGATGTAATTACATAGTCTCCTGACAAATCTACTACAAGACCTAATACAAAGCCATGATAAAAACGCTCGGGAGCATCGAATGATGGCCCATCTGCCGTATCAAAATAGCTGAATGACTGAAGTGCCACGCGGTTCATGTATGCATTCATTTCTTTACGTTTTCCTGAAAGAAGAGATTTTACGAAATCATTATATGATGCCTTTGCTTTACCGAACCAGCCTCTGACCATGCTGTAAAACATATCTTTTACTTCTTCATTGGTAAGAGTTAATTCATATAATGCTTCCTGACCGCCTACTATTTTTTCTTCAAAGCTAAGCACCTTTAAATATCCACTGGCAAGAAGAAGACTCCAGATCGCATCATCATTATCATCAAGCTGATTATATACAATCTGCTCATCAATAGGCCGGTAAATATTTTTTCCCTTAATTAAATCTTCAAATGTATTTTTTAAATCGGGGTTTCCCTCTCTGATTAACTTTCCCACAAGGCTGTTACTGCTGCTATTGGCCCAGTATGTGCCAACCTTTCCTTTGTCAAGAAAGTTTATAATTGACCACGGATTATATATATCTGTCTTACTTCCAAACGTGAAACCATCGTACCATTTCTTTACACTATCTTTCTTATCGCCGTATCCATAATCATCAAGTGCAATAAACACTTCTTCTTCCGTAAATCCAAATGCTGTGGCATATTCATCGGAAGTAGTTGTAACTACATTTAAGTTATTAAGGTCTGAAAAAATTGACTCCTTGCTTACCCTTGTAATCCCCGTCATGACAGCCCTTGCAAGATAAGGATTTGTCTTAAATGTCGAGTTAAAAAGGCTTCTCGTAAAAGCTACAAGTTCATCCCAGAATCCGTTTACATATGCTTCTTGCATAGGTGTGTCATACTCATCGAGAAGGATGATTACTTTTTTGCCGTAATATCTATACAAAAAATCGGACAGCTGATACAGTGATAACGATGCATCACTATCATCCATATCCTCAGAAATACGCTTAAAATATCTAATATCTGCCTCGCTTAAAATACCACTATCTAAAATAAATTCATATTTTCCATATATGTTTGTGATTAACTGGCAGATTTTCTTTCTTGTCATCTGAAAGCTTTCCTCTTTGATATTGGCAAATGACAGACTTATCACCGGATACGTTCCCTGAAGCTCTCTGTACTTCTCTTCCTGCCATATGGAAAGCCCTTCAAACAAATCTCCCCTGTCTGCGTAGTCTAGTGAAAAGAACTGCTCAAGCATACTCATATTCAAGGTCTTACCGAATCTTCTGGGACGGGTGATAAGTGTTACACTGTCTCCACTTTCCCACCATTCTTTTATGAATGGTGTCTTATCTATATAAAAATAGTTTCCTTCAATAACTTCTGCAAAACTCTGTATTCCTATTGCTACTGTTTTTGCCATAAAACTGCACCTCCCGTACAGACGTACACAATCTCAACTGTAAAGTTATCACCTAAATAACTTCACAGATACAATATCTTCTAACAATACAAGTGTATATACTCATATATTTTATCACTAGTATATCGGATTTATTGCTAAAATACAATTTTGTACACATAAAAAAAGAATCGCTAGCAAGCGATTCTTAAGGAGAAGGTATGAAAAAAAATTTAAGCACTAACCAAATGTTTTGTTTCATTTGATGTTTTCATTATATTTATCCTTTGTGAACATGCAATTATTAAAATATGAAGAAAATGTTAACAGTTCAGCCATATAAATAATAGATAGTATTCGAGCTTGCTCGGTATACTATCTATCATTTATATGGTAGAATAGCCTTTCATTCACGTAATGAATAAAAC
>JALERT010000005.1 GCA_022764445.1 Lachnospiraceae bacterium | reverse complement strand
CGTAGTAAGAGATGTTATCGCTAATCCGCATTTAGTCGAGAGTGACCTGATTGAGATACCATCCTCCTGCCACAGCACATAAAGAATACGCCCCTGGGCTCCATTAAACGCATCAATATTCTTTTCACTGAGAATCTTCTCGAAAATCCGGTCTCCAAGCTGTTTTATTTTGGTGACAAGAAATCCTCCATTCATTTCCATACAAAAGCTCCTATATAGTAGTTTATTAAAAACATACTATATAGGAGCTTTGTTATCAAGAGTTTATATGTCTTAATAGGTAAATTCCGTTTTTTTCAATTCTCCAAACTGGAAGTTATTGAATTACATTATTTATGTATTTAACAACATCTTCTGAAATAAAATAATTTTCATGTGTAATATCATTAAATATTTTTAACTCTGAATTTTCAAAACAATCTGATAATTTTTCCTGCAAAGATTCCCCCAATGTTTTATCCGCTTTTGAACCGATAATATAGACCGGACTTGTCACACTTTTGGCATATTCAGATGTCTTGATATTGTTTGAAATAAATACTTTCAAAGGTCCCCAAAATATCGGTATCATTTTATTATACAAATCAGAAATATCTCTATAGCCGGCCGCCAACACTAAAGCCTTGCATTTTCTTACACTTGCAAGATATGTAGCCATACCGGCTCCATAACTATGTCCCATAATTACAATTTCTGATTGCGGATATTCCTCTTGCGTCCAGTCATACAATTCTGTGGCCGATTTCTTCATTGTCTGTAAATTCATATTTCCTTTACTATCCTGTGTTCCGTAATAATCAACTGCTAAAAATGGACATTCAAAATTATGCGCATATTTTCCCACAGAATTATATGCAATATAATTTGAGCCTCCAAAGAATAATATCACTTTGTCTCTACTGGCTTCTAAATTATATCCATAACCGGTTAACTGATCTGTCATCTGAATATATTGAGGAACAGATGTAATATCTGTCATCTTATCTGCTTTCTTATAAAAGGAATAACTTACTGTTTGCATAACAAAATTACATGCAAACCCAGCAATCAACACCCACATAATTATTTTCAAAAGTATCCTTAGAATTTCCATTTTCTTATCCATTCTCTCCTTCGCTGCAAATTCTGATTTCGCCAGCTCTAAAAACCGGAATTTTTATTCAACTACAATATCCTTAGGACAATCAACATAAAGTTCAATATATCCACATTTTGAACATACAAAACAAAAAACCGAACTTCTCTTTTCTGTTTCAAATGCTCCCTTTACTTATTTGAAACATATACATATGCCATACCAGTTGAAAGCTTAGACTTAATCATTTCTGTTTCACATTTATTACACTTCATAATCTACTCCTTTGCTATTAAATACGAATTTATCAAATCGACAAATTCAAAGTTCACTTTCTCTCATCGGTTACTATATGCTCTATTCCGAAATGTTCTTTACTAAGATAATCTTTCATAAAACTTGGAAATGCTTTATACTTATCTAATTCCTTAACTGGTATCCAATGCATTTCTTCTTTCACTCCGCAAGTTGTACTATTGCTATGAAGTTCTTGAGTCCCTCTTGGCTTCATTAAAAAGTAGAAACATATTTCATGACAGTTTAACCCTTTCAACATGCTGTTATTTTCATCAAAGAAATTTTCATGAATAACAGCTAACCGTTCTATTTCATAATGTACTCCTGTTTCTTCATATACCTCTCGAAGTACTGCATTTTCCGCTGTTTCTCCCATGTGCACGCCACCACCTATGGAATAAAAATAATCTTCATTCTCATTTCCGGCAAATAACACACAATCATTTTCAACAATAATAGCTGCTGCACGATATCTAAACCAATTATTTTCCTTCATACATAATTAACACCTCACAATCTATAATCCACAGAAACACCGTAGAATTCAAATCTTCTATTGTTTTCAGCCTCTTCGCAAGACTAGAAGTTATCTCTCTGTCTTCTGTTTCAATCCTACCATCAAAATCACGGCAGCTACAAGTGACATTACTCCACCATAAACAAATGGTGCAAAAGTGCCAACATTATCCCAAAGGAGTCCGGCAATAACACTTGCAGGTAGCAATGCAATTCCTGCCAGTGTGGAATGTAGGCCCAGCATAGTTCCCTTCATTTCTTTTGGGGCATATTGCATATATTCACAAATGAACAAAGTAAAACCACTAAAATCGAAATAAA
>JALERT010000221.1 GCA_022764445.1 Lachnospiraceae bacterium | reverse complement strand
GATTTCATAGAAGGAAGGATGCAGAGAGGAACAGCTCTTGATGAAGTAAATGAATATGTGGGAGAGTTTTTTGTTCCACCGTCTGAAATGTGGTATCCTGACGGAGAAAATGGTTCTATGGTCATGGAACGTGTCATGCCTGTAATAAATGAAATTATCGAAAGCGGTAAAGAAAGAGTAGCCGTAGTTACACATGGTGGTGTCATAAGAATATTACTGTGTACATTATTTGGAGGAGACTTTGCAAAAAGACTTATGTTTGGAACATCACTTGAAAACTGCAGTATAACACAGCTTCACTTTGATGAAAATAAACACGGATTTTATCTTGATCGTTTTAATGATTATGCACATATTGAAAGTCACCCGGAGCTTCTTCGCGGTAACTTTGTAAAATCCAACTAGTACAATCTAATGAATTATTAAAATAGCTAAATTAATAATTCCTACAGAGTAAAAAAGAACAGTTTCTTCATTTTGATTTTTCTGTTACATAAACAGATAAAATTTGTAAAATGAAGAAACTGCTTTTTTATTATAATAAATGCAAATATACGAACTCAGGAATTTCTAATCTATTCTACCGTAACAGACTTAGCAAGGTTACGTGGCTGATCGACATTAAGACCTCTGCCAACTGCTGTATAATATGCAATATACTGGAGCACGATTGCTGCACCAAAAGGAGCGAAAGCATCATCGATAGGTGGGAGAGTAATAAGGTGGTCGCAAAGTGATGCATCAACCTCTGCATCAGCCCCTGCTATCATTATTACCATAGCTCCACGAGATCTTACCTCTCTTATATTGGAAATCATCTTTGCAAATACTTTCTGCTGTGTTGCAAGTGCTATAACAGGTACATTGTCAGTAATAAGAGAAATTGTACCATGCTTTAATTCGCCTGCTGCATATGCTTCCGAGTGAATATAACTTATTTCTTTTAATTTAATAGATCCTTCACATGAAAGAGCATAATCAAGTCCACGTCCTATAAAGAAGAGACTCTCTGTCTTAAGTAATTTCCTGCTAATTGGTTCTATCGCCTTGTCACATGAAAGCATTTTCTGGACAAATGAAGGTACTTTTTCAAGTTCAGCAACATATTTTTTTATCTTATCTTCTGAAACAGATCCTCTTATTACAGCAAATCTGAATGCAATAAGATACATAGCTGCAAGCTGTACAGTATATGCTTTTGTACTTGCTACGGCTATTTCAGGGCCTGCATGTGTATATAATACATAATCACTTTCCCTTGCGATAGAAGACCCCTTAACATTAACTACAGAAAGTGTCTTTGCTCCGTTTTCTTTGGCAAGCCTTAAAGCAGCAAGAGTATCTGCTGTTTCTCCTGACTGTGAGATAGTGATAACAAGTGTCTTACTGTCAAGTATAGGATCCTGATACCTGAACTCAGATGCAATCTCTACCGTAACGGGAACTCTTGTAAGCTTCTCAATCATATTTCTTCCGATAAGACCTGCATGCATTGCAGTACCACATGCTGTAATTATAATTCTGTTTATATCACTGAAAAGACTGTCAGGAATTCCATCAGTAGAAAAATCAGGCATACCATCTTTAATACGTGGTGCAATTGTATTTCTAAGTGCTTCAGGCTGCTCATGTATTTCTTTAAGCATGAAATAATCATATCCGCCCTTACGAGCTGCTGCCATATCCCAATTGACATGAAGCATATCAGGCTCAATTTCATTATAATCTAAATCAGTTATTGTTATATTCTTTGATGTAAGATGGGCGATATGATGCTCAGGAAGTACAAAATAGTCTTTAGAGTACTTTATAAGAGCAACCATATCAGATGCAATAATTGTACCTGAAGGAGTAGTTGTTGCAACAAGAGGACTTCCATTTCTTATAGCATATATACTGCCCGGATGATCTTCAAACATTATGCAGAATGCATATGCCCCGGTAAACTTTTTTACAGCCTTTTTAATTGCTTTTATTGGGTTGTTCTTATAACATGAATCGATAACCATTGCAGCTATCTCAGAATCTGTCTGCGATACAGGTTCTTTTCCATCTGCCGCAAGTTCCTCCTGTAGTTCTTTATAATTTTCAATAATACCATTATGTATAAGTGTTACACGTCCATAATGATGAGGGTGACAGTTAACCTCTGAAACGCCACCATGCGTTGCCCAGCGTGTATGACCTATACCACACTTCGTTACAACATCAGCTGCAACAGAAGCTACTTTATCTGCAAGTCCGTCAACTTTTCCCACAGACTTAATTGTATTAACTCCGTTTTCTGTAAAGAAAGATATTCCAGCGCTGTCATATCCACGATACTCAAGCGATTTAAGTCCCTGAAGGAGTACTTCCTTCGCGTCAATATTTCCGGTAAATCCGATAATTCCGCACATAGTCCTATTCCTTTCTGTCTTTTAGACTTGTATAACATTCTTAATTTTGTGAACGCAATACAGGTTAATAATAAAATTATATTAACCCTAAAAGAGTAGCATGATTAATTACTTTTTGTCAACAGTTAGGCGTGAACTGTAACATACAGTCATATATATGAAAAACCCCGACTGTTTTTGCCGGAGTTTTCCTTATACTTTTTTAACTTATAAGTAATTATTAGTTATTCTTATCATTTAATTCAACGAATGAACCCTGTTTCATTGCACGAACCTTTAATGAAAGACCAAAGAGATTTATAAATCCTTCTGCATCCTTATGATCATAAAGATCACCTGTGGTAAATGAAGCAATCGACTCACTGTACATTGAATATGGAGAAGTTGTACCCATTCTGATAATGTTACCTTTATAAAGCTTAAACTTAACTTCACCTGTTACATACTTCTGTGTTGACTCTACAAATGCCTGTAAAGCTTCACGAAGTGGTGTAAACCATTTACCTTCATAAACAACATCAGCAAGCTTATTGCCGATTTCTTTCTTTACAGTATATGTATCACGGTCAAGAATTAATTCCTCTAACTGCTGATGAGCTTCCATAAGTATTGTTCCGCCCGGTGTCTCGTATACACCACGTGACTTCATACCAACTACACGGTTCTCAACGATATCAATTATACCGATTCCATGCTTTCCACCAAGTTTATTAAGTGTACGGATTATATCAGAAACTTTCATCTTTTCGCCATTGACAGATGTTGGAACTCCGCCTTCAAATGTCATTGTAACTACTTCGCCTTCATCAGGAGCCTTCTCAGGTGTAGTACCGAGTACAAGAAGATGATCATAATTTGGAGCATTTGCAGGATCTTCAAGTTCAAGACCTTCATGGCTTATATGCCATAAGTTTCTGTCACGGCTGTAGCTGCTGTCTGTTGAGAATGGAAGATCAATACCATGAGCCTTACAATACTCTATCTCAGACTCACGTGAATCAAGTTTCCACTTGTCATCTCTCCAAGGTGCGATAATCTTAATATCAGGTGCAAGAGCCTTAATTCCAAGCTCAAAACGAACCTGATCATTACCTTTACCTGTAGCACCATGACAAATTGCTACAGCACCTTCCTTACGTGCGATTTCAACAAGTCTCTTTGCGATAAGAGGACGGGCCATTGATGTACCAAGAAGATATTTATTCTCATATACTGCATGAGCCTGAACACATGGAACGATATAGTCATCACAAAATTCATCTATAACATCTTCTATATATAATTTAGCGGCACCACATGCTTTTGCTCTCTCTTCAAGACCATCTAATTCACTTTCCTGTCCAACATCGATACATACACATACAACATCATAGTTGTATGTTTCCTTTAACCAAGGAATAATTGCTGTGGTATCAAGACCACCGGAATACGCAAGTATAACTTTTTCTTTCATCTTAAAGTCCTCCTGTAAATAATATAAATACTATGTTTTAGTATAATAAGAAACCGTCTGTAATGCAAGTATGCATTTTGCATTTATAAATATACACAATCATGAATAATTATTCAAGTGCTATTTTATAGCGTTATGAACTTCCTTAATCACTGCGAGATAGCGTTATGGCAACTGCCAAGCTTGTGAATGGAAAGAAAAGCACTTCATGCCTGACATATATTTTATTTTCATTTTCGCTTGCATAAATATAAATGTAGATGTATAATCGACCATATGCAATACAAAGGATTAAATTATAAATTTGAAAGGTATGGTGAAACAGATGATTAAAGTCGGAATAATCGGTTCAACAGGATATGCCGGACAGGAACTTGTACGTATACTACTGCAGCATCCTGATGCTGAGATTGTGTGGTATGGTTCAAGATCATATATAGATAAGAAGTATAGCGACATATTTGGAAATATGTTTCAGTTAGTGGATGATGTATGTCTTGGAGAAAATATGGATGAACTCGCTGATAAAGCTGATGTAATATTTACAGCTACACCTCAGGGGCTCTGCAGTTCTATAATTAATGAAGACATATTATCAAAAACTAAGGTAATCGATCTTAGTGCAGATTTTCGTATTAAAGATGTAGAAACATATGAAAAATGGTACGGAATTGAACATAAAAGTCCTGAATTTATAGATGAAGCAGTATATGGTCTTTGCGAGATCAACAGAGATGATATAAAGAAAGCAAGACTTATAGCCAATCCGGGATGTTATCCTACATGCTCAACATTATCAATATATCCAATGGCCAAAGAAGGTCTTATTGATATGAATACAGTTATTATAGATGCAAAATCTGGCGCATCAGGTGCAGGCCGCGGTGCAAAGACAGCCAACCTTTACTGTGAAGTAAACGAAAGCATAAAAGCATATGGCGTTGCATCCCACAGACATACACCTGAGATTGAAGAACAGCTTTCATATGCATCAGGAGAAAAAGTACTTATCAACTTTACACCTCACCTTGTTCCTATGAACAGGGGAATACTTGCCACATCATATGCCACATTAAAAGAAAAGGTAACTTATGATGATGTAAAGAAAGTATATGATAAATATTATAAAGATGAATACTTTGTACGTGTACTTGAAAAAGATGTATGTCCTGAGACAAGATGGGTTGAAGGAAGTAACTTTGTTGATGTTAATTTCAAGATAGATGAACGTACTAACCGTATAATAATGATGGGTGCCATTGACAACGTAGTTAAAGGTGCTGCAGGCCAGGCTGTACAGAACATGAACATTATGTTTGGACTTGACGAAAACACAGGACTTAAACTTGTTCCAATGTTCCCTTAATAACCTTAATATTCCGGAGGTAATTTACAATGAGTATAGACGAAAAAGAAAAATATATGGATCAGATTACAGTA
>JALERT010000219.1 GCA_022764445.1 Lachnospiraceae bacterium | reverse complement strand
TAGGATGACGCCTGAGCATTGGCTGACATTTGAGCATTGGCTGACGTTTGAGCGTAGGATAACGCCTGATTACCGGCAGAGCTGTTGTTTATCACAGGTGAATTAACATTTGCATAGCTGTGTAATTGCGAATGAATCGTTCCACTACTAATAACAGTCGACTTGATAGCAGTATTATTATTGCTTGATGACAAAGCAGCTCCACTAGTGCTGACGGACGACTGGACAGAGCCGTTATTATTGAATGATGTCTGGAGAGCTCCATTAGTGCTGACAGACGACGGAACAGAGCCATTATTGTTAAATGATGTCTGGACAGCTCCATTACTGCCGGCAGAAGTCTGAAGGGATGATGAGATTCCGGCATTTGCCTGAGGACTTACCTGCGATGCATTTTCTCCATCTGCTAAACGTCTTTTAGCCTCAGCCTCCCTTCTATTTTCCTCCTTAAGCATGGCGAGTTTCTCATCAACAAAACATGGTCCGAAGTCTGATTCGTGTGATATGGCAGAATCATCCATTCCCTTTGGAACGATGTAATATCTTTTATTGAGTGGATCAAATTTGACGCCCTCTGCCTTCATATGATCGTTGAGCTGTTGCCTATTTTCAAATCCCCATCTGTTAAGATTTGCCTCCGAAATCTCAGTTCCATCTTTAACGGATTTATTAAGTGCATCCATAAGTTTTTCTGTACGGAGAGGGAGTTTACATATCGACGGCTTTTCCTTACTTGCCTTCACATATTTATTTTTGACAATTCTATACCCACGTCGTCTCATCAGCTGATCCATGCTTCTGATATTTTCATAGTTAAATTTCTTAGCAACCTGGTCCCTTGTCATTCCATTATTGATAAGCTCAAATATTTCATCTGCGCGTCTGTCATAATCAATATATTCATCAGTAGTTATCATATATTTTCACCCCTATCCGTCAATATTTTAAAAGATCTGCAGCCTGATGAAGATCGTCATTCAGAACGTGCAAATATAAGGAAGTAGTTTTTATATCGCTATGCCCAAGCATTTTCTGGACACTTGATATAGGTGCCTGATTCAGAACCATAAGCGAAGCAGCAGAATGTCTCAGGATGTGGGCTGATATGTTCTTTTGAAGTCCGACTTCGTCTGCGGCTTCATGAAGCTTTTCATTAATATAAGAAGGACAAATTCTTCCTGTTCTTGGCGTAGCAAAGAAATAATCGGTCTTATTGCTCCTATGATTTTTAACATAGCCATTCAATATTCTTTTAAGATCATCTGAAAATGGGACTACCCTGTCTTTTTTATTCTTTCCACATCTAACAAATATTTCCTGCTTCTCCAGATCAACATCAGATATTTTTAAACTGACGAGTTCGCTTATACGAAGTCCTGTATAAGCAAGAGTAGCCGCTGCTGCATAGATATGTGGATTTTTTATCGCATTAAGTACAAGATGTATCTCCTCCGCCGTAAGATAAACTCTTTCCCTTTTTGGCAGTTTAATTCGATCCACATCATCAGCAGGGTTATGATTTACATAATGATGCCTCAATAAGTATTTGTACATACTCTGTATTGCAATCAGTGCATTCAACCTCGTCACAGGAGAATTATTCAAAACATTTTTTCTATAAAGCAAATGTTCCTCTATGTGATGACTGGTGATATCCTGCACATACACTTCACCATTAAACACCTCTTTCGCCATATGAATGTAAAATGTCTCAAGAATATGATGATAATTCTTCAATGTGTAATTGCTGCAGTCCCTGCTGTCCAACGACTTCATAAACATCTCCATTCCTTCCTGAAATGTTATCCTTTCCTTAATATTATTCTCCATAGCATTTTCTCCTTTCCGGTGAAATATTTTCACCACATAATAATCTGATTTTCTTGACATACATAGTTCATCTGGTATAAATTTTATCCGTTAAATCATTACACCATTAAATTAGTATATCCAGATTTTTTCCCGGTATCCGAAAGTATAGCAAAAAGGCTTTAAAAATGCTAATTGGAGGCAAATGTACTTTCGTCAATATGACTGTGGATAACTGTCCTATTTTTAGTACAGGTGTTCGAGAAATCACTCAATATTCACGCATTCTATTTAATTTAAATTTTTGATTGAACATATGTAGCAATATATATAATCTTAATTATCAATCAGACAGATTTCAAAAAATAATTGTGGATAATCAGTAACAGCGATAATTTTAAATTTCGTCACTTTTACCATAACTTTTTTCACTTTTTGCTGTAAAATATAGCTCCAGCCATGATAAAACCCCCTGCTTTTTTCAATTTAAAAGTAATTTTACTGCAATTTAACTGTAAAATAACAACAATTTAACTGTAAATTAACATCATTTTAGTTCTTAAATAAATTTAAAATAAAATTACTTTTACTGCCGCAAAATTTAGAAAAAAATTTACAGTATTTTTATAAATAAAAATACTGTAATCACATCCTGGCGGAGTATTTTTTATTCTATCTGACGCTTTTTTTACTTGCCGATTTACTTAACATACATTTAAATCCTCAGAATATTCTGACTTAAAGAACTCATTTTCAAGCAAAATAAGACTTTTATCTTTGGAATAACTTGTATGAAATAGATCAAAAAAGAAGTTACCACTTCACGATTTAATTGTCAAAGTGGCAACTTCTCTATAGAATATAAAATATGCTTATAAAAATTATTTAGTAAATGTCATTTCTGCAGCTTTATTACCTGCTTTATCTGCGATGAAGATATCACCATCAGAGTTCTTCTTTATCTGAACAGTCACAGGAACGTCTAAGCTTGAAGTAGCAAAGTTATCAGCTGTAGTAATTGTTAACTTCTTACCAGCGGCAACGGCATTTAATAATCCTACTGTTTTGCCATTTGCAGTAATTACGAAGTTACGTCCTAACTGATTCATAATATCACTT
The DNA here is from genome assembly GCA_022764445.1 of Lachnospiraceae bacterium. Classification (GTDB taxonomy): domain Bacteria; phylum Bacillota; class Clostridia; order Lachnospirales; family Lachnospiraceae; genus Butyribacter. The sequence goes on along the minus strand of JALERT010000219.1, from coordinate 537 downwards.
GTAATTGATGAATCTATATCCACATCTTCAGAGAATGTGAGAGTAATCTTATTAGAAGCATTAACTTCAATAGCTTTAATTACAGGAGCTGTATTATCTGCCAATGTGATTACATCAGCTACAGGCATCATTTTATTACCCTGCTTGTTGGCTACATTCTGAACTGTAAAGTCCTGTCCACCAGTCAATGAAATTGTATTGTCTGGCAATGTTATTAAAGCAAATTTTTCTTTAGTTCCACTATCACTGTCTATATCAGCTTCACGATATTCTACTGTAGTTCCTGTTGGAAGAACTTTTCCGTTCAATGTATAGTTATCCTTATTATTAGCTGTAGCTGAATCAACTTCACCTTCAAACACTACGACTATCTGGTTGTCTTTTAATGCCAATTTACCAGCAGTTTTCACAGCAGATGCTAAAATACCTATGCTGTTTTTAGCTTCGTATCCTGTGAAAATCATTCCTCTAGTAGTCTGAGGTACGGAACCAATAACAGCAGCAGCACCAGGAACTGTGTAATTAACGGTAGTGCCT
>JALERT010000121.1 GCA_022764445.1 Lachnospiraceae bacterium | reverse complement strand
TATGAAAGAAGAGTAATTCATGCTACACTTCAGAAAGATAAGTATGTTGAAACGCATAGTGAAGGTGAAGAACCATACAGAAAGGTTGTAATAACTTTAAAGCCGGGCGTAGAAACAGGTTATGAGAAAAAAAACAGGTATTCATATGGAAATAATCGTTCATACAATGGTCGTAAGAATGGATATTCAAAAGATAACAAATATCAAAAGTACAATGATAAATCGGATTATACAAAAGTAGAAAATCAAAAAGATGAAGCAGAAGTTATAAATGAGAATGAATAAAGGAGATAGGGGCTGGTAAAACAGTTCCTATTTTCTTATATAGATATATGGAGGAAATATGCAAAACGATACTATTGCGGGAATTGCCAGTGGTATGGGTGGTGGTATTGGAATTATTAGAGTTAGTGGAGAAAAATGTCTTGACATTGTAGGAAAAATATTTCGAAATAAAAAATATGTTGAAAAATATTTGAAAAATAATGAAAAGAAAAATATAATTAAATGCAAAGATAAAGAATGGAATACTAAATATTTTGAAAATAAAGAAACTTATACTATACATTATGGGTTTATTGTTGATGATGATAAAATAATAGATGAGGTCCTTATTATGCTGATGAAGGGACCAAACAGTTATACAAAAGAGGATGTTATTGAGATTGACTGTCATGGAGGTCCTTATGTTGTTCAGAAAGTTTTACAGACAGTAATTAAAAATGGTGCGAGATTATCTGAACCAGGTGAGTTTACAAAAAGGGCTTTCCTTAATGGAAGAATAGATTTATCACAGGCTGAGGCTGTTATGAAAGTTATATCATCTAAAAGTGATTTTGCACTTAACAGCGCAATAAAACAGCTTGAAGGTGGAGTGTCAAATTATATAGAAGAAATCAGGCAGGAGATTCTACATAATTTGGGATTTATTGAAGCTGCACTGGATGATCCTGAACATTATGATCTTGATGGTTATGGAGATGAACTTGCAAAAATCACTTCCGGCGAAATTTCAAAGCTTGAGGATATTATAGAGAAATTTAACGATGGCAGGATGAAATCAGAAGGAATAAATACCGTTATTGTAGGCAAGCCGAATGCGGGAAAGTCTTCTCTTATGAATTTACTTTTAGATGAAGAGAGGGCAATTGTTACGGATATTGCGGGAACCACAAGAGATGTTCTGGAAGAAAGGGTAAAACTTGGCGATATAATCCTTAATCTTGTAGATACTGCAGGAATACATGACACTGACGACATTGTTGAAAGTATGGGAGTATCAAAAGCGGTAGATTATATAGAAAATGCAGACTTTATAATTTATGTAGTTGATTCAAGTGTTGAGCTTGATGAAGCAGATGACCGTATAATAGATATACTTAAGAATAGTAATGGTGTCATTCTGATGAATAAAACTGATCTTGATATTAAGATTACAAAGGAGCAGATTAAAGAAAAATTAGATTGGGACTGTATTGAATTTTCTAATGAGACAGGTCATGGACTTGATGAACTCACTGAATATATAACTAATTCATTTTTAGATGGAAATGTAACTTATAATGATCAGGTTTATCTTACTAGTATGCGTCATAAGGAAGCTGTTGAGAGTGCAATTGTAAGTCTTAAAAATGTAGTGGATACAATCAATGCAGGGATGCCGGAAGATTTTTATACAATAGATATGATGGATGCATATAAAAAGCTTGGATTAATTAATGGAGAAACGGCATCTGAGGATCTTGTTAATAAAATATTTAAAGATTTCTGTATGGGAAAATAAATGGAGGATGAATAAAATGTCTTATACGTATGAATCATATGATGTAATTGTAATAGGTGCAGGTCATGCAGGATGTGAAGCTGCACTTGCATCAGCCAGATTGGGCATGAAAACACTTGTATTTACCGTAAGTGTTGACAGTATTGCCATGATGCCATGTAATCCTAATGTGGGAGGAAGCTCAAAAGGTCATCTTGTACGTGAAGTTGATGCGCTTGGTGGTGAAATGGGAAAAAATATTGATAAGACTTTTATTCAGACTAAGATGTTAAATATGTCGAAAGGTCCCGCCGTTCATTCTCTAAGAGCACAGGCTGATAAAAAAGAATATAGCAGAGAGATGCGTAAGGTTCTTGAAAATACGGATAATCTTACTATAAAACAGGGAGAAGTAGCAGAGGTTCTTGTAGAAAATTCAGAAGTTACAGGAGTCAGAACAACATCAGATGCTATTTATCCATGTAGAGCTGTAATTATGTGTACCGGTACATATCTTAAGGCAAGATGTATATACGGAGACGTAAGTAACTATACAGGACCAAATGGTTTATCAGCAGCTAATCATCTGACGGACAGTCTTATCAAACTTGGAATTGAGGTAAGGAGATTTAAAACAGGTACACCGGCAAGAGTTGATAAAAGAACAATCGATTTTTCAAAGATGGAAGAGCAGAAGGGTGATGAAAATATAGTTCCATTTTCATTTACAAATTCTCCTGAAGATCTGGAAAGAGAGCAGGTGTCATGCTGGCTTACTTACACTAATAAAGAAACACATAAGATAATTATGGATAATATAGATAGATCACCTCTTTATTCCGGCAATATTAAGGGGACAGGTCCGAGATATTGTCCTTCTATAGAAGATAAAGTTGTAAGATTTGCAGATAAAGAACGTCATCAGGTATTTCTTGAACCCGAGGGAAATTATACAAATGAGATGTATGTGGGAGGAATGTCAAGTTCACTTCCAGAGGACGTGCAGTATGCTATGTATCATTCTGTGCCAGGACTCGAACATGCCAATATAGTTAGAAATGCATATGCAATAGAATATGATTGTATAAATCCTGTTCAACTTAAAGCATCATTGGAATTTAAGAAAATAAGTGGTTTCTTTAGTGCAGGTCAGGCAAATGGAAGCTCAGGATATGAAGAAGCGGCAGCCCAGGGAATAATAGCCGGTATAAATGCTGCAAGAAAATTGCAGGGAAAAGAACCAATTATATTGGACAGATCACAGGCATATATTGGAGTTTTAATAGATGATCTTATAACAAAGGGAACAAATGAACCTTACAGAATGATGACATCTAGAGCTGAATACAGATTACTTCTCAGACAGGATAATGCAGATTTAAGACTTACACCGATTGGTCATGAAGTTGGATTAATTGATGATGAAAGATACAATAAACTTCTTAAAAAGGAAGAATTAATTAATAAAGAGATAGACCGACTAAATAAAAAGACAATAGGAGCAAGAAAAGAGGTTCAGAAGCTTCTTGAAGAAAATAACAGTACACTTTTGCAGTCGGGTACAACAATGGCAGAACTCTTAAAGAGACCGGAACTTTCGTATGATATACTTGAAACAATTGATGAAGACAGACCGGAACTTCCTGATGATGTAAAAGAACAGGTTAATATTAATCTTAAATATGAGGGATATATAAAAAGACAGTTGCGTCAGGTTGAACAATTCAAAAAACTAGAAAATAAGAAAATACCTGAAAGTATTGATTATGATGAAGTGTACAGCCTTCGTAAGGAGGCAAACCAAAAATTAAAGGAGTTCAGACCTGAATCTGTAGGTCAGGCATCACGTATCTCTGGTGTTTCTCCTGCGGATATTTCTGTACTTTTAATCTATCTTGAAAAGCTAGAACGCACTAAAATTGGAGGATGATTGTGAAAGAAATTTTAAAAAATGCTGCATCAGAAATTGGGATAAATCTAAATGATAACCAGCTCGATAAATTCCAAAAATATTATGAAATATTGATTGAAAAAAATAAAGTAATGAATCTGACTGCAATAACAGAAGTAAATGATGTAGTTACTAAACATTTCGTAGATAGTATATCTTTGATTAATTATTTTGAATTAAATAATAAAAAAATAATTGATGTAGGAACAGGTGCAGGATTTCCAGGAATACCATTAGCTATTATTTTACAAAATACAGAATTTACACTTATGGATTCTCTTAATAAAAGAATTAACTTTCTTAATGAGGTTATTAAATTGTGTGACCTCAATAATGTTACTACAATTCACAGCAGAGCAGAAGACTTGGGAAGAAATATAGAATATCGTGAAAAATTTGACATATGTGTTTCAAGAGCTGTTGCAAACTTATCTACACTTTTGGAATATTGTATTCCTTTTGTAAAAGTCGGTGGAAGTTTTATATCATATAAATCAGGTAATGTTGATGAAGAACTTGATGCTTCAAAATCTGCTCAGACTAAACTTTCATGTATAATTGATAAAAAAATATCTTTTACTTTAAATGGAACAGATATGTCCAGAAGTTTTGTGAAATTTGATAAAAAAGGAACATTATCAAAAAAATATCCAAGACAAGCAGGAAAACCTAAAAAAGAACCACTGTGATACAGTTCAGCCTTCCATTCACGACCTTCATAAAACCTGACAGCAGTGTTATAATAAAAAAATACTCTAGTTATGAACTGCTTTCAGTCACTGCGTTGCAGCTCTTGTTTTATTCATTACGTGAATGAAAGGCTATTTATACGGCTGAACTGTTGTTACAGTTCACACCTAACATTTCCTACATTCATAAAACCTGCCAATATTTGCAATATTGTCAGTCGCTGCTTCGCAGCTTATGTTTTATTCATGAAGAAAATGTTAGGCTATTCCAATATATTAGTAAAATATAATATAACAAGCAAGCTTGAATATTATATTTACTAATATAGTGTGAACTGTAACAAATGTTACCATCAAAATATAATTTAATAAAATATATATAGAACGATTTGAAAATAAATGCTATAATATTTCTGTAAGTTTCAAAAAATATTTACAGTTTGCACCTAACATTTACTGATACAGTGTGAATTGTAACAATTGTATTTCATATATTTAATTTGGATGTTTCACGTGAAACATCCATGATTTTGTATTAGTTTAAATCTTGCCAATGATAGAATAAAGTTACTGTATAACTATGGTGTTCACTGTGACGAAAATGGCTTCTAATATTCTTAATTGATTATAATCAAAGTCAGCTCTTTTTTGCAAGGTTTCACGTGAAACATTTGAAAGGATAAAAATATATGGGTAGAGTAATTGCTATATCAAATCAAAAAGGTGGAGTAGGAAAAACTACTACAGCTATTAATTTATCAGCATGTTTAGCTGAAAAAGGAAAAAAAGTTTTAACTATTGATATGGATCCACAGGGAAATGCAACAAGTGGACTGGGAATTGATAAGGATAAAGTTGAAAATACGAGTTATAAACTTCTTTTAGGAGAAACAACTATAGAAGAAGCAACTGTTTCATCAATAATGGAGGGGGTATCAGTAATACCTTCGGAACGCGGACTTGCCGGTGCAGAAATTGAATTGATTGGAATAGAAAAAAAAGAGTATATCCTAAAAAGAGAGGTTGATAAAGTAAAAGAAGATTATGATTTTATAATTATAGATTGTCCACCGTCTCTTAACACACTGACAGTTAATGCAATGACAACAGCAGATACAGTTCTTGTTCCAATACAATGTGAATATTATGCATTGGAAGGATTAAGCGATTTAATGTATACTATAGAACTTGTTAAAAGCAGATTAAATGAAAAACTGGAGATAGAAGGTATAGTATTTACAATGTACGATGCAAGAACATGTCTTTCTTTACAGGTTGTTGAAAATGTAAAAGATAATTTAAATCAAAATATCTATAAAAGTATAATTCCAAGAAATGTTAGATTGGCTGAAGCTCCTAGTCATGGAAAACCAATTAATCTGTATGATCCAAAATCGGCAGGTGCAGATGGATATAGAGCATTGGCTGATGAAGTGATTGAAAGGGGAATGTAATATGCCATCAAAAAGAGGATTAGGTAAAGGAATAGATGTATTAATACCTGGAAAAGAAAAAAGTAATAATGATAGTATTACAAAAGTAAAAGAAGTCGTAAAAGAAGTAGATACGATTGATATAAATAAAATTGAACCTAATGGACAGCAGCCAAGAAAAAACTTTGATGAGGATTCATTAAATGATTTAGCAGATTCTATAAAACAGCATGGAATGATTGAACCATTAATTGTTAAAAAAACTGAGAATGGCTTTTATAATATAATTGCAGGTGAAAGAAGATGGAGAGCAGCAAGAATTGCAGGATTAAAGAAAGTACCTGTGATTGTAAAAGATTATACAAGCCAGCAAATTATGGAAGTAGCTCTTATAGAAAACTTACAGAGAGAAGACTTAAATCCAATTGAAGAAGCAGAAGCATTTCAAAGATTAATTGATGAATATCATTTGAAGCAGGATGAAGTAGCAGAAAAAGTTTCAAAAAGCCGTGTAGCGATAACAAATTCATTGAGATTGTTAAAACTTGATGAAAGAGTCAGGTGTATGGTTATCGAAGAAAAAATAAAAAGTGGACATGCAAGAGCTTTATTATCAATAGAAGATAATGATTTGCAGTATGAAATTGCAGTAAAGGTCTTTGATGAAAAGTTAAGTGTAAGGGAAACAGAAAAACTTGTGAGAAAAGTAAGTACGGAAGGTAAAATTAAAAAGGTAGAAAAAAAGGAAGTATTTACTCCTCAAGAGGAAATGGTATATAAACAGTATGAAGAAAAAATGAAAGTATTGATGGGAACAAAGGTTAGTATAAATCATAAGACAAGAGATAAGGGAAAAATAGAGATAGAATATTATTCACAGGATGAATTAGAAAGAATTATGGAAATGATGAATAGAATTCAATAAGTGAAAGGGGATAATTATGGATTTATTTAATCAATTTGGAATAGACATAGGATATGTTATAATAGGAATGGCAGGAGTAATTTTACTTCTATTTATTTTATTAATTGTTACAATGGTAAAAGATGCAGGTACAAGAAAAAAATACAGAAAATTTATGGATGGAGAAAATGGAAAAAATTTAGAAAAAGCTATTCTTGATAAATTTTCAGCAATTGATGTTCTTGAAGCTGATGTAAATAAAATAAATTCAAATATCAAAGCAATAAATGGTCAGCTTGCAACAGCTTATCAAAAAATTGGGTTAGTAAAATATGATGCATTTAAGGAAATTGGCGGAAAGTTAAGCTTTGTATTGGTATTGCTTACAGCAGAAAATAATGGATTTATATTAAATTCTATGCATAGTTCTAAGGATGGATGTTATACATACACAAAAGAAGTTATAAACGGAGAAGCATTTGTAATATTATCTGAGGAAGAACAACAGGCACTTGATGAGGCTAAGGCAAATACAGGATTAAAGAATTTATACGATATTGAAAAGAGGTAAGTAATGATATTATTTGGTATGGTATTATTGTTTATGGCATCATACTTTTCAAATAAAGTATACAAAATAGCAGCATTTGAAAGAATAGCTGCTATTTTATTGCCAATAACAGTTGGAAGTATAGTAGCAGGCTTATTTGAGAATAGTGAGATAAGTTTTGGAATTGTAATAGGAAGTAATATTATATACCTGTTGGTAGTGACAGGTATAAATATGATGACAGATAATGAAAACGAAAGAGATAATAATCTTATAGTTACTTTAAATTATGGAATAATAATGATGATAATTATATTATTTTTATCAGGAGATTATTTATTACAATTATCTGTAAAAATTAATTATATATCAAAATTTGACGGAATAATTATAATATTATTGAATATAATATTTATTTTGTATACTGGATATGGATATATAAAAGAAAATATAAATAAACTTATCCAGAAAATAAAGAATGTTGTAATAAATGATAAAAAAGAGATACTGTTTGTTGCCTTAAATATAATATGTAATATAATTGGAACATCAGTTATAGTAAATTGCGTAATTATGTATTCAGGTGGGATAAAGATAAGGAAGAATATAATTGGATTGTGTATCTTACCTGTAGTAATAAATGTTCCAAATATAATTAGTATAATAAAATATAATATAAGCAAAGAGAATAAAGAAGATAAAAAAGAAAATCAAAGAGAAAATAATATAAAAAATATAAGCAATAAATATATAATAGCATGTATATTAAGTACTTTAGGATTAGGAATATCATCTATAATAAATAATATTCATATTACAATTTATAATATATATGATCTTATTTTTATATGTGTTTCATATATTATTGTATGGGGGTTATGTAAATTTAGAAAGATAAAAACAAAAAGTATAGGTTGTATTATGGTTAGTATTTTTTTAGTATATATGATAAATGTATGTATAAGATAGGTGTGTTTAAGAAATTATAACAAGAAAGCTTTAATTTTATATTTTGCTGATAAAGTGTGAACAGTAAAAATAAAAAACTCTAATGTTGTATAAGCAAACATTAGAGTTTTTTATTAGGTATAAATAGTAAGTAATCAGTCAGAAGTAATAGAACCATATAATGATTTAAGTTCATCAGGAATAATTTCTGAACTATTATTTGTAACATCTGACGGAACATTTCCCGTCATAGCAGTTCCACCATTAAAATCTTCATGATAGTGTTTAACATTTTCATTAATAGAAAGCATTTTCTGATCAAGAAAAGATATAATATTAGCACATTCTTTTAGTTCTTCGCGTATTCCATCAGGTGCTTTTCCGTCAAATTTATAATATATTTTATGCTCAAGACTAGCCCAAAAGTCCATTGCTATTGTGCGAATCTGTATCTCTACTTTTGTATCAATAACGTCATTTGATAAAAAAATTGGAATAGTAACTATCATATGATAACTTGTATAACCATTTGGTTTAGGATTAGCAATATAATCTTTAACTTTTAAAACTGTAACATCATTTTGCTTTGCAATTGCATCTGCAATACGATATATATCTGAAGTAAATGAACAGATAATTCTTACACCTGCAACATCATTAACATATCTTATTACATTTTCAACAGTTAATTCTCTGTTGTTCATACGCATTTTTCTGGCAATGCTTTCAGGTGTTTTAATACGTGATGAAATGTGTTCAATAGGATTATACTGGTGAGCAAGTTTAAATTCATTATTTAGTATTTCAAGTTTTGTACATATTTCCTTAAGAACTGCATTATATAGAAGTAATGCTCGATTCCATTCTTCTTCTTCATCACGATAAATTGGTGGTTGCATAATTTTCCTCCTTTTGGTAGTACACTTCAAATTAATTAAATCCGTATATTCTGTTAAATAAATGGTAACACCAAACAATTACTTTTCTTCCGGATTTACTTTTCATTTGAAGTGGTAAACCAAGTTTGGTATGTGTAATGATATTGTAAGTTTTTTTACTCTTATTTTTAAGATAATGCCAAAGTTCTTTTCTCTTTGATAAACTTTCAGGTGAGCCTTCATTTACAAGAAGTGCTGAACTTACAATCATCATCATTGCAAGATATTTAGTCATGTAATTACGAAGCTTACGGTTTTTGATTGAATTAAGATTGCAGGAATCAATCATAAGCTTTGTAACCTTAATCTGTTGATCTATTCTTTTGGTCATAACAGCTTCGTTTACAGACTGGTCATCTCTTCCTATAAAATATCTGTATAAATCGACATTTAAATAATACATTTTCTTTACATATGGAAGAGGTGTGTATGCATATATATTATCAACATAGAAAGTATGCTCAGGAAGTTTGAGATTACAGTCACGAAGAAGTTTTGTTTTATATATAATAGAATGCATCAGAAGATTCTGACTCATTCTGAAATGTTTAACATCATTCCAACTAATGAATTTATCTTTTGGAATAGCACCAAAGTAATTTATTACTTTTCTTTTGTGAGCGCTTGGTTTTTCATATACATAATTACAAATTAACATATCAAGTGAAATAGAATTTGTAACTATATCTCTAAGAAAGTTAATAACTTTTAAAAGACTTTCTTTATCGAACCAGTCATCACTGTCAAGAACCTTAAAATAAAGTCCCTTTGCATTGGCAATACCGGTATTAACAGCAGAACCATGTCCGCCATTTTCTTTGTGTATGGCACGTACTATATTTGGATATTGCTTCTCATACTTTTGGGCAATTTCTAATGTATTATCTTTAGAACCATCATCAACAATAAGAATCTCTATATCATCACCACCAACAAGAGCTGATTCAATAGCATGTTCCATATATTCCTGTGAATTATAACATGGGATTGTAACACTAAGTAATTTCATAAATACCTCCTATATATGAATAGTCATATATTAATAATTATGTATGATACAAAATGATAAATAGAGTATATTGTTCATGTAAGATTAAGAAATTCAGGTCAAGTAAGATAATATCATTTTTCACATACATATCTATTATATTATGAAATCAATGTATATTAAAGAGAATTTTTATTAAAGTTTTATTACGTGGTTACACGTTTATTACAGTTCACACCTAACATTCACTACATTCATAAAACCTGCCAGCAGTTTTTATATTTAAAAAGTAGTATAGTTATCGACTGCTGTCAGTCGCTGCTTTGCAGCTTGTGTTTTATTCATTAAGGAAATGTTAGGCTATTCCACTATATCAGCACTACATAATATAACAAGCAAGCTTGAATATTATGTGGTACTGATATAGTGTGAACTGTAACATCTGATTGAAGATTATTTGATTGTGGAAAAAAAACAATGGTGGTAAAATATAAATAAAAAATGAATAGGAGAATGAAAAATTATGGAAACAGATCAATTGGAAATGATGATTAAGATGGCACTTGCTGTAAGGAAAAGGGCATATGCTCCATACTCAAAATTTCATGTGGGTGCATGTGTGGAAGCAAACGACGGAAGTTTATATGCAGGATGTAATATTGAAAATGCAGGATATACGGCAACAATATGTGCTGAAAGAGCAGCTATATTTAAGGCAGTTAGTGAAGGCAAAAGGAATTTTAAAAGAATAGTAATAGTAGGTGGATATGATAAAGTAAAAGATTTTTGTCCGCCTTGTGGTGTATGTTTACAGGTTATGTCAGAATTTTGTAATCCGGAAACATTTCAGATTATACTTGTAAAATCAATTAAAGAATATAAGGTATACACATTAAAAGAACTTCTTCCAAAAGGATTTGGACCTGCACAACTATTATAATTTTTTACTATATAGTAAAGAATGTTATTTAGAGTAAAAAGATCTTTATAAAAATAAACATATATGTAAAGAAGGTATTGTATTGTGAGGACTACTTATGAGAATGTATGATATTATAGACAAAAAGAAAAAAGGAAAAGAGTTATCTGATGAAGAGATAAGATATATGATAAATGGATATGTAGATGGGAGCATACCTGATTATCAGATGTCAGCTTTTCTTATGGCAGTATATTATATGGGAATGAGCGATAACGAATTACTTGAAATGACAATTGCCATGGAAAAATCCGGTGATATAGTAGATTTATCAGCAATATCAGGAATAAAAGTAGATAAACATAGTACAGGAGGAGTAGGAGATAAGACAACTCTTGTTGTTGGTCCTGTTGTCGCTGCCTGTGGTGGAAAAGTAGCTAAAATGAGTGGACGAGGTTTAGGATTTACAGGTGGTACAATAGATAAGCTGGAATCTATACCAGGATACAGGATAGATATTTCTGAAAGAGAATTTTATGATAATGTTAATAATATAGGTGTATCAATAATTGGACAGTCCGCAGAAATTGCAACGGCAGATAAAAAATTATATGCATTGAGGGATGTTACGGCAACTGTTGACAGTATTCCATTGATTGCATCATCTATAATGAGTAAAAAGCTCGCTTCCGGAAGCGATAAGATTGTTTTAGATGTAACGGTTGGAAGCGGAGCTTTTATGAAATCAGTAGAAGATGCTATAAGTCTTGCATCTAAGATGGTTACAATAGGTGAGGGAGCCGGAAAAGAAACAGTCGCTTATATTACTAATATGGATATTCCACTTGGAGTATCTGTTGGTAATAATCTTGAGGTTATTGAGGCTATAGAAACATTAAATGGTAATGGTCCAGATGACTTTAATGAGATATGTATACAGTTTTCTGCAGAAATGTTGTGTCTTGCCGGCAAAGGAAAAATTGAAGAGTGTAAGATTATGGCTAAAGAAGCAATAAATAATGGTTCTGCACTTAAAAAGTTTTCAGATATGGTACAGGCCCAGGGTGGAAATAAAGACTACATATATGATATTGATATGTTTGATAAGGCATTATATTCAGAAAAGTGGATAGCAGAAAAAGATTGTTATATCGAACATATGGATACAGAAATTTGTGGTAAAACATCGGTTATACTGGGAGCTGGAAGAGAAATTAAGGAAAGCGATGTTGATTATACTGCAGGTATAAAATTTTATAAAAAGACAGGTGATTTTATAAAAAAAGGAGATGTAATCGCAGAATTATTTTCTTCTGACAAAGATAAAATTAAGCAGGCAATTAGTTTTTTGAAAAATGGATACAGATTTGGTGATAAGCAGGTTGAAAAGCAAAAAACAATAATTGCATTTGTATCATCATCAGGAGTAGTATTTTTATAATAAATTGTTGGGTGTGAACTGTAACAATAAATTAAAAAGATGAAAATTTATTTAATACAATAATTATTGGTATATACATCAAATGGCCTTTTGTATGATGATGTAAGAAAACCTACAAGTGATGTATTAATACATGATAAAGAAGATATATTGTAATCATCATCGTAAAAACATAAAACGGAATTAGGATAATTAACAGATGATCTGATATCATGATTATCAATTACTGTATGTGCAGATAATGTTGTTGATAAAGAGCTGTTTTGTTGAAACAGTTCAGAAAAAATCATATCATTGTTGATACATCCGGATGAAATGCATTGTATAGTATCTTTTGAAGTGTTATCACTTGTATTAAATGAATAAGAAGAGGCGATTGTCAATTTACTGTCAGATGAGTATGGAATAATTGTGTAATCTGTATTCTGTGATAAATTTGATAAAATAAGTGATGAGATACAGCATGAAGTATCATCCTTAAAGTGAAAATTACATTTGTCTATATTAATTGGGGCAACCGGTATTACAAGGTTGCCCTTATTTTGACAGAGCATTAATGAAATGCTTGATGTAAATTCTTCATTGTTAAAATCATCGCGTGTATCAGGTAAATTTATAAATGCCGTAAACTCTTTAGAACATAAGTCTTGAATGGTAGCAATAACATTTTTAAATGAACCGTTTTGTATGGTGACAGGAGTGATATTGGTACTTCCTACAGGTAAATTTTTATCAGAGTATGCTTCTATACAAAAGTAATACAGACCATCTGATATTTTGGGCATAGTGCTGTTGTAATTTGAATTAATAAGTTGGTTAAAGTAAATTATATTATTATCTTTTATATCATCAGGTATTGTACAATTGTAACTGATTATAGGTTTTGATTGAGGATAAATGTCATTAAGAGAAAAAAGATCTATTTTAAAATATGATGAATCATGTTTTAAATTATCATTGTCCCAATTTATGGATAGGTTTGTATCTATTGAGAGAGGTTTGGCATCACAAAGTTGAATTTCGAATAATGTGTCGTTGGTTACTACATCATTAAATGAAAAATCAAATTGCATAGAATTATATGAAGTACTATTATTTTGTTTACTTTCTGATATAGAAAAAGTATATGTTTGTTGTCTGTCTATATCAACAGTATTTATTGTTGTATTATTATATTTATAATTTTCATTACTGTATTGTATATCCTTATAGTTATCAGCGATATTAATTATAGTAAAAGGATTAGTAAATAATGGTCTTTCAGTATTACTAATAATGATATTACCATCCGTATCAGTATTGAGATGAGCAATTGATTTATTATCTGCAATAATGTCAATTACGGCATTAGAAACTGATTGTTTATTATCATTTGATATATGAAAAACTGCAGTAAGTGGTTGATCATCTTTTTGACTTAAAATAAAATTCTGGCATAATGCAGCGTCTGTATTTGTTGATATATTGTCAATAGTTTGTTCGTTGTATCCGCTTTTTTGGACAGTCAGGGTTCCATCTGTTTCTTCCCTGGCGGAAAGTGTATACTGACCATTATTATCTGATTTACAGCTAAGTTTTTTTGAATTCCCGTACTTAAGAGAGATAGATGCAGCAGAAACAGGAGTTCCATCAGATGCAAGTATAAATCCCGTTATGGAATTCTTAATTATTTTTTCTGTATACATTGCAGTTGTTTTATATTTACAGAATGAGAATGTGACATTAAAGCTGCCGTTCATTGAACCATCACCTGGATTTAATAGTCTTATAGAAGGTTTATCCATAAGGTATGTTATTTTTTTGCCATTATCAGATATTGAATGAAAATTTGCCTTTAACTTCTTTTTATTTTTGGATAGAGAAATATAAGATTTTTTCAGTTCTTTTTTTAAAAGAATTTTATTACTTTCAAATGATAATTTATATGTGCGTGAGTTTATACATCTTATTGTTGAAAGTTTAATATTGTCATATGGTGAACGTTTTTTAACTGTTTTTTTCTTAGATACTTTAGCAGAAACATGATTAACCTCTGATTTATTAAATGACTTAGTAGGAGAGGTATTTATAAAAAGTAAAACCAAAGATAAAGAAAGCAGAAATATGGCAGCGTGTTTTGAGATATTTAAAATTATTTTTTTCATAGTAATTTTCCTCCTTTTTGTGTGATGTTATCTCTGGAGTATCTCTTGCACTGCTTTTGCGGTTGTAATAGATACTCCCAGAGAACATTGTGTTTAGTGTTAACAGTTCAATAAATGATAGTACATTTCTTTAGTTCTTTTTTTAGAAATTTTATCTCAGAATCTGATATGTTTGTATTAGTTAGATTTAATAATTTTAGTGACTTTAGTGTAGAAAGAGATTTAATATTTGACATATTATGATTACCTGATAAATCAAGTGTAGAAAGATTTTGACATAAAGAAAGACTGGATATGTCATGTACATCGTTGTAGGAGATAATAAGGGTATTAAGTTTATTGTTTTTGTATAAGGAATCTATACTTGTTATATTATTATCTGTTATATATAATTCACATAAATTGGAAAATTCCGAGATATTTTGTAGTGTTTTCAGGTTACATGAACAGCAATAAATAGAAGTTACAGAAGAAGTGTATTCACTTGTAAGATACTTATCAGGAATTGATGAAAAATTTTTTCCACTTATATCCAGTTCAGTTATTTGAGGCTGGTTTGAGGACGGAGACGGAGTCTGTGATGGTTCAGATGACATTATATATGATGGTGATGTGGTTAATGGATTATAAGACGGTATAGTTGATGTAGATGGTGTTAGCGAAGGTTCAGGTGGCGTAGTATAGGATATTGTAGGTGTTGTAGTATATGGAATAGGATTATCTGATTTATTGTTGAGTTGAATTGAGTGATTTAATGATATTTGATACATTTTATATGATTTTATCATTAGTAAAGCACAGATGGTTATAAGAAAAAAGTAAATTATTCTTTTTCTATTTATTATATTATTCTGTTTATTAATTCTTTTAGTTTTGAATGATTGTTGTAAAGTACATGTTTTAAGATAAAAGAGAGGGTGTGTTTTATCGGTAATATGTAGGCAGTAATCAGTACTTATATTAAGATTATTTATGAGAGATGAAATGTTATTCTGTAATGAATTTTTAGAGTCTATGTTAAAGTTATATATTTCATTATTACCATCATTATATAAGACATAAATTGTCTGAAGCATCATGTGATAATCTGAAAGTACTGTAGGAGAATCTCCATTAGCAATTTCGTTAGATATATATCCTGGAGTTAATCCGGCAATTGTATAATTAGTTTTTACAGGAAAAATTGTTGATGAAGAATAATCACCAAGACAGAATGTATCATCATCATTGCAGAATATATTACCAGGATTAATATCAAGATGGAGTATATGGTGTTTATGCAGGGTATCTAAGGCAGAACAAATATTATCTGCAAGTACATTTATTTCTTTACTGGTAATACCATGTGAAAAAATCTTTTTTAGAAGAGTATCTTTATAAGGAAAAATGATATAGTAAAGGTTATTGTAGAGATAGTATTTTTCCGGTAATAAAAGATACTTGTCCCGAATTTTGGACAGGACCTTTAAAACATCTTTTATCATGGGTGTGGAAGTAATGATTTTTAAAATCTTAACTGAATTATTATTGATATCATCTACAAGAAAAATTCTGCTATTGTCAGATAAATATACAATTTCTTTTATCTTATAAAGCTTGTCCCATTTTGAAGGGAGTGGCGGAAAAGTTAAATTATCAGATTTAGAAAGTCCATTACTCACATTGAGCACCTCCTAGGTATTAGATATGTTCTCTCAAAAATTCACATAACCAAGCACAAAGAGAATATAAGAGAACATTAGATTACTTTTATGGTACATGAAGCTGTTACTTTTTTATTTGAGCAGGATGATATACGTATTATCGCAATTCCCTTTTTATGTGTGTAGATTCGTCCTGATTTTACAGATACTATTTTTTTATTGCTGCTATACCATTTGACTTTTTTATTTTTTGCATTTGCCGGTAGTATTTTATATGAAAGATAATATTCAGAATTAGCAGGAAGTCTTATAAAATTTTTAGATAATCTTATTTTTTTTACTTTAAATTTTGATGTGTTAACTGTTGGTTTGTATTTATTGTTCTTAGGTTTATTTTTTGAATTATTAGGCTGTTTATTGGATTTAGGGCGTTTTGTGGATTTAGGATGTTTTGTAGTTTTTGTTTTTTTAGTTGTATTCTTTTTTTTCTTTGAACTTTTTTTAGATTTTGATGTGGATGATTGTGGTTTTAGTACACTGAGTTTTAGTTTATATTGTAATTTTTTTGACTGATTTGTATTATTAACAGCTATATATATGCGTTCAGAATCAGTTTTAAATGGAAATGATATGGTATTTGTCTTTTTATTGGAAAAAATAAAATTATAAGACATTGACGTGAAGTTATCTTTAAAAACCTGATAATCCAAAGAGTTAAGATTATTTCCTGAAAAAGATAATGATATAGAAGTTTTTGAGTTACACTTCATATTGTATAAATCAATATAATAAAAGTTGGAAGAATCAGATAATATATTATCTGAATAGCTTTTACCGGGTGATATCTTATATGAAGTAGAAAAGGAATCATGTACACTTTTTGAAGGAATAGAATATGCAATAGAGGACACACTGGTTATTAGTGATCCTATACAGAGTAGTATCATTAATGGAATCAATAGATACACTTTAAATAAATTCCACTGTATATCAATTATTATTTGACTTTTTTTCATATAATCCTTTCCACACATCAAAATTCATATGTATTATGTAAGACATAGTATAAACTTAAATTATGTAAAAATCTATTGTTATTTTAACTAAAAAATACAATTATTTTATTACATATGATTGTACATAATAACAAAAAATATAAATAAAATGGAGCAGGAACCCTTTGAATGATAAGGAACCTGCTCCGAGAGAACATTATTATCATAAGGGATACACATTGAAGATGTGGATATCCCTTACAATTTTAGATTAAAATTTAATTTGATACATAACTTACAAATACATATCCTGCCTGTTTAAACTGGTTTTCTGCATTTAAAAGAGAAACTGTAGATTTGGTATAAGTTGAAGGATCCATCCATGTTACAGATGTTTTATCATATGCTGTAATGACTACAGCACGTGAGTTGTTAAGCATACCAATTACAGGCTTTCCACTGCTTACAAAGTAGAGAACTTCATCAAGTGTGCATCCGGTTAAATCTACAGGCTGATCAAGGTAATTATTAAGCATAGAGATAATTGAATTGCCGTTAAGCTCATTTATATCAATTGTACACTGGGCACCTTGTAGAAGCATATGTGTTGCTGATTTGATACTTGATGCTCCTGAAGGTGGATACGATATTCCTGATAATTCTTTAGATATAAATTTACCACCACGTTCCCAGACTATATGGGACTTATTATCAACTACTACACCCATTTGTTCCTGTGCAGTCTGTATAGCTTTAGAAGCACTTGTATAGCTTCCTGTAATGCCACCATATGCATATACATAATAACGTACTGAATCGGACTCTGTATTGTCAATGTGGAGTGTAGTATTCTCTGTAACCGTTACATATTTTGTTGAATCAACAGATGGCTTTTTATCAAGTACAAGTCCTGATGGAAGTGACAAATATTTTTCAGTCAGTGTCTTATCTGTTACTCTTGTAGTCACGTTGACAATTGGTTTAGGTGTAACTTTCTGGTTAAGAATACTATCATCTGATATTTTACGGAAAGAACCATTTACTTTTTTTACACGTTTTAAACGTATTACATCATGATCTACTGTTGCGCTTGTAATATAGATATTTTTGTTTTGATATTTTCTTAGTATATTGCCTTTGCAGTCTGAAATTATAAGCTTATAAACAGGTTTTATTATTTCTCCACTTGTTGATTCGTAAATATCGGTGTCTTTTACATATCCATAAACAACGTTAGAATCAATTGTACCAAGAACAACAATATTCTCACTATCTGAGGAAGAAACTTTAAGTTTCTTTGAGGTTTCAAGATTAAGTATTGTTATGCTTCTGGCATGATTATCTCCAGAAAAATCAGACCATACAAAACATCCTGCATCATTTAACATTACAAAATTATCTCTTACACAGTTATCTGAAAGTATTTCGTATTTCTTTGATGATATATTGTAGGCGTATACTATATCATTAAGTGAGAAATAAAAAATATTCTTGTCATTTACATAACAGAACTTTCCAAAATCTTCTTTTAGCTGTTGATAAGTTGTTTCAAGAGGAATGTATACACGTTCCTTAATCTGATTATTTTCAGGTGTATAGTCATAGAGGATTATTCCTACACGTCCTTCATAATCGCCACAGTTCATATATCCATATACAACAAAACTTAATGACTTATCTTTGTTGATTTTTAATATTTTAATATTATGCTGGTCATAATTATCTCTCAGATAATCAGGATTTTTCTTTGAAAAAGAAAATACCTGTGTGAGTTTCTCTTTTTCTATATCATAAAACCATAATGTTCCGTTTCTGACAAATGCAAAACTTTTATTATCGGAACTTGTAACAACATTAAAATCTGATTCATTTGATATGCCTATCTTGAACTGGCTCTTTTTAAGTGAAAAATAATCAGGATTAAATTCAGCTTCCATATTTCTATTAAAAGCAAGAAGATATATACGGTTTCCTGAATACCTTACTCTGTAAAATTCTTTTACATGGTATGTTTCCTGACCTGAAGCTGTCTGTGCCTTTATATAATAATTTAGCTCGACAGATGCAGTTTCAATATTGATTTCTTTTATTGTGGGAACAATATCCGATATAATTTCAGGATTAAGTTTACCCCATGTAATAAGATTATAATTTGAGTTGATATTTACATTAGCGTATGTGGAATCATCTGATGTATTGGCTTCAAGGTAGCTTGTAATGTCCATTGTCTGACCTTTATCAAATGTTGCCTGATGAAATTTATTAATAAAATCAAGCTTTTCGGTAAGGTAAAAATCATTTTCATAATATTTAATACGAGTATAGAATTGTATTTTTTTACTCAGATTTGTTGTTAGAGTAATCTGCATACCATATTCTGTACTTGTATCCAATGATTCAGTTATTTTTATTTTTGCGTACTTGTCATTGTTCTTTTTTTCGAATGCAGTAAGTGTATTTGATTCGATTATTTTATTATTGGCGATATCTCTGAGTTGAAAATCAAGTCTTTTTATTTTACTGTTATTTTCATCGATTTTTACAGCGAAAGTTTTATCTGTTCCTAAAGGAGTTATTGATTCACGAATGTTACCGCTGTTAAGTTCTCCACTATATCCATGAAGTGTATTAAGTGTATAGTCTCCAAGTTCTATGTACATTATAGGAAATGCAGCATCTTGAAGACTTGTAGCTTTTGTAGTCCCTATGGTTGCTTCAGGAATCGATTTAGAGAAGAAATATATTGATCCCATAAAAATAAATAATAATACAATAAATTTATAAAAACGTTTCAAA
This sequence comes from Lachnospiraceae bacterium, assembly GCA_022764445.1. Classification (GTDB taxonomy): domain Bacteria; phylum Bacillota; class Clostridia; order Lachnospirales; family Lachnospiraceae; genus Butyribacter. The sequence continues at coordinate 28,391 of JALERT010000121.1, read as the reverse complement.
ATTATCCTCCATATATTGAATAAATACGTAATTGTTAGAAGTATATTTTGCCATTTATTTACATGATATTTTCTTTAAAAATATTTTTAAGAATGACATGATTACAGTATAGTGTTTTTATGTGAAAAAGGCAACTGAACAGAAAAGTTTTAATCAAACTGTAACACTTATTAAGAAAATACATATATTATGGTATATGTAAATGTGGTTATGGAGGAAAAAATGGGCAGGAATGTATTATATGGAAAAGGAAATTCAATGACTTTTCCGCTTGAACTTACAGAAGTAAATGAAGATGAAAATGATGTAGACAATAAGTATTTGTATCCGATTGAAGTAGCAGGCTTACAACGTGATGTAGAGGAAGCCTGTGACAGGATGGAATATGATGGGAGCTTGATGTATGATCAGTGTCCGGATAAAGTCAGTGTAGAGCGAATAGTGAGGAGAATATGCAAGAAAAATAATTATAAAGGATGTGGTGATGAAGAGGGCAGAAAATGGCTGATTGCCTTAGTGCAGGTTATGATGTGCAGTGAGATGGGATATAGAAGACAGAGAAGAAGATGTCATAAGTGCAATCTTGAAAAATAGTTTAAAAGTCGTAATCGATGTATGGGAGTCCAAGATATACTTTTCCGGATTTCGTTATGGCAAGGTGTATATTAAATCCGTTTGAAACAGGTGTAATGTTTTTTTCATTACATAATTTAGGACTGTAAAAATAATAATCTGTATAATTATCAGCCGTATAAGAAGAAATCAGGCTTAAGTTTTTATCATACTGTTTAAGTATATCAAAAGTATTATTGTACGATAATTCATATGTGTTTTTATTTATCATTTTGATTTCAGGTGAATAATCAGGACAATTTACAGAGGAAGTGGAAAAAGCTGTAACAGCCTGGGCAGATGAGTTGGTATGTCCTGCTGAAAAGTTAAAAAGTACTGCTATCCAGCACAATAATGACAGAGATATTGCAAATGATTTAGATAAAAAATGTGTTGTATAAAGACGTTTCATGATTGACCTCCTTAATTGGTTTGTCAATCATTCTTACCAGTTTTGTAAAAAATATTCATATTTTTATTACTTTATATATTAAGGCGTCAAAAAAATAGTTGATAACCTAATTTTTAAATTTATTGTTCCGATAATAAAGCCTGATACACATCTCGTTTGGAAATACCTCTGTCTTTAGCTACTTTTTTCATTGCTTCTTTTTTATCGAGCCCTTTGGAAAGATAGATATCCATGTGCTCATTAAGTGATATCTTTTCCCATGACTGTTGTTTTTCTTCTTCCAGCTCTTTAAGCGTTCTGCCTGATATAACCAGGACGTATTCACCTTTTGGCTGGTTTTCTCTGTAATAAGTAATAGCAGAGGAAATAGTCATAAGCTGAATTGTTTCATGAAGTTTTGTAAGCTCTCTGCAAAGAGTGATTTTACGGTCTCCTATAGCATTATATAATTCCTCAAGGGTTGAAAGAAGATGATGGGGAGCCTCATATATTATAGTAGTACGTGTTTCTGTTATAAGAGAATCAAGTATAGCTTTGCGTTCTTTTTTATCTGTAGGAAGAAATGCTTCAAATGCAAATCTTCTTGTAGATAGACCTGATAATGTCAGAGCTGTAATACATGCGCATGCACCGGGAAGAGATGTTACACGTATTCCGGCTTCATATGCCTGCCTGACAATTTCTTCACCGGGATCTGATATACCAGGAGTTCCTGCATCTGTAACAAGTGCAATATTGGTACCTTCAATTAGTTTATTAACAAGATAGGCTGCCTTGTCAACTTTATTGTATTCATGATAGCTTGTCATAGGTGTTTTTATTTCAAAATGGTTTAGGAGCTTTATCGTATTGCGTGTATCTTCTGCTGCAATAAGATCTGCTTCTTTAAGTGTTCGTAAAACCCTGAAAGTAATATCTTCCAGATTACCTATTGGTGTAGCACATAAATAAAGTGTCCCTGACATAAATTACCTCCGTTTAGTATCCGTATATTTTCATAATCTGTTCAGTATATCTTCCGGGAGCTTCATACACAATTATTGGCGGTTCAAATTTAACCATCGGATTACCATCTTTTACTGCTTCGATTAAAACCATATTTGGTTCTTTGTCAATAAATGGATAGACCAGGCATATCCTTTTTGTTTCAAGACGATATTTATTTAGTGTATTGATTATTTCTGCAAGTCGGAATGGCCTGTGAACCATGTATAATCTTCCATGAGGCTTAAGGAGTCTGGAACTTTCTCTTGCAATATCATCAAAAGTGCAGAGTATTTCATGCCTTGCAATAGCTTTTGGCATATCGGGATTTTTAAGTCCATGGTTGTTATTCATATATGGTGGATTTGTTGTAATCGCATCAAAGGAAGCCACATCAAAAATAGATGAAGCTTCCTTTATATCTCCATGAATTATATTTATCCTGTCTTCAAGGTGATTAAACATGACACTTCTTTTTGCCATATCAACACTTTCTTCCTGTATCTCAAGTGCATCAAAATGTTCTGCGTCTGTTTTTGCAGATAAAAGAATAGGAAGTATTCCTGTACCTGTTCCAAGATCGAGGACGTTATCTCTTTTTCTAAGTGTAGTAAAATGAGATAGAAGCACTGCATCCATACCAAAACAAAACTTATCAGGATTTTGAATTATTTTATAGTTGTTACGCTGTAAATCATCAAAACGTTCTCCATCTCGTAAAAAATCTTTTTCATTCATATGGTGAATAAACTCCGGTATATTAGAAATTATTTTGGTTTGTATAACCGCCTGAAGAAGAACGGCGGTTGTTATTTCGTCTGCCGTTTTGATTCTTATAAGGACGATTGTTGTAATTATTGTGTTGGTTTTTTATATCTTTATTTTGACGGTTGTCCTTTGAAAAATTATTATCTCTATTGTATTTATATTCCTTAGAATAGTGTTTATCATGTTGTGGATGATTATTTTTGGACTGCCTTCCGGTTGAATTATCATTGTTGTTTTTATTATATGTCTTTTTATTAGTTGGTTTCTGAACTTCCTCTTCATCCACAAGATCTTCAATATCACCCTGTTCCATCTGTTCAAGTTCTTTTAATGCATCCGCATCAAGGGTTTCATCAGGCAGAGGGACTGCTACAGGTGCAGAATTTGAGGTGTTTTTCTTTTCAAAAGATAAGTCATCAACATGATATTCACGAACATCTTTTTCATCATTATCTTTAGTTATTATTACTTTAACTTTTTGTTTGAGTACATTTACACTTTGCACAATTCCATTATATCCATCTGAAGTTTTTACTTCTGAATTAATATGTGGAAGGGTACTGTTAAGGTACTCATATGCTTCTTCTTCGTTTTTGAGACAACACATAAGTCTTCCGCAGACACCTGATATCTTAGTAGGATTTAATGAAAGATTCTGTTCTTTTGCCATCTTTATAGAGACAGGTGCAAAATCAGAAAGATATGTGTGACAGCATAAAGGACGTCCACATATTGCAATTCCACCTATGATTTTAGTTTCATCACGTACACCAATCTGTCTTAATTCAATTCGTGTACGGAAAATGGAAGCAAGGTCTTTTACAAGTTCACGAAAGTCGATACGGCCATCAGCTGTGAAATAGAATAGAAGCTTATTTTTGTCAAATGTATATTCTGAATCAATTAATTTCATATTGAGTTCATGTTTTTTGATTTTTTCTAAACAGACATCAAAAGCTTCTTTTTCTTTTATCATGTTATCCTCATTTATTGAGTCGTCTTCAGGTGTTGCGATTCGGATAACAGGTTTTAAAGGCTGGACAACTTTGTCATCTGTTACTTTTTTGGGACCGAGAACAACAGTTCCATATTCTATGCCGCGAGCTGTTTCAACAATTACATGATTTCCTTTTGTAATGTCAAAATTACATGGATCAAAATAATATACTTTACCGGATTTTCGAAATTTTACTCCGATTATTAGTATCATAATACACCTCATCTCTTTAATCTTTTATTGTCAGTACCATGAGTTCTATTGCCACATCAAAGTTAACGTTAGCTTCAAGTCTGACTTTTGCCTTATCGATAGCCTTAATGATATTTTCTATGTCTTCATAGTTTCTGCTTGATGCCTGCTTTGAAATATCATGATATTCGTCACTATATAATAGAAGATTAGCATCTTTTGTAACTTTAAACATAAGGACATCTCTGTACCATAAAAGAATGAGATCAAGATAATCATATATCTGGGATTTGTGCTGTGCAAAACCACGTATTACTTCCATGATTGCAGGTACATCCATTGTATCAATGTGTTTAAGAAGAAGAAGAACCTGATCTTTCATATTTTGAAAATCTTCCGAGCATGCAAAACGAATAGCTTTGCCCATATTGCCCTGACAGAAACCGGCAGCAATCTCTGCACGCTCCGGTTCCATCTGAAGTTTGGAAGTAAGATAAGCAGCTATATCATTCTTTGATAATGGTTTCATGGTTAATGTTATACATCTTGACTGTATAGTTGGAAGCAGACTTGTAATGTTATCCGTAAGAAGTATAATCACTGCGTATGCAGGTGGCTCTTCTATCGTTTTTAATAAAGCATTCTGAGCTTCCTCAGTCATTTTATTAGCATCAGGAATGATATATATCTTATGTTCACTGCTGTATGGTTTAATGGTTATATCGTTATTTAATTGTTCTCTTATATCATCGACACTTATACTAAGTTTTTCATGAGTAATGTACTTAATGTCAGGATGATTATGTGATTCTGCCTGTATGCAGGATTTGCACTTACAGCAGGAGTCAATGTCTGCTGTTTTATCTTCACATTGTATTGCCTTGGCAAATGCGTCAGCAAGAGTGTGTCTTCCCGAACCGGATTCTCCGCAGAATATGTATGCATGGGAAATACTGTTCTGATTTATCGCCTTTTGTAAATGCTTTTTAATTTGTTCCTGTCCAATTATATCTTTAAAATTTGCCATAGTCGTCTCCATTGGAAATTACGTGAATGTCAGGTGAAAATATCGAGAAGCAGTCCACGTATTTCATCTATTTTGCTTAATATAGTTATGTGGTCCTTTTCATCTTTAAGAAGCTCAGCAGCGAGTTCGTCCAATGTCTGATTTACCTGTTTTATTATACCATACACACGATGACGTCCCTTTTTGTCAAGAAAATTTTCACGACTGAATTTGTGAGAGTGGGATGCAACCTCATTCATAAATTCCTGTATAAGTTTTCTATAGAGTTTCATATCACGGATATCCATACGTTTACCAAGCTTATATCCCTGTTGTGTAATATCTTCCATCATAATTGATAGGGATGCCTGAAGTTCCTGTTCTTCTATCGTACTAAGAAGAGTAAAACGAAAAGAACTGTCCGTATCGGGAGTCTGAACTTTTTGTTCCATCTGCTGAAGCTGTTGCATGGGTGTAACTTTTATCTCCATCAGTGACACTCCTTTCTGGCTAAATAAGCTTCTAAATATCTTTTAGTATATCATTTTATAAGATTAGTGTCAAAAAAAGCTGTACATCAATTATATATAATAATCGACATACAGCTTAATAAAGTTTCGCTTATATTTATAATTATTTAAATAAGTGTGAGACTTTTGACCATATTTCTTCTGAAATATCATCAATACCCTGATTACCATCTATGATAATTATATTTTCTGTATCTTTGAGCTTATCAATTAATTCAAAGTATCTGTTACGAACTTCTGTAAGTCTCTTTTTATTTTCAAAGAGTTCTGTATGAAATCTTCCTTTAGACATGCGCTCCAAAGTAATATCGGGTTCCACATCTATAAATATATGATAATCAGGCTTGAGTAAAGAAGCTGCTAATGAGTTCATATTCATAACCCAGTCTAATGGAACTCTTACACTCTGGTAAGCATATGTTGAAAGAATAAATCGATCAGATATGACATTTATTCCATCATTAATCTTAATAGAAAGACCATCTGTTGTATTATTGATGTGATCAAGACGATCAGCTGCAAATAGTGCAGCCAGTGTGCTTTCGTCTACTTTAATTCTTCCTGTAAGACATTGTCTTATCATGGAACCTACAGGTCCGTCACTTGGTTCTTTTGTTTCAAAACATCTTGCTCCGTTTTGTTCAATTCTTTTTTTTAGCAGTGATATCTGTGTTGTTTTGCCACATCCGTCTATGCCTTCAAATACAATAAAATGTCCTTTTGTATTAGTCATAGTAAATTATTTAAATCCTTTCTGTATATGGTTTAATTATAGCTTACTTCGAGTCTTACAGTACAATCTTCGGTAGTGCCGTCATCAAATGTAATTGTAAATGTCCACTCTTCATTATCATCTGATATTGGATCCGTTATACGTGTTACGGCAGCATTACCTGTTGGATTGGTTTTACTGTTAAATGTATTAGGTGTAACGAAACAACGTACATTTTTAAGATCTCTAAGATAGACAGGATTGTCAGCACCATTTTTATATTCAGTAGCGCCTGCTGATATATATTGTGCAGGAGTGAACTGTATCTCAAAGTTTTTATTGTCATCATCAAATTGCATCATGCTATTATTATAATAAAATGGTGTTGTCTGTGTAATTGTCTTAGTTGTCGGACCAAGCTGTACCATAATATTCTTTAAAATAGAAGACGTTTTAAAATCGCTGGTTCTAAGTGAAACATTTAATTCTGCAGTTGATTCTTCATTACCGGAACTATCATTATCGTTCTTGCCAAGACCAATTATAAATGTCCAGTCAGAACCATTAGTTGAATCAGCACTTTGAATTGTATATTTTGCCTTTTTAAATGTTATATTAAAATCATTTGCTGTAATATTTTCTAAATTCGTACCATAATCAATTGTTCCATTATTATTTTTATCTGTAAATGAACAGGTCATATCATCATTGCTTACGTCGGCAGAATATGTTTTACCATTACATGTAACAGAAAGGGCTTTAATAATATCACTTGCGTTTATATTATAAGGATTAAGGGGTACAGAGTTATCAGCCGTTACTATAACAGCAAACGAGCCAACTTTTGTTCGTTTAGTAGAAGAAACTGATGTTTTTTCATATACTGTAATACGAGTAGTTTGAACTATTTTTGGATTAATAATGAGATAATCCTCGTCAGGATGGTTTCCGGCAGGATTTGCATCACATACATTTTTATTCTCTACTTCATAAGAATATATATAGTTATGATTGCGGCATTTTACAGGATACTTGCCGTATGTATCACCACCGACTGATGTAGTAAATCCATCTGTTAAAAGTTCATCTCGTATAGATGCTTTTTCTACTATAACTTTAATTTTATTAAGAAGAATAGTTGACTTACCATTAATTGTTTCTTTAATAGAAACTTCTGTCGGCCCGTACTTTTGTGCAACCAGGTTGTCGGAAAGAACTGTTGTTTCCGTCGGTTCTTCTGACGGAACTATAGTATATGTTGCATATTTATTAGGATTTGAAATACAAATATTGTCTTCTGCACCTATTTCAAGTCTGTCTCCTATACCAAGATATACAGTCTGATTTTCATCAGCGATATAAGCAGAGTTGGTAAGTGATACAGTAAATGTTCCTACAGTGTGTGTGGCATTATCATCTAATGTTGTTTCACATACAGTAATAGTACATGTTTTATTGTCTATGCCTGATGAAGCTGATAATAATATATTATCTTTAACTGATACGAGGCTTGTATCGCTTGAGTTAAGTGTGTATATGGACGTTTTGTTAAAATCTTCAATAAACTGAGTGATGTTTAAAGTTGAATTATAAGGCATCTTTACATCTTTAGTTTTTAAAGAAGAACCTGTTATAGTTAAAATAACTGAACCGATTTTACGACTTTTTTTATTGTATACTTCGTTAATAGATAAAGACACTTTACCTGCTTTAAGGGCTGTTATTGTGCCATCTGAACTTCCGGTTGCAATATTTTCATCTGAACTTGTAATATTATATGTAGCTGCTGTATTGACTGTATTCAGATATGTTGAAGCGGGCAGTGTTTGTCCGGTTGTCATATAATAGTCTTCTTTATAATATTTAGAATTAATAGTAGCCTTTTTAACTGTAACGTTAAAAGAACCTATTGTATGGAATTTACCTTTTAACTTATAACGTACTTTTATCTGGGCAGTTCCTTTTTTTAATCCTGTTACTGTACCTTTAGAGTTAACTTTTGCTACTTTTGTTTTATTTGATGTGAAGAAACAGGTTGAATGGGCTATTTTATTTTTGACAGATATTGTATATGTGCCATTAACAAAAATTGTTGCAGAACTTGAAGTAAGATAAGGTTTTTTGGCAGCCTTGCTTAAAGTCTGATTGGATAGAATACCTAAACCAAGAATTAATGTAAATAACGTAAAATAAAGTATAAAAGTAATTTTGTAAGAGTTATTTTTTTTATTCATAGTGTACCTCCTTATTATTTAGATAGAAAATTAGTATAAAAGGAAAGCAAAAACAACAGACAATTGTCTCTACTTTCCTTCCATTATTTTCATATATTATATCGGATAAAAGTGTCAATTATCCGACTTTTAATTTAAATTTTTGTACTGCACGCTCATCGTCAACAGGTATTTTTTCCATATGGGCACCCAGTGCAGACAACTTACCTTCAAAGTTTTCATAACCTCGTTCAATATACTGAATAGAATCAACAGTAGTATATCCTGTAGCAACAAGCCCTGCCACTACAAGTGCAGCACCTGCACGAAGATCGGGAGCTGTTATAGATGCACCTGAAAGTGAGTCAACACCTTCTATAATTGCAACATTGCCCTCTACTTTTATAGATGCGCCCATACGTACTAGTTCATCTACATATTTGAATCTATTCTCAAAAATACTTTCAGTTACAGTACTTGTGCCTTCAGAAAGTGCCAGCAGAGTAGCAATCTGAGGCTGCATATCAGTTGGAAATCCCGGATATGGCAGTGTTTTAATCTGTGTATGACCAAGTCGGTGATCAGAAGATACTCTTACGGCATCATCGAATTCTTCTACCGTTGCGCCAATTTCGATTAATTTTACTGAAATAGCTTCAAGATGTTTAGGAATAACATTTTTTATAAGAATATTTCCTCTTGTTGCCGCAGCTGCAACCATAAAAGTACCTGCTTCAATCTGATCAGGAATAATAGAATATTCACTTCCATGAAGTTTTTCAACACCATGTATACGAATCTTATCAGTACCTGCACCTCTTATATCAGCTCCCATACTGTTGAGAAAGTTAGCAACGTCAACAATGTGTGGTTCTTTAGCAGCATTTTCAATAACTGTACGGCCTTCTGCCATACATGCTGCAAGCATTATATTGATAGTAGCACCTACTGATACAACGTCAAGAAAGATATGATTACCGGTAAGTTTGTCAGCAGATGTATTAATCATGCCATATTCTATATTGACTGTTGCACCAAGTGCACGAAAACCTTTAAGATGCTGATCTATAGGACGGCTTCCTATATCGCAGCCACCAGGAAGTGCAACCTGGGCTTTATTATATTTACCGAGTAAAGCACCAAGCAGATAGTAAGAAGCGCGTATTTTGCGAATAGAATCGTAATCAATAGTTACATCGCCAATAGTGCTTCCATTAATTTTTACACAATGGGAATTTACACGTTCAACAGTAGCTCCTATTCCCTTAATAGCATCTAAAAGTACATTTATATCTCTAACATCAGGTAAATTATCGATAACAACAGTATTGTCAGTCATAATAGCAGCTGCAAGTATTCCGAGTGCAGCATTTTTAGCACCACCAATGGTTACTTCACCACGAAGCGGAGTGCCCCCTTTTATAATATATTGATTTTCCATTTTGCACCTCATTCAAACAAATCTGGCTAATTTTTAAATTTAAGTATCCTACGAACAAAAGTAAATTATTATATAAAGTAATTTGAAAAATTTTCCAGTGTAAATATTAATTATGATTATGTTATGCGTGGAATATTGTAAATTAAAACTAAAAATTTTATCTCGCGAACAATTATCTGGTCATTATTTATAAAAATATAAAATGGCATAATCCAACGCATAACATCATTATAATCAAATTAATTTTTATGTCAACTTATTTTTTCCTGTTTTCAAAGTAAACGAATGAATCAATTGCATCAAATATATCTTTAAATGTATCACGAGGAGCGACATCTATATATTTTTTTAGTATTTCCTGTTCTTCACTTCCATGATATTTTCCGTAGAAAATGTCAAACAGGTTATGACCACGTACATAGATTTTAATGTTTTCTATATTATTTTTGATATCCTGCTTAGTTTTTATACGTATTCCAAGTATCCTCTGCATTCTTTTAACACTGGTGAGTTTATATAGATAGTCTTTAAATTTTTTATACAGTATATTATAAAATTCTTCTTCACTTTTAATTACTCCAATTTTAACCATAACAGCAGGATCTAAGAAATAATTTTCAAATGAATAGTATTTTAGTATAAGAACATTTTTAGGTTCTACTTTAGGAAGATTTCCTACATCTTCTTTTGCACGCTGATCATAGTAACTGCAAAGCTGTTTTTTTAAATACTTTGGATTTTTACCATCGCTGTCACGAATCATAAGAAACTGATCCTTTAGATAGAGTTTATTTATGTATTTTAGATTGGCATATGTCTTAATATTGGTACAGCTGTTTACAGGAATTATTGTAATTCTCTGCAGATTGCCATCTTCGTCATATATCTCTGAATAGTATTTTTCAAGCAGTAAAGGAAGACGGTTACTGTCCTGTTTACCCTCAACTATAAATACAAAGCTGACATTCATAAGGTCGTTAGCAGTATAGCCAAGATCATTAAGTATTTCATCAATGTCAGTATTTTCTTTGATGACAGTATAGTATTCATCATCAAGTACAACTTCTTTAATCTGTCTTGTAGAAAAGTTGAATATCAAATTAGGCGAGTGGGTAGAAAAAATAACCTGATTCTTTTTTGAAAGTCGGTAAAGTATCTCACTTGCTACTTTTTGGAGTTGTGGGTGAAGGTAAATTTCAGGATCTTCCATAAGAATAATACATGGAAGAGTATCTTTTTCCTCATTATATGCTTCAAGAAGAGACAATGCATATATGCTTCTGATACCTTCACTCAGCATATTTATAGAACCGACTGTGCCACCTCGTTCATTATTATATACCTGCGTATCTATATGGAGAAGATTATCAATGTCATAATCAAGGACATATCTTATATCCTGAGAAGGACTTCCATTGGCATGGAAATGTGCATTAACTTTTTCTTCAAATTTGGTCAGGTTAGTATTGAAGAGCTTATATTGTAAGAGGCGCGCAGTTTCAAAAACGGTCAGCTCTTCAGGTGTTTTTTTATTGATAAGTCCGATGCATTGGAAGCATCTGTTACATTTTTTAGTAGAGTCAAAAGTACATTCATTATCCTTCAGCATTTGGAAAGATTCTTTATCGTAAAAGCTGAATACATCATTCTGCAGCGCCTCGAGATTTCTAGCCTGATCAATGTGATATATGGTTGGAATGATTTTTATGATGTTTGGGTTATTTTTCTGAAAACCATCATCATATCTTACCGAACCATCCGGATTAATATGGCATGTAAAAGAGATTACTTTATTTTCAAAAGAGGGGAGAGCTGTTTTAAAAGCCAGAAGCCACTTATCAAAGTCATGGGTTTTGTCAATAATGCCTTTTTGATTATAGAATTTAAGATCATCATCTGTAAATTCTATCTTCATGGCAATGCGTATAGGTTTACCGGAATCGAGAAATTCACGCTGTTTCACTTCGTGAAGTCCGGCAGCAAGTAATATTGCATCTATTACGGTTGTTTTACCGGTACTGTTTTTACCCACAAGAATTAGTGCATTATCAATATCAGTAATTTCAAGTTCACGAACAGATTTGAAATTGTTGATTTTAATATAAATTATCTTCATATACAATCCCCCTTAATATAATGTATGAACTGCTTTAAATATTGTGCTTATCTCTTTTTCTTCTTTTTTTTGCGACTTACGGAATAGCCGAATGAGCCAAGCTCTTTACCTAATCCAAGATATTGTCCGTGAGAATAAATAAGTAATCCAGAGTCGTTTAGTTTAAACGAATTATTTTCATCCATATAAGAATCGTCTACATGAACAGCTGTTACATCTGCAATGAACATATGATGCGAGCCAAGCTCTTTTATTTCTTTTACTTTACATTCGATATTGACAGGTGATTCAGATATCATTGGACATTTTACTGTGTCGGCTGCAAGTGGAGTAAGATTGCACTCTTTCCATTTATCAACTTCTCTTCCGGAACGTACACCACAGTAGTCTGTTGCCTTTGCTAGCTTTTCAGTGGTGAGATTTATAACAAATTCACCTGATTCTTTAATCATTTTATATGAATGGCGTTCTGGTCTTACTGATATGTAGAGCATGGGTGGATTAGTACATATAGTACCGGTCCATGCTACAGTAATTATATTGGATTCTTTATTAATATCTCCACAGCTTACCATAACTGCGGGGAGCGGATAAAGCATATTACCCGGTTTAAAATTAATCTTTGACATAAAAACCTCATTTCTAAAGCTGCTTCGCAGCTTTTGTTTTATTCATTAAGGAAATGTTAGGCTATTCCACTATATCAGCATTATATAATACTACAAGCAAGCTTGACACTTTCTGTCAAGCTATGCGCCGATAATGAAATTTTGCCAGATTACAGCCCCATGCAGCAATTTGTCATAAGAAGGGACCCATCGAAGATGGGAAGATTTCTTATGACCTACGCAGGCACACACAAGCGAAGCTTGTATAAAATGTGCCTGCTACTATTAAGATGCATTTAAAATGGGCTGTAATCGTTACTGTAGCACCGTAGGTGTGTACAGTAACCCTGTTACAATAATAATATAATAATAACACATTTATGTGCTACACAAAATAGAAATAGTGTGATAAAATAGTTATCATATTTATATATGTTAATTTTTGATTATAATTTTATTAATAGAATTGTAATTTCATTATAAGATGAGAGGTGGAAAATATGGGAAGGTATTTGGAATTTGAATCTATGTCAGATGATTTACAAAATAAAGTAAGACAGGATTTAAAGTTTAGGACAGGCAATTTTTTGTGGAAAATTAAATTCAATATTCCACTTGATCCAAAGACGGTAAATAATGTTAATTTATATGTTACATCGTTAAATCTTACACCGCTTAAAACAGCAATAAGGTATAATTCTTTGGAGAATGAGATTGAAATTGAACCACTTGAGCCATATGCACAAAATGAATCATATATACTTAACATTACAACAAATGTTAAGTCTTTAGGTGGAAAGTCTCTTAAGAAACCACTTCAGTTACAGTTTAAAATTGATTAGAGCTTATATAAAAAAGGAGCTGCGCACTAATTACTTAGTGCGACAGCCCCTTTTTTGTATGTTTTAGTAACGTCATTTTTTAAGAATAGCACTTAACTTTATTGCAAGTACCCTGTCCATATGATTGAGTGCCTTTGAATATGGAAGTGCAGATTCAAAGTTGACATAAAGGTAATTGCCGCTTACGGCTATTTCTTCATTAAGTGCAGGCATAATTACTGTTTTTATTCTCTTACCTAACTGCATATCTGATGTACCTGTCTTTTTAGGTGAGTATATATTTAATTCATTAGTGAGTCCAAATGCTCTTGATAATATAAGTTTGCCTTTTGCAAATGTAACACCTTGTACGGCAGATGGGATAGTGACAAGTGATTTCTGTATAAGATTTGTGCCACTATCAGTTTTTTCTACTTCATAACTTCTAAGAGAACCATTTGATGTATACATGAAAGTTCCTGTCCATATTTGTTTATTATAATAATTAAGAAAAGAACATTTATATGGTGTTTGATAACTTTCTGAGTAGTTTACTTTCTTATATAAAGTTTTGTTTTTTGCAGCATCATCAATTTCACTATATGGAATAGTAGAAAGTTTTTTCCCATTTGTAATCCATACGTTTGTTCCGTCAAAACAAATGCCTCCGGCATGAGTTTTGTTTGGAAGGACTATGACAGTCAGTAGTTTACGTGATTTTTTTCCCATAACATATATGACGGAATTTTCTTCTTTGTATGAATCATAGGCTGATATAAGCATATAGTTTTTTGCAAATGTCAGTCCCTGTGGACACATGCTTGTGCTTTCAAAACCTGCTACATTGGTTGAACGTATGCCTGGAATTGTATAGCATTTATTGTAAACAGCATATTTATTTACTATTTGTGTTTTTTTCCATGCAGCAGAGTTTATTAATTGTTTTTTTGTAGAATAATAACTTGGTTTAGTTGTTGTACCTTTAGTTTTTTTAGGAACAACATTTTTTACTGTAGAGGGACTTATAAACTGCTTATTAAATGCATTTCTGTAGGCAACAACTTTGTATGTAAACTGTCTATTTGCAGGTGTATTTGTATATACTATAGAAGTTTCATTTGGAGAAGTTATTTCATCGCACAAATTATATTCAGTGTCCTCTTTCTTATAAATATAGTATCCATTTGAACCTGTAACAGTATTCCATGATAAACGAACCCTGTTATATCCTGGTTTTATACGAAGTGCTACCTGAGCAGGAAGTGTTGAAGTCATAGCGATATTACTAAATCCGTCAGTATAATCAGAATCACCTGATTGACCTATGGCACTTGTATGTTTTTCAGTATCGGCATATGTAAGAATTTTATATCTGTAGTTGGTTCCTGAACTCAGTTTTTTATCAAGATATGAAGTTGTTGTAGTAGATGTAACATATACAAAACTTCCATTATTTTTTTTGCGGTAAATCATATAACCAGTTGCTGATTCATTTTTATCCCATGAAAGATATAGAGAGGTCGTTTTATTTTTTGATAATTTTAAATTAGTTGTTACGGTAGGATTTGTTACACCCTTCAATGTTTTAGAATAACTTCCTTCAATATTTGCCCTTATAAGATATGGTTTTATTTTATAAGAATAAACAGTACCAGCAGTAAGATTATCATCCAAAAGTGATGTATCAGTTGTTTTTTTGTATAATTCGTAATCACCATCATTAACGCTTCTGTATATATAATAGTAATCACATGTTGGATTTGCATCCCATTTTAAATTAATGAAGTGCATTCTTTCTTCTATTATGGTAAGTCCTAAAACCTGAGAAGGACGCGTGGTGGTTTTTATTGTATCAGACGGTTCACCAATGTTATTTTCATCTATACAATAAGCCTGAACATAAATATCATAATCAGTTGAAGCATCTAATTTAGATATTGTTGCTTTATTTTCTTTTAATGATTTTGAACGTTTATATAAAGTTTCGGTTGATTTTTTATAATACAGGTAATAAGAAGCATCATTCATTTTATCCCATTCCAGATAAATTGAGGCATTATTTTCTGTAGTTGTTTTTCGTGATGTAATCTTAAGACCAGATACTTTTGCCGTAGGTGTACATGTAGTAAATATCTTTGATGGATTACTGTAGACACGTACTCCGAAAAAGTCTTTATAGTAACTTAACTGGTAAGAGCATACTGTTGCAGGTCCCATATCATTGATAGTAAATGTAGTATCTGTTGTATCAAGTGAACATAATTTATCCTGATAGCTATATGATAAAGAATAACCGTCTGCACCTGGAAATGCATCCCATTGTATCGTAACAGATAAATATGTAGCCGATATGGTCGAAGAGGTTACAATTGTTCCATCAAGTACTGTGGGAATTTCAGTTACGGTAGGCGTTGGTTCCGGGGTCTGTACAGGGGAAGAATTATCTGTATCATTATCATTTGAACTTGAATTATTCTTGAAAACAGGTTTAGACTTATTCTGCGTTAAATATAAATTATATTTTGCCAAAGCTGTTAATGAATTATGAGTTGTAGTTATAGAGTGAATATATGATTTTACAGGTGAGAAGTTATAAACTGTCCCCACTGTAATAAATACAAGTAAAATTAAAAATAAATTTCTTAAGAAATGTTTCTTTGACATAAGCTCCTCCTAAAGATGTTAATGTTCTCTCGGCAGCCGCAAAAGCAGGTGCAAGAGAGATACCGAGAGAACATCTTATATAAATATTGTCGAAAATCTTTATATAAATAAAGTAATGAATAATCAGTTTTGTGTTCTATAAAAATATATAGTTAAAAGATGGTAATAATAAGTCATTTAATAAAATATTGATTTTTTTGTTATGGCATGATATATTGATTTAGTTGTTAAATCATAATATTTATGTTTAACACAGTTAACCATTAACTTCGAGTGTTCGAGACCTTCCACTCGTAAAACAAAACTAAAGGAGAAAAACATGAATAACAAAAAAATCTTATTTATCACTCAGGCAGCTATGATAGCTGCAGTCTATGTCGTTCTGACTTACATTACCAATGCATTTGGTCTTGCATCAGGAACTATCCAGATCAGATTCTCAGAAGCGTTAACAGTATTACCGTATTTTACACCGGCTGCTATACCGGGGGTTACATTAGGATGCTTTATATCCAATCTTATTACAGGATGTGCTGTACCGGATATAATATTCGGCAGTATTGCAACTCTTTTAGGTGCATGCGGAACATATTTACTTAGAAATCATAAGTTCGCATTAACACTTCCACCTGTTATTTCAAATACGATTATTGTACCACTAATTCTTGTATATGTATATGGTGTACCTGATGTTATATTTAAAGGTGTTAATGTTACTATATTATTCAATATGGCAACTGTATGCGTAGGTGAAGTAATATCATGCTGTATACTGGGAACGGTTCTTTTACGTGCACTTGCAAAATATAAGCACCAGATTTTTGGACAATGTGCTACTGTTTCAAAACAGTAAATACTTAGTGAAAATAAAATAATATGATGTTATTTTTAAAACTATATTTTAATACTTACATCATAATATTATAAAGAGTCATGGAATTATAGTTTCTGATTACATCGCTTATTATTAGTTTAAGCCAGGTAATCGGGACAATGGTTTCATGACTTTTTTCATTCAAATGTATCTTGCTTTATCAAATTAGATTGATATACTAAATATATGGTGCCGAATTAATAATAGAGATAAACTATATGTTCTATAATCATTTCTTCATTAATATAAATATAATATATAAAAAAATTACAGTTAAATGGAGAATATGGTTGATATGTCAAAAACTAAGATAGTTATCTTACAGGCAAGAGAAATTGTATACACAGCTATATTTGTCGGACTTGGAATTTTACTGCTGATTCTTCTTTTCTTTATGTTTTGGCCATCAGGAAGTGACTCTAAGAAATCAGATCATGCAGATAAGAGCGATGCGATATATGAAGCAGGTATATATAATGAAGAACTTACGATTGGTGAGAGCAGAGTAGAACTTCAGGTGACACTTGATGAGGATAGAGTTAAGTCAGTTAAAGTGGTTAATCTCGATGACAGTGTATCTGCAATGTACCCTCTTATGAAGCCTTCGGTAAATAATATTTCAAAACAGCTCGCATCCGGTGTCTCAGTAGATGAAGTTGTTTTATCAAAAGAATCACAGTATACAGAAAAACTTGTACTGGAAAAGGTAAAGGATGTTATGAAGGAAAATAAGGTGCCTGATAAAAAATAACAGAGGAGAAAATCGTTATGAAAAGAAAATCAAAATTATTTATGCTGCTTGCGCTGGTACTTATAATTAATATAGCAGGGGTGGAAATTCCCTATATTGATAAGGAAGCAGTAAAAAGCGCCAGTGCGGCATCATTTGTCCAAAAACATGGACAGCTTTCGGTAAAAGGAACTAATATAGTAGACAAGCATGGAAAGAAAGTAATCCTAAAGGGAGTAAGTTCACATGGAATAAACTGGGATGTAGGATTTCCATATGTAAATGAAAAAGCTTTTAAGACGATACGTGATAACTGGGGCGTGAATACAGTTCGTCTTGCTATGTATACCCAGGATTACAACGGATATTGTGTTACAGATGCAGCAGGAAGAAAAAAACTCCTTGAAATCATTGATACCGGTGTTAAGGCTGCAAAAAAGCTTGGAATGTATGTAATAATTGACTGGCATGTACTTAATGATAAAACACCTAAAAAATATGAAAAAAAAGCACTTGGATTTTTCAAAACGGTTTGTTCAAAATATAAGAAATATGATAACGTGCTTTATGAGATTTGTAATGAACCAAATGGCGATACAAAGTGGTCGGATATAAAATCGTATGCGGTAAAGGTTATAAAAGTTATACGAAAGTATAATAAAAAATCAATTATAATAGTAGGAACACCAACATGGTCACAGGATGTTGATATAGCTGCTAAGAGTCCTATAAAGGGTTACAGCAATATTATGTATTCTATACATTTTTATTCAGCAACTCACAAGGACTGGAATATGAAAAAACTTAAAACAGCTCATGCAAAAAAGCTGCCTGTAATATGTACGGAATTTGGTACATGTGATGCCAGTGGAAATGGTGCATATGACTTTAAATCTGCTAATAAATGGATTAAACTTATGAAAAGTTACAATATGGGATATGTTTGCTGGAGTCTTTCAAATAAGGCAGAAAGTACATCTTTACTTAAACCTAATTGTAAAAAGACATTTGGATTTAAAAGTTCAGATCTTACAGAGCAGGGTAAGTGGCTCGTAAAAACATATAAGAAGTAAAGAATATACGACAAGGAGGACAAGTATGTCATTACAATTTGTTTTGGGTGGTGCAGGAAGAGGAAAGACATATTATGTACAGCATATGTTACTTGAAGCTGCTGAGGCAAATCCGGATAAAGAATATATAATGATTGTACCTGAACAGTTTACAATGGCAACTCAGAAGGAGCTTGTCAGACTTAGTAAAAATCATGGAATTATGAATATAGATGTACAGAGTTTTTTGAGGCTTGCTTTCAGAGTTTTTTCAGAAACGGGGGCAGCAGGAAAGCCTGTACTTGATGATCTTGGTAAGACTATGATTTTAAAAAAGGTATTATCAGACAATAAGGAAAACCTTGTATACTTTGGAAGAAATATTAATAAAAAAGGTTATATCTCAGAGATAAAGTCTTTTTTGTCAGAGCTTATTCAGTATGGTGCTGATGAAGAAATGATATTAAATATGATTGAAGCATCGGCTAAAAAACCTGTACTTGATCAGAAGTTAAAGGATATTTATACTGCGTATAAGGTCTTTACAGGTTATATTAAGGATAATTATATAACGTCTGAAGAGGTTCTGTCAGTTTTGTCAGAAGTTGTTCCACAGTCTGAAATCCTTAAAAATAGTGTTATATGTCTTGATGGGTTTACGGGATTTACTCCCCTTCAGTATAAACTGATAAATAAATTGATGAATGTGGCAGATGAAGTCTTTGTGACGGTTACGATTGATAAAGGTCAGAATATATGGAAACGTGGTGCAAAGCATCAGCTTTTTTATATGAGTCAAAATATGATATATCATCTGCGTAAGATTGCCGAAGAAAATTCTGTTGAAATATGTCCTGAAATATGGACAGGCTTAAAAGATGAGGAAAGCCGTTTCGCAGAGTCAGAATCATTGTCATTTCTCGAAAAAAATATATTTAGATATCCACTAAAAACTTATGATAAAGAACAGAATGATATAAGCATACATGAGCTTAAACAGCCGGAGAATGAGGTTAGTTTTGTAGTTGAGAAGATAGGTGAACTCTTGCGTGATGGTAACTGCAGATATAAGGATATCGCAATAGTTGCGGGAAATCTTGAGGAGTATGGAATGCTTGTTAAATCTGCAATGGAAGAGGCTAAGCTTCCATGCTTTATAGATCAGAAAAAGAGCGTCCTTGCCAATCCTTTTGTTATGACGATAGATTCTCTTTTAGATATCCTGATAAAGGACTTTTCATATGAAGATGTAATGAAATATCTTAAAGGAAGCTTTTCATGGATTACTGAGGAGCAGATGTCACTTGCTGATAACTTTTTGCTTGCCACCGGAATAAGAGGTCATAAAAAATGGACAGAGGAGTGGGAATGTTCGTATGTGTTTAATCATATGACGGATCAGGCTTTAGAGTATGTGAATGAACAGCTTAATTATGTAAGAGAAAGCGGATATGAAAAGTTCGGAAAACTATATGAAAAAATAGCAAGAGGAAAACACACCGTAAGAGAATACTGCCAAAGTCTGTGTGAGTATATGGAGTCACAGAACTTTTATGCTGATATTATGACAAAGGCAGAGAAGTTTTCAGAAAATGATGAGCCGGAACTTGCAAGAGAATATGAACAGATATATGGAATAGTTATTGATGTACTTGACCGTCTTGTAGAACTTCTTGGTGATGAAAGTATGAACCTTGCGGAATTTAAGGAGATTATCGATGTAGGTTTTTCCGAGGCTCGTATAGGTCTTATTCCACCGGGAGTTGACCAGATACTTGCAGGCGATATATCGAGAACACGTTTATCTGATATAAAATATCTTTTCTTCATTGGTGTAAATGATGGTAATATTCCAAAGTCAGGAAATGCAGGTGGAATACTTTCTGAGGCAGAGAGAATTTTTCTTTCAGAGGAAGATTATGAACTTGCACCTACACCGAGAGAAGAAGTATATACGGAGCAGTTTTATCTTTATCTTAATATGGCAAAGCCGTCAAATCACCTTTATATAACATATTGTGTTACGGGTAATGACGGTAAAGCAAAAAGTCCGTCTTATATAGTTGACAGGATAAAGAGGTTATTTCCGAAAATGTCTGTATCTATAGAAGAAGCAAGGAAGGATACAACACATATTCTTTCTGATGATATGGGAAAAAAATATCTGATACGTGGTCTTAGAGATAAGGATTACAGTGACAGCAAGTGGCAGGAATTATATAAATATTATGTTCAGAGTGATGATAAAGAGATGACTCAGAAACTTGTTGGAGCTGCATTTTACAGGGAAGGAAAAAGCCAGATATCGAAGGCGGCTGCAGAAGGTCTTTATGGGGAGATAATAAAAGGAAGTACATCGCAGCTTGAAAGATATTCTGCATGTGCATTTTCTTATTTCATGCAATATGGTCTTAAACTTGAGGAACGTGCAGAGCGAAAGGTTGAATTCTTTGATATAGGAAATATCGTCCATAAGGCTCTTGAAATATATACAAAGAAACTTCTTGAAAATGGTCAGAAGTGGGAAGATATTGATGAGGAAACTCAGAAGAAAAAATCGTGGGAGTGTCTCGAGGCTGCCGTAGAAGGATATAAAAACGGACTACTGCATGATACAAAACGTGATGAGTATATGATTACCCGACTTAAGAAGCTTATGAACAGAACTGTATGGGCTATAACGGAACAGATGAAGCTTGGAAAGTTTGATACTGTGACAAGTGAGCTTAGTTTTGATGTGGTGGAGAAAGAAGAAGGTGTTATGCACCTTATTGGCAAGGTTGACAGAATAGATATGATGACAGAAAATGATAAGTCATATGTAAGTATAGTTGATTATAAGACCGGTAAGAAGGAACTTTCTCTTTCAGATATGTATTATGGTCTTCAGATGCAGCTTGTAATATATCTTGAAGCAGCTAAGAATCATACACAAAAAAAATCAGGCAAAAAACTAATTATTCCTGCTGGTGTATTTTACTACAATATTGACGATCCTTTGCTTGAGGGAAAGATTGATCCTGATAAGATATCAGAAAATATTCTTAAGAAGCTTAGGATGGAGGGAATGGTTAATGAGGATGATCCTGTACTTCCTTCAATAGACAGTAATTTTGCTACGCCATCAGGAGAGCTTCCTATAAAAACAAAATCGGTGGTAGCTCCTTTTGAAACAGACAAGAATGGTAATCTCAAGAAAAATTCATCTACCGTTCAGACAAAGCAGTTTGAGGATATTATAAATTATACAAGGAAAAATATCTCGAAGATGGCGGGAGAGATAAAAAATGGAAAGACGGAAATTAATCCGTATAAGAAAGATGATTCTTCTATGACGACAGCGTGTGATTACTGCTCATATAAAGATGTATGCAGGTTTGATGTAAGAATCCCGGGAAATGTATACAGGAGTCTTAAGAAGCTTACAGACGATGATGTATTGAATTTGATTAGTTCAGAAGATAATAATAAGCAGGAATAATGTTGCTATATATACATATGGTGTCACAGTAACGGAACAATATAATTTACACATGGAAAACGCCATATTATGTAAATATTTACTCAGTCACAGATAGAAAGAGGTACAGAGATGGGAAAAACAGGATGGACTGCAGATCAGAAAAAAGTTATAGAGCTTAGAGACAGAAATATACTTGTATCTGCAGCAGCAGGCTCAGGAAAGACGGCAGTTTTAGTAGAAAGAATAATAGATATTATAAGCAATAAGGAAAAGCCGGTAGATATAGACAGGCTGCTTGTAGTTACATTTACAAGAGCTGCAGCAGCAGAGATGAAAGGGAGAGTTTTAGAGGCGCTGGAGGATAAACTTGTAGAAAATCCGGATGATGAACATATTCAGAGACAGGTGACACTTCTTCATAATTCACAGATTACAACTATCGACAGTTTTTGCCAGAGTATAATAAGAAATTACTTTTATGTAATTGATTTAGATCCATCATTTAAAGTGGCAGATGAGAATGATCTTTCTATTATTAAAAATGAAATTCTCGAAAAACTTATCGAAGAAAAATACTCCCAGACTGGAGAAGAGTATGAAGCATTTGTGGCGTTTGCCGATGTTATGTCTCCAGGCAGGACAGACAGCAATATTGAAGAACTTGTACTTAAACTATTTGATATATCTATGAGTTATCCGTGGCCTATGGAGTGGTTAAAAAGCTGTGGTGATATGTACAAGTGTAAGAGCGTAGAAGAACTTGAAGAGTCTTCGTGGATGAAAGAGCTTGTTTCATATACTCATGAAATGGTTGAAGTTTATCTTAGTATGGCACAGGAAGTTTTGGAGAAATGTAATGAAAGTGATGGACCGGGACAGTATAAAGAAGCAGTCGAATCTGATATAAGCCAGATAAAAGAGATGGTAAATGCTTCTACATATAGTGAACAGTTTGAAGCTTTTTACAGATATAATCCGGCAAGACTTCCTGCAAAAAAAGATGCATCGGTAGATCCGGAAAAAAGAGAAGAAGCAAAAGCAATCAGGGATAAATATAAAAAGAGTATAGAGAATCTTAAAGAAAGCTTTTTCTTTCAGTCACCTGATGAGATGCTTAAGGATATAAAGATAATGTCACCTGTTATACAACAGCTTGTTAATCTGACTATAGAGTTTGCAGATGTATTTGCACAAAAAAAGCGTGACGACGGAATACTTGATTTTTCAGATATGGAGCATTTTGCACTCGACATTCTTGTGACTAAGGATGGTAATAAGGTTTTGCCAAGTTCTGTAGCTAAAGAACTTCAGGAGTATTATGAAGAGATAATGACTGATGAGTATCAGGATAGCAACTTCGTGCAGGAGCTTATACTTACAAGTATTTCAAGAGGTCCGGAAAGTAAGCCGTATTTATTTATGGTAGGAGATGTAAAGCAGAGTATATATCAGTTCAGACTTGCAAGACCAGAGCTTTTTATGAACAAATATAATACTTACAGTACAGAAGAAAGTAAGTGTCAGAGAATAGATCTTAAGCAGAATTTCAGAAGCAGAAAAATTGTTCTTGACAGTGCCAATTTCATTTTTAGGAATATAATGCAAAAATGTGTAGGTGGAATAGAATATGATGATGCGGCAAGTCTTGTACCTGGGAAAAAATATGATGAATGTGAGTATAAGATATCGGATTCTACTGATGTAATTGTAATAGAACAGAAGAGTGAAGATGATGAGACGATAGAGAAGAGAACTCTTGAAGCGGCTGCCATAGGAAATAAGATAAAAGAAATGGTGCAGGGAGAAGATCCTCTTTATGTAAGTGGAAAATCAGGTTATCACCGGGCTGAATACAGAGATATAGTAATTCTTCTGAGAAGTGTCAGTGGGTGGTCGGAGGAGTTTATAGAGACGCTTACAGATATGGGGATTCCGGCATACTCTGATACAAAGACAGGATATTTTTCAAGTCTTGAAGTTGCAACAATACTTGATCTTTTACGTATAATAGATAATCCCAGACAGGATATTCCTTTGGCAGCAGTATTAAGATCTGTTCTAGGAGGTTTTAGTGATGAAGAGATGGCATGTATAGGAATACTTCCTCGTACGTTAAATTATTGGGACTGCCTTATGCTTATCTTAAAATACGGTCAGGAATGTGAAGAAGATATGTCTGTATATTGGGACATGCTTCCGCTGGATGAGGAAGGTATTAAAAATCTTCATGATAAAACTGAAAAATTCTGCAGTATGATAGATAAATACCATAAGCAGTCGCTGACATTATCTGTATATGAACTTTTACAGCGTATATATAAAGAAACGGGATATTATGATATTATGTCAGCAATGCCTGCCGGAGAGAAAAGAGCTGCCAACCTTGATATACTTTTGCAGCAGTCACTTGAATTTGCAGAGAATGGCCATCAGGGAATATTTGCATTTACTCATTATATAGAAAGTCTGCGTAAATCCAATATCGACTTTGGAGAAGCATCCGTTACAGGAGAAAATACAAATGCAGTCCGTATAATGAGTATTCATAAAAGTAAGGGACTTCAGTTTCCAATTGTATTTGTAGCGGGCATGGGCAAAAAGTTTAATCTTACGGATGCCAGAAAGAGTACAATAATTGATGCTGATTATGGTATAGGTGCGGACTTTATAGATCTTGAAAGCCGTATCAAACAGCCGACATTAATAAAAAAGTTCCTTGCCAATCAGATTAAAAGAAATACTTATGCAGAAGAAATAAGAATATTATATGTGGCACTTACGAGAGCAGAAGAAAAGCTTATAATTACAGGAACTGCAGCTAATACGGAAAAAAAGATGGAAGGCTGGTTAAATAAGAGCAGAAGAATTGATATGGAAATGCTTCTTGGCGCACAAACTTATTTTGACTGGATTATACCGGCAGTATTGAGTGAAAGGGAAGATGGGAAGTTATTTAATCTATCTGTTATAAGCAAAAATGATATAGTCGGGGAAGAAATGGATAGCCTAAGGGAAAGCATGGATAGTATGACACAGCTTCTAGAATGGGACTGCGATAAGATTTATGATAAAGATATGTATGATGAAATACATCAAAGTAAATCGTATCAGTATCCATATGAAGCAATGCAGAACTTACCGGTTAAAATATCTGTATCAGAATTAAAAAGAATGTCTATGCAGAAAGTGAAAAAGCTTTCTGAGGATTATATTGATGAGCCTGAGTATATGGAAGAAAAAGTATATGAAGCACCAAGACCATCTTTTATGAAAGAAAAGGAGGTTGCCACAGGAGCAGAAAAGGGTACTCTTTATCATCTTGTTATGGAGCATCTCCCATATGAAGATATTGATGAAGATTATGATTTTAGAGAGCTTATTAATTCTCTTGTACAGAAGGGATATATGAGTGATGAAGAAGCAGGGCTGCTTGACACTGGCAGATTTGAGTGGTTTAGTAAAAACAAACTCTTTGAGAGAATGAAAAATGCATCGCTTAATGGAAAGCTTAAAAGAGAACAACCGTTTATGCTTGGTATACCGGCAGCTGAACTATATCCTGAATTAGATGATTCGTGTGATGAGATAGTTATGATGCAGGGTATAATAGATGCATTTTTTGAGGAAGACGGTAAGCTTGTACTTGTTGATTATAAGACGGATTATATAGAAAAAGGCAAGGAAGATGAACTTGTAAAAAGATATGAGTCACAGTTAAATTATTACGCAAGAGCGTTAGAAAGTATAACCGGTAAAGAGGTATCGGAAAAAATTATTTATTCATTTGGACTTGGTAAATGTGTACGCATATAAGGACAGGTGTTTGGAAAGATAATATATTAAAAGAAATAAAAAGCACAACAGGAATTTAATTCGTACTGCTGTGCTTTTTATAAGTTTTATAAGGATATATAGGTGTGAGTGTCGCCTGAAGCCGACATCGAGTGTTGTTGGAATTGTGCCTATAAAGTTTATTGTTGTGCTGGGTTTAAATTATCAAGTTCTTTCATCCATATAGATACAGCGGCATCGCTAGGCATACGCCAGTCTCCCCTTGGTGAAAGTGCAACGCTTCCGACTTTTGGTCCGTCAGGCAGGCATGAACGCTTAAACTGCTGTGAGAAGAATCTCCAGTAGAATTTGCGAAGCCATTTGTATATCGTTTCATCGTCGTATTCATCAGCAAATGTATACTTTGCAAGACGGTATATCTTGGAAGGAGTATAACCAAATCGCATCATATAGTATAAGAAGAAGTCGTGAAGTTCGTAAGGACCGACGAGGTCTTCTGTTTTCTGTGAAATCTTACCGTCTTTAGGAGGAAGAAGTTCCGGACTTACAGGTGTATCAAGTATGTCCATAAGAACGTCTTTCAGTTCTTTATCTGTAGTTGTCTCGGCATAGTAAAGTACCAGATATCGGACAAGTGTTTTTGGTACAGAGCAGTTTACGCCATACATGGACATATGATCTCCGTTGTATGTTGCCCAGCCGAGAGCAAGCTCTGACATATCACCTGTTCCTATAACCATTCCGTTTGACTGGTTAGCGATATTCATAAGGATAAGAGTACGCTGTCTTGCCTGGCTGTTTTCATAAGTAACGTCGTGAACATCTTTATCGTGGCCTATGTCACGGAAGTGAAGATTAACTGCTTCATGGATTGGAACTTCTTTTAGTGTTGCACCAAGTTTCTGTGTGAGTGTACATGCATTTTGATAAGTTCTGTCTGTTGTACCAAAGCAAGGCATAGTTATAGCCTGTATCCCGCTTCTGTCAAGTCCTGCCATATCAAATGCTTTAGCAGTAACAAGAAGCGCAAGTGTAGAATCAAGACCGCCTGATATACCGATAACAGCACTTTTACAGCCTGTATGGATAAGTCTTTTCTTAAGTCCCATCGCCTGTATGTTAAGTATTTCGTCACATCTTCTATTTCGGTCGTCTATGCTATTAGGTACAAAAGGTGTCTTTTCGTATTTTCGTGTCAGCTTTGTTTCTGTAATATCAGAAAATGTAAAATAGATCACCTCATAACCTGCTTCTTCAGGAGGAGTAACATTAAATGTAGTCATACGTCGTCTTTCTGATGTAAGTTTGCCAAGATCGATTTCGCTTATAATCATTTCATTGGTAAAACGCTTAGTTTCAGCTAGTACACTTCCGTTCTCTGCAATTAGATTGTGTCCACTAAATACAAGATCTGTAGAAGATTCACCTTCGCCCGCATCTGCATATATATAGCCGCAGATAAGACGTGCGGACTGGTTACGCACAAGTTCTCTTCTGTATATGTCTTTTCCTGTTGTTTCATCACTTGCAGAAAGATTTGCTATGACTGTAGCCGAAGCCATAGCGTGATAACATGATGGTGGGACAGGCATCCATAAATCTTCACAGATATCTATACCGATAACAAGTTCAGGCATGTTGGACGCTTCAAAAAGTAGTTTTGAACCAAAGCTTACAGCCTCTCCGTAATCTCCAAGTTCAGGTATATCTATATATACAACCTCGTCATGTCCTGCCGTAAAGTGACGTGCTTCATAAAATTCAGAATAATTAGGAATGTGCATTTTTGGAACTATACCAAGAAGTTCCCCGGCATGTACTATTGCCGCAATGTTATAAAGATTTCCTTTATACATAAAAGGAAGTCCTACGATAGTAATCATATCCATATTAACAGATGCAGATATAATTCGCTTTAAGCTGTTAAGGGATTCTTTAAGAAGAATATCCTGTAAAAATAAATCACTGCATGTATATCCTGTTATACAGAGTTCAGGAAATACAGCCAACTTTACTCCTTCGCCTGCGGCTTTTTTCATCCCATCAATTATATTGTCAGTATTAAAATCAGTGTCACCCACACGTATGTCTGGTGTCAGTGCGGCAACCTTTATAAAATGGTCTTTCATAATCACTTATCCTTTCGATTAGGCTTTTGAAGATATAGTATCACATATTTTTATTATAATCAAAAAGTTAGGGGATAAACATTATTCTAACCTTTTCTACGGTTACAGTGAACTGTAACTTTCTACGTAAAAACTGTAAATTTTTACAAAAATCTATATAGTTTTTTACAACTCAAAAATATTGGGGTATTTTTCTGCTATCATATATTTGTCTTAAGCAAGACTAATTTTGGGAAGAAGTTAGCAGCCTAAGAAAATAAAAACAAGAGAGGCGG
>JALERT010000003.1 GCA_022764445.1 Lachnospiraceae bacterium | reverse complement strand
CAACCTGTAGGACCAACTATCGCTACTCTCTGCCCCGGCTTTACTGACAGATTAAAGTCTGTAATAAGTTCTTTATCAGGTACATATGAAAATGCTACATCAGTAAGAGTAACTTCTCCCTTTGCATTTTCAAGGACTTTAGCATCCTGACTGTCAGGTATCTGTGGTTCTTCGTCTATGAGTTTTATAAGTCTTGCAGCACATGCAAGTGCATTCTGAAGTTCCGTAATTACACCTGATATTTCGTTAAATGGTTTGGTGTACTGGTTAGCATAACTAAGAAAGCATGAAAGCTGGCCTACAGTAAGATATCCGTTAATGGCAAATACCGCGCCGACAACTCCTACACCTGCATATACGAGGTTATTAACAAATCTCGTAGCCGGATTTGTTGTTGATGAGAAAAATGTAGCTCTAAGAGAATATTTCCTAAGTTTTTCATTTATATCATCAAACTTTTCAAGAGTCTCATCTTCATGGCTGTACGCCTGTACAACCTTCTGATTGCCTATCATCTCGTCGATAAGCGCCGTCTGCTCACCTCTTGCCGCTGACTGAAGCTGGAACATTGTATAAGTCTTTCTAGCTATAAAACCTGCTACAAAGAATGAAAGTGGTGTAACAAGAACTACAACAAGTGTAATCCATAAATTTATCTTTATCATAAATACAAGTGTTCCCAGTATGGTAAGAATACCTGTAAACGCCTGTGTAAATCCCATAAGAAGTCCATCGGCAAACTGATCTGCATCGGCAATCACCCTGCTTACAATATCACCTGAGGCATGTGCATCAAGATACTTTAAAGGAAGTATCTGTATCTTCTCAAATGCATCCTTTCTTAAATCACGCACAACATTGTAGGTGATTTTATTGTTACATATATTCATTATCCACTGTGCCAGTCCCGTAACAGCAATTATAACAGCCATATTTCTTATAAGTACTGTAAGTGATTTAAAATCAACCCTGCCTTTATCTATCATAAAATCTACGGCATTACCTGTAAGTATAGGAAGATAAAGCGTAAGGACAACAGTAACAGCAGCAAATATAAGTGATAACGCAATATAAAAATAATACTTTTTGATATACTTCAAAACGGATTTAATTGTTTCACTCTGTGACTTTTTTTCTGAATCCATTATGCATCCGCCTCCTTACCCTCGCCTTTGAATTGTGACATGTAAATCTCTTTATATACATCACAGTTCTGTACAAGTTCTTCGTGAGTTCCTTTGCCTACAAGTTTACCATCATCAAGTACAAGAATCATATCTGCATGCTGTATTGATGATGTTCTTTGAGACACTATAAATACAGTAGGCTTATAATCAAGTTCCTGAAGTGACTTTCTAAGCTTTGCATCTGTTGCAAAGTCGAGTGCTGAAGAACTGTCATCAAGTATAAGGATTGACGGCTTTCTTACAAGCGCTCTTGCAATTGTAAGTCGCTGTCTCTGACCTCCTGAAAGATTACGTCCTCCCTGCTCTATCATATAATCAAGTTTTCCCTCTTTACCGGCTACTACCTCGAGGGCCTGCGCTGACCTGAGAGCCTTTATTATCTCCTCATCTGTTGCATCATTATTTCCCCAGCATATATTTTCACGTATAGTACCATGAAATAAAACAGCTTTCTGTGGAACTACACCAATCCTTTCTCTAAGTTCCGTAAGGTCATATTCTCTTACATCCCTTCCATCTACAAGTACCTGACCTTCTGATACATCATAGAAACGAGGAATAAGATTGACCAATGAAGACTTACCTGAACCTGTTCCGCCGATAACACCTATCGTACTTCCTGCTTCCGCCTTGAAATCAATGTCATTAAGCGACTCTTCGCCGGCTCCGGCATATTTCATGCTGACGTGTTTAAAGCATACAGAAACTCCCCCTGATGATTCATCTTTACTTAGCATTACTGCTTCTTTTTCATTGTCATCACCACTTGTAAGTGATGATTTTATATCAAAAACACTGCTTACGCGGTTGGCACATGCTACGGCTTTTGTTGAAAGAACAATAGTATTGGCAAGTTTTATTAATTCAACAAGAATCTGTGACATGTAATTGATGAGCGCAACAACCTGTCCTTGTGTAAGACTTCCTGCATTTATTCTTATAGCACCTACCCATAAAAGAACAACTAGTGCAACATTTATCATGACGTATGTCACAGGATTGGTCAGCGCTGAGATACGACCAACAAGCATCTGAAGTCTTGTAAGTTCTTGATTTTCTTCACAGAAATTTTTCTTCTCACTATCTTCTTTATTGAATGCCCTTATAACTCTTACACCTGTTAGATTCTGCCTTGTACGCCCAAGGACCTTATCAAGTTCTGCCTGAACACGCTTGTACATAGGCATGCTTATAAACATTATCCCATATACAACTATTGCAAGAAGTGGTATAACTACCACAAATATAAGTGCAGCCTTGACATCAATTGTAAATGCCATTATTGCCGCACCAAATACTATAAATGGCGAACGCAGAAACAATCTTAATGCCATATTGACTCCGGACTGCATCTGATTGATATCGCTTGTCATTCTCGTTATAAGTGTAGATGTACCTATCGTATCCATCTCTGAATATGACAGCGATTCGATATGTGCAAAAAGTGCATGACGTACATTTGCTGCAAATCCTACTGCTGCCTTAGCCGCAAAGTACTGCGCGGTAATGGAACATGTCAGGCCAACTATTGCAAGAAGAACTAAAACGCCTCCGAATCTGAAAACATATCCCTTGTCATTACCTGCAATACCATTATCTATGATTCCCGCCATAACTAGAGGCACGATAAGATCAAAACACGCCTCTAACAGCTTAAAAAGCGGTCCGAGAACACATTCCTTACTATACTCTTTTATATAGGTAACTAAATTTTTCATAAGATTATCCTTTCCATCATATCAGTAACAGAATCCCCTTTATCTCCAATATAATTATATTTCCTTGGGTAGATTTGTCAACGCTATGATTAAATTGTGTTACAGTTCACAAATTGTTGTTTACCGTAATATTCCGCCTTTTCATTATTTGCCATATCTGGAATTTTTATTTATAATGTAGAAAATGTCAGGTGAAAACTGTAACTTTATAAATAACAACGCATGTTCTCTCGGAATCTCTTTGTGCCTGATCTTGTGAGAGCATACACTAAAACGGAGGTTTATTTTGGGTAAATATGAATTTATTGCGCCTTGTCACTTTGGACTTGAGGCTGTACTGAAAAAAGAAATCACAAGGCTTGGATATGAGATTGTGAAAGTAGAAGATGGTAAAGTCACTTTTACCGGCGACAGTGACGCTATTTGTCGCGCCAATATATTTCTTAGAACTACAGAACGTATACTTTTAAAGGTAGGAAGCTTTAAAGCAACTACATTTGATGAACTTTTTGAAGGAACAAAGTCTCTTCCATGGGAACAATTTATCCCTGAGAACGGAAAGTTCTGGGTTGCGAAAGCAACATCCATAAAGAGTAAATTATTCAGTCCTTCCGATATACAGTCTATCATGAAAAAAGCTATGGTCGAAAGACTTAAATCCAAATACAATATAAACTGGTTTCAGGAGGACGGAGAAAGCTTTCCTGTACGTGTTACCATTATGAAAGATGAAGTTGTAGTTGGACTTGATACATCAGGAGATTCACTTCATAAACGTGGATACAGACTTGCAACTGTCAAAGCACCTATTACAGAAACGCTTGCGGCGGCACTTATTATGCTTACCCCATGGAATAAGGACAGGATTTTAGTTGATCCTTTCTGTGGAAGCGGAACTTTTCCTATTGAAGCAGCTATGATTGGTGCCAATATAGCACCTGGAATGAACAGATCTTTTATATCTGAGAAATGGACTCACCTTATACCGAAGAATAAATGGTATGATGCTATAGATGAAGCTGAGGATATGATTATAAGAGATGTTGATATGGATATACAGGGCTACGACATAAGCGGTGATGCAATTAAAGCAGCTATGGGAAATGCAAGAAATGCTGAGGTTGATCATCTTATTCACTTCCAGCAAAGGCCCCTTCAGGAATTAAGTCATAGAAAAAAATACGGTTTTATCATAACTAATCCGCCTTATGGCCAAAGACTTGACAGCCCTGACGAAATGCCTTCATTGTATAAAGATATTGGTAAGGCGTACAGAAACCTTGACAGCTGGTCAATGTACCTTATAACAGCATACGAAGATGCCGAAAGATACATCGGTAAGAAGGCCGATAAAAACCGCAAAATATATAATGGTATGATGAAGACATACTTCTATCAGTATATGGGACCAAAGCCCCCAAGAAAAAAGCCGGAATAATAAAAAACGGGTAAGCGTTCTTTCCCGAAAAAGATAGTACTAAAATACTCTCTAGAGAAAATCACCCCTTCTTTAAAAAGAAGGGGTGATTTTCTCTAGAACATAAAACCTCATTCGGCACGAAAAGTAAGCTTGTGCAATTTATTATAATAATTCACTGTCATTCATATCATATAAGAAGTCTACAATCTGACGTATATTTTCAACTGATTCTCTCTGATATACAGTTTCATTTTCAAGTTCGTGAGATACATTATTAACGATGAATGCGGTATCTAAGAGCTTGTCCAGTATCTTGCTCATTTCCTTGAATGCATTATCTCTTTCTTCAATATTACCCTCATTCATAACCAGTACAAGTTCTCTTGCATTACTTATAAGAGTAACAAGACGATCAGTAATATTTATTGAGTCAAATGACATCTGCTCAAGATTATTTAATGTATTCTCCATTCTTTCCAAAATATCTGCTGTAGACTCTTCCGTCTCTCTCAACCCCATCACATCACCTCCAGCAATTCATGCACGCTTTTTATACCTACTATCTTCATACCATTAAGTATGCTTTCATCTATCTGTAATGTCTTTGCATTCACACTAGGCATTATACATCTTTTATATCCCAGTTTGGCAGCTTCCATTACTCTCTGTTCTGCAAGATTTACTGCTCTTATCTCACCTACAAGTCCAACTTCACCAAAGCATATGGTATGACTGTCCATCGCCACATTCTTATAACTTGATAATAACGCAGCTACGATTCCAAGATCAAGCGCAGGTTCATTTATCCTCATTCCGCCGGCTACATTGATATATGCGTCACAGTCTCCCATGCGGATACCAAGACGTTTTTCTATTACCGCCATCAGAAGATTAACTCTGTTATAATCTGTTCCCGCAGATGTTCTTCTGGGAAGATTAAAGTTTGTCTGACATACAAGAGCCTGAACTTCAACAAGAATCGGTCTTGTTCCTTCCAATGAACATGCAACTACAGAACCGGGTTCATTCTCAGGCTTTCCCTGAAGCATATATTCCGAAGGATTAAGAACTTCATGAAGACCATCGCTCCTCATCTCGAATACACCTATCTCATCGGTGGACCCGAATCTGTTTTTTACACCACGAAGAAATCTGTAGGATGCGCCTCCATCACCTTCAAAGTAAAGAACTGTATCTACCATATGCTCAAGAACCCTGGGACCTGCCACAACGCCCTCTTTTGTCACATGACCTACTATAAAAACAGATACCGGGAGATTCTTTGCTACACGCATAAGTATACTTGTAGCCTCCCTTACCTGACTTATACTTCCCGGTGCCGAGCCAACTTCTTCACGATACATTGTCTGAATTGAATCAATTATTACAACATCCGGCCTTTCATTTTCTACAGACTCAGCTATAACATCCAGATCAGTCTCACATAAAATAAGCAAATCCTTTTCAAATTCACCAAGACGCATGGCTCGCATCTTTATCTGCTTTGGTGATTCTTCTCCTGATACATATAAAACTTTTCTTCCGGCAGCTGCAAGAAGCCTGCACATCTGTAAAAGAAGTGTTGATTTACCTATTCCGGGATCGCCGCCTACAAGTACAAGAGAACCAACCACTATTCCTCCTCCAAGTACTCTGTCAAGCTCACCAATCCCAGTAACAATTCGCTCTTCCTCGTCTGACTTAACCTCTGAAAGCTTTGAAGGAATGTGAGTTTTTTCTTTACCTGCTACTGGCTTTCCCACACCCTTTGCATTACTTGCAGCCGGAGCTTCAACAAATGAATCCCACTCATGACATCCGGGACACTGTCCAAGCCACTTTGGTGATTCAAAACCACATTCTTTACAGAAGAATGTCATCTTTTTTTTAACTTTTGTCATATCAGATCTTATCTACCTGAACATTTAAAACCTGACCCGGATTAATTTCTACGCTGAGTACAAGCTTTCCTGCAAGATTTGTCTTCATCTTGCCGATATTGGTTCCATCAACTAAAACCTTATACTCTGTATCTGGTTCAAGCTCAAGTGTAATAGATGAATCCTCCCATCCTTCTACATTAAATCCGATTGCATCTTCTGTTGCTTTCATGCCTGTCACTGCTGTTCCCGGTACTGATTCATACACGAAAAGTCCGTTCTTTTCAAGCTTTGTAATCTCCTTAAAAGTCTTAACCTTATATAAATCCCCTTCATACTCAAAATCAGATAACTTCTGCTTTGAATCAAGTTCGAAGTTACCGAAACTTAATGTTCCGTCACCTTCCTTACGAATTAACTCTTTTACTACAGCCATGATCCTTCCTCCTATGTTTTATTTTGTATTAGTTATTTATTTAATAAGTTATTTAAATGATAGGAAATCCTTTCAGACCCCCTATCATTTTCTTGACGTTTATTATATAAATTTTATCATATTTCAAAAAATAATGCCACATTTTTATTAAAAGATAGTAACAGTTCAGCCAAGTAAGTAACAGAAAGTATTCAAGCTTGCTTGTTTTACTTTCTGTTACTTACTTGGTAGAATAGCCTTTCATCCACGTAATGAATAAAACAAAAGCTGCAACGCAGCGTCTGACAGCAGTTCATAACTAAATTATTTTTTTAAAATAACAATCTTATCATCCTTGCAGTCAATACGAACAGTGTCGCCCGGTTTTACCGTTCCATCTAAAACCCTGTCTGCAAGTTCATCCTCAATATGAGTCTGTATCGCTCTCCTTATAGGTCTTGCACCATAATTTTTATCAAATCCGTTCTTAGCCAGATATGATATGGCTTCCTCAGTAACATCAAGACTGATGCTCATCTGGGCATTTGTTCTCTTATTAAGTGCGTTAATCATTATCTTGACTATTTCGCGTATATTTTCTTCAGTAAGCATATGGAATACAAGAACTTCATCTATTCTATTGATGAATTCAGGCTTGAAGATTCTCTTAACTTCTTCCATAACGCTTTCCTTCATCTTCTTGTAATCAGCTTCTTCGCTGTCATCATTTCCAAATCCAAGATGCTTAGGTGATACAATTCTCTGTGCACCTGCATTGGATGTCATGATAATAATTGTATTCTTAAAGCTGACTTTTCTTCCCTGGGCATCGGTAACATGACCATCTTCAAGAATCTGAAGCAGTATATTAAATACATCAGGATGAGCTTTTTCAATCTCATCGAAAAGGACTACCGAATATGGTCTTCTTCTCACCTTTTCACTGAGCTGTCCGCCATCTTCATATCCTACATATCCCGGTGGTGAACCTATCATTTTTGATACGCTGTGCTTCTCCATATATTCAGACATATCAACTCTTATAATCTCATTTTCTTTGCCAAATACAGCCTCAGCAAGTGCCTTTGAAAGTTCTGTCTTTCCGACACCTGTAGGTCCTAAGAAAAGGAACGAACCAATAGGCCTGTTAGGATCTTTTAATCCTACCCTGCCTCTTCTGACAGCCTTTGAAACTGCCTCAACTGCCTCATTCTGACCTATAACTCTCTTGTGAAGAACTTCTTCAAGCTTCTTAAGTCTCTCAGTTTCTTCCTCCTGAAGCTTCTGCACAGGTATCTTTGTCCAGTCTGCGATAACCTCTGCCACTTCATTCTCTGTAACTGTTATATCTTTTTCATCACGCCTGCTTTCCATCTGACTGCGAAGCGATTTTATTCTGTCTGCAGTTTCTACCTGCTTTTTCTTGATTTCAGCAGCTAATGAATAATCCTCTGAACGAATTGCATCTTCTTTTTCTTTCTCCCACGCCACAAGATTTTCCTCGAGTTCTCTAAGCTCAGGTGTCGCAATGTATCTTTTAAGACCTGCCCTTGCTGCTGCTTCATCTATTACATCTATAGCTTTATCAGGAAGAAATCTGTCATTTACATAACGTTCCGAAAGCTTTACTGCACTGTGAAGTGCTGCATCTGTTATCTCAACATGATGATGAGCTTCATATCTTTCTCTTAATCCCTTAAGAATTGCAAGTGTTTCCTCTGAATCAGGCTCGTTTACTTCAACAGGCTGGAAACGTCTTTCAAGCGCTGCATCTTTTTCTATATATTTTCTATACTCTTCTCTTGTAGTCGCACCAATTATCTGTATCTCGCCTCTTGCAAGTGAAGGCTTAAGAATGTTAGCTGCATCTATAGCTCCCTCGGCACCGCCGGCACCGATTATTGTATGAATCTCATCTATAAAAAGAAGGATATTTCCTGCCTGCGCAACCTCTTTAAGTGCACGTTTTATCCTCTCCTCAAATTCTCCTCTGTACTTAGAGCCTGCAACCATTCCTGAAAGATCAAGTGTCAGCACTCTCTTATCCTGGATATTGTCAGGGATATCACCCTCTACGATCTTTTCAGCAAGACCTTCTACAACTGCAGTTTTACCTACGCCCGGTTCTCCCACAAGGCAAGGATTATTTTTTGTTCTTCTGCTAAGGATTTCTACAAGACGCATTATCTCCTTATCTCTTCCGATAACAGGATCAAGCTTCGCCTCTCTTGCATACTGTGTAAGATCGCGGCAATATTGATCAAGTACAGGAGTAGATGATTTTCCCCTGTTTCTGCCTCTCTGCATCATGTAGTCATTCTTTGCCGCATTTGGATCCTGTCCTGTAGCTGTAAGCGTATCAATATAAAGCTTCTGTGTATTGATTCCCTTAGTAGAAAGTATTCTTACTGCTATGCAGTCTGTCTCTTTAAGTATGGAAAGTAAAAGATGTTCTGTTCCGGCTTTAGATGAGCCAAGACGTTCTGCTTCAGATGTACTGTTTTCTATAATCTTACGGGCACGTGGTGTAAATTCTGCATTTCCCGTAACCATCACATTATCACTGGTAGAAATCAGTTCCTCCATAAGACTTCTTATCTTTTCTTCCTCTACACCATTCTCTTTTAAAACTTCTGCAGCAACACCTTTTGTTTTCAGAAGTCCAATAAGAAGATGCTCTGTTCCTACATAATTATGCCCTAAGGATTTTGCAGCTTTCTTTGCTGCTTCCATCGCCTTTATGGCACTATCTGTATAACGCTTTTGCATCGGTTAATAACCTCCATTTTAATTCTGTCTTTTCCATGTATGCCCTCCGGAAAAGTTATCAAAAATTTCAGATTCGTTATCTTCTTTTTTTACTGAATCTGAGTCTTCTTCTGACGTAAGACTGTCATAATCATTTTCGATTATATAATCATCCTGCATTCTTTCTTTGTAAAGCAGATACTTGTATATTATAAACACAACAAGTACCAATATCAATATAACAGCACATATAATGACAAATTTTACAATACCGGCAGAATCATCAGATGACAAATCAGCCTGTACATTGTCCTCTGATAACATTTCATTATACCATCCTTTTACCTTTTCATATGGCAAAAACTGATTTTGTAAAGAATCATACATATAAAATTCGGGCGGCTCATTTCCCCTTCTGCAGTATATAAGCACATAATCACTTTCAGAATTACCATCAGGTGCATATGCAGTAACAACGTGACCGTCTATACTGATTTTCGTCTTTACGAATCCCACCGGAACATCCACACTTCCATCTGTTTCGATTACTGTATAATTCTCTGATGAAGTTATGACAATTCCATTATTATTATACGTTGCTGCAATATCCGTATCGCTATTTATAGCTTCGTCACTTTCCTGTTCTTTATCAGATGACTTTTTATTCTCGTCATCTTTCTTGTTTTCTTTTTTGGAATCTTTCTTGTCTTTTTCTGATGTATTATTATTGTCATTACCGGAAACTTCATTCTCATCGTTATTGTCATTGTCATTTACTTTTGTTTCTGAAGTTTCCTTCTCTATTTCGTCTTTTCCAACCACCATGATATTAAGTGGATTATAGGAAACCGACATATCAGAAGAGTCATCTGCCTTATATATTGAATACGGTTTCTTGAGATTTATGGATACAGCACCCTTCTGTCTTGCGATAAATTTAATTGAATACTTAATCCTGTTTACACCGTTCTCCCTGTTCGTATCTGTAAGATAAAATTCACTGTCGTTGCCACTCATAACGCTTCCGCCAGTGACATACTTTAGAACACTGCTGTCGTATGAAAATGTGCCTTTAAATCCACCTATAAGATCAGACGAACTGACTGTTATTATAACATACAATGTGTCACCTTTAGCAACTTTTTTATTTTCTGTTGTGATATTTATTGTGGCACTGGCTGCTGATGCATCTTTAACCATACACATACAACCTACAATACTTATGATGCATATAAATAATTTTATTATCTTTTTATAAACAGCCTCTTTCATACGCAGCACTTCTCATTCACTTTCTTTATTACAATTGTAAATTTATTTTTTATTATTATCAGTATCTGATGAAGCCGGTTTTCTTGTTACAGCGACTTTATATTTCCTTGTATTGCCACTCTCTGATTTAACCTTGATCTCGAAAATGGTCGTTCCTACAAGAATTGATTTATTACCCGTACCGGTTATTGATGAATAAGAACTTACTTTAGTAGCACATATCTTTATACTTGAAACACTATTATCAACTGTTACCTTGTATGTTTTGCTTCCATCATCGCCAAGCACGAATTTACTTGTAAACGGATGATTCTGTACATAAAGTGTTTTTAGATAATTATTCGGATTCTTACCACCGGATGGGACGTCACATGGATTAGAAGGCATCCCATCATATATAGGTATTGAAAATGTTATCGGCATTTCTTTATCAATTCCACCATATGCCGCAACAGTTTTTGTTGCCTCACTGTTTGGAGCTTCTACATTCCCCATGTACTGATGATTATATGTATTTTTTCCGGTTACATTGAATTTTTCAAGATACAATGTATTCTGACCTGCATTTATGTAATTTTTTCCTATGTACTGTGCTCCTCCGACTATGGATTTATATCTGTTATTCCATGGACGTTCATATGTTGTACCGGTTTTTGCCCAGTTTAATCCATTGGCAACGGCACCTCCCGGAACTGTGCTATTGTTGGCTCCTATATTATAAAAATTATAAATCCCCTTATATCCTGATACGGTTCCCGATACAGAACTGCTCATAAGTTTTGAATTTATAACAACTTCCTGTTTAACTCTTGATGCCAGATGATATGGGCTTACACCTGACTTTGACGCTGCATTCATAAATGCCTTTGAATAATACATATTAACCGTCTTGCCGTCACTGTTTTTATAAGAAAATTTTTTCTTATACATTGGTGTATTATATAAGATTTTTTCTACGCCTTCCTGTGTCTGCTCACCTTTCTGGTATGCAAGACATTCAAACTGGAATATTCCCCTGTCATCAAGGAAGTTTCTTGGATCCATATAATACTTTACTGCTTTTTCAGATGCCGTAACCCAGGTACTGCCATCGTATGGTATGTATTTATCAGTCTTCCAGTCATACGCACCCGGAGCAGTAGACTTCCAGTCATATGATTTATTAACACTTAAAAGATTAATCCCAACCTTTGATTCATTGCTTATAACATCACTCCACTTAAGTCCCGTCTTATAAGCCTTGAATTCCCAATAAGGATACTGCTTATGAAGTTTTAAAAGGGGTTCGATATAAGTCTCTGAAAAACCTTCTTTCTGAAGTTTCTTCTTAAATTCAGCTTCTGACAATGGCTTTGGTTTCGCTGTTGGTTTCGCTGTTGGTTTCGTCGTTGGTTTCGTCGTTGGTTTTGCCGTTGGTTTTGTCGTTGGTTTCGCTGTTGGTTTCGCTGTTGGCTTCGCCGTTGGTTTTGCTGTCGGCTTGGCTGTCGGTTTCGCTGTTGGTTTCGCTGTCGGTGTAGATTTATTCACAACAATATAAGTACTTAATACATATCCCTTAAGTGTACTTTTGTCATATGTAAATTTTATATAGTACCAATCATCTTTC
>JALERT010000197.1 GCA_022764445.1 Lachnospiraceae bacterium | reverse complement strand
CTACTCTTTGTAAATTACCATTCTCCAACTTCTGCAAGTAGGAATTTACTGTAGATGCCCAATTATAATAGTAATTATTGTCTCCCTCATTATCTGATTCTGCCGAATTTTCATCTCCTGCATGCATATATGGAAACATTGCCTCTCTTACAGTTATCTTATCCGGACTCTTCTTTACGCCATTGCTATTCTCATCTTTTACTGTTTCGTATACATCAGCTTTAGCTCTTAAATCAGGTGATACATAAATTCCTGATATTGATAAAGCTGCTGCCATAACAACTGCTACACTTCTTTTAAATTTTTTTCGTCTCATAAAAACCTCCTTATTTGATCTTTTGATTAATAAAATTATCCCCTTGTATTATTTTTGGTGACTAATAATCCATTGTAAAATATCTTCAGCACCATAATCGGCAGAAAAAAGGCTCCGCTTCCCATGCAAAGCCCGATAATTATCGAAGTTATAAATATCATAAGAGTATACGAAGAACCCACAGAAGCAAGTGCATCCGGACCGATGCACCTGCCTACTATCAGAGTATCAACGATATTATATATCTGCTGTAAAAGATTTCCTGCTATCATCGGAAGAGAAAAACTGATTATTTTTTGTAAGATATGTCCTTCTGTTAAATTAATTTCTTTCATCATTTTTCCTTTAGTATCTGTACCATCTCAGAAGGCGTTACAATAAATTCTTTACTCATTCCCTATTAGTTCTCATTCATATTAGCTAATTTCGCTGCCTGGTCAGCTGCGATTATATTTTCAAGAAGTTCATTGATATCTCCGTCAAGTATTTCACCAAGTCTGTGGCTTGTGTACTTGATACGATGGTCTGTAACACGTCCCTGTGGGAAGTTGTAGGTACGGATTTTTTCTGAACGATCACCTGTTCCGACCTGGCTTCTTCTTTCCGCAGCCTGCTCGCTGTTAGCCTTTTCCTGCTCCATGTCATATATCCTTGAACGAAGTACCTTCATAGCCTTGTCTTTATTCTTAAGCTGTGACTTCTCATCCTGGCATGTAACAACTATTCCTGTAGGGATATGAGTAATACGAACGGCAGAGTCAGTTGTATTGACACACTGTCCACCATTACCTGATGCACGGTAAACGTCTATCTTACAGTCGTTAGGATCTACATGTACATCCACTTCTTCTACTTCCGGCATAATGGCTACTGTGGCAGTAGATGTATGGATACGTCCGCCTGACTCAGTCGATGGTATACGCTGTACACGATGAACACCGCTTTCGTATTTAAGTTTAGAGTATGCACCTGAACCAATTACCATAAATACAATTTCCTTGAATCCACCTATTCCATTTTCGTTAGCACTCATAACCTCTACCTTCCAGTGGTTAGCCTCTGCAAACTTTGAATACATACGGAAAAGGTCAGCTGCAAATAAAGCTGCCTCGTCTCCGCCTGCACCACCTCGTATCTCGACGATTACGTTCTTATCATCATTAGGATCTTTTGGAAGCATGAGAATCTTAAGCTCCTGCTCACATTTCTCAACCTTTTCTTTGCACTCGTTAAGTTCTTCCTTAGCAAGCTCTTTCATCTCTTCATCGCTTTCTTCATTAAGAATAGCGAGACTGTCTTCTATTCCCTCTTTTGCACTTTTATATTCTTTGTACTTTTCAACTATAGGAGAAAGTTCATTCTGCTCCTTCATAAGCTGACGGTATTTATCCTGATCTCCAAGTACATCGGGATCAGAAAGTAACATATTAACCTCTTCCAAACGACCTACTAAATCTTCTAATTTGTCAAACATAAGTTTCCTCCTAAATTTATCTGTGTACTCTCGGAATCTCTCTTGCACCTGCTTTTGCGGCTGATTTCCCGAGAGCACATATCTCTTTATAATTTTCTACACATGCGCAGTTACAATCCTGTCATTTTTTGAATAATCCTTTATAACCTTCACATCTTTATATCCGGCATCTTCAAAAAGCTTTTTTACCTGTTTCCCCTGGTCAAAACCAATCTCCATCATGATAATGCCTTCTTTTTCAAGATGTTTTTTTGATTCTTCTGCAAGAATGCGATAAAAGTCAAGTCCGTCTTCCCCGCCGTCAAGTGCAATGACAGGTTCATGATCTCTTACCTCCGGCATAAGACCTTTTATAACATCAGGTCTTATATATGGAGGATTTGACAATATCACATCATAAAATTCTTTAATATCGTCAAACATATTGCTTCTTATAAAATTGATATCTGCCTTATTTAACTTTGCATTATAACCGGCTACTCTCAGTGCTTCTTCCGATATATCTGCTGCATCACAGAGCTTTGCACCTCCAATAACTTTTACGGATACAGCTATGCAACCTGAGCCGGTACACATATCAAGAACTTTTTTCCCTTTTACATACGGTAATGCCTGTTCCACAAGATTTTCAGTATCCTGTCTTGGAACAAGCACATGTTCATTAACCTTAAATTCAAGTCCCATAAACTCCTGGACTCCTGTGATATGCTGAAGTGGAATATGGGATGCCCTTTTATCTACACATTGAAAATATCTTTGCTTATCCTCATCCGGCACATTCTTATCCTTGTTAAGAAAATAGAAAGCACGGCTAAATCCCGTAACATATTCCATAAGATACCATGCATCAGGCTTTGCGTCAACAATGCCGGCATCAAGAAGTCTTTTTTCTGCTATTTTTAATAATTCTTCATATGTAGATGCTTCTTCAAAATCATTCATATATTTTAACCCTAACCGATTAATCTACCTTATC
Organism: Lachnospiraceae bacterium; assembly: GCA_022764445.1. Taxonomy (GTDB): domain Bacteria; phylum Bacillota; class Clostridia; order Lachnospirales; family Lachnospiraceae; genus Butyribacter. The sequence continues at coordinate 3,961 of JALERT010000197.1, read as the reverse complement.
TCTAAGAGCAGTTTCCTCGTCCTTTATATTATTTTCATCAAAGAAATGATCGAGTCCGTCAAGACCGTCATCTTCTTCATCAGGGTTAATGTTTACCATACTTCTTGCTTTCTTTCTCTTTACAGCCTCGTCAGCTATACGCTCAAGTTCTGCTTCTTTCTCCATCTGTTCGCGAAGAAGACTTGCTCTTTCCTGTGCCCTCTTTTTATTTTCAAGTTCACGCTGTCTTAATTCTTCACGGACTTCTGCTCTTGATTTCTTACCTGATTTCTTTTTAGTCTTGCCTTTACCTGCAGAAGCTTTTGAAGTCTTTTCTTCATTTTCTCTTTGTCTTCTATCATTATTTTTTTCTGATGTATCTGATTTTTTCTTTGCTTTTCTTAGTGATTTATTCTTTCTAAGATAAGCCTCCCAGTCAAAAACAGCCTCAACTGATGCTATAGCTACTTCAAGCATACTGTCATCAGGTTCTCTTGTAGTAAGTCTCTGAAGAAGAAGTCCAGGCTTACTGAGTAAGTTGACGATGACATTATTGCTGTTACCGGCAAGACGAATAAATTCATATGAAACACCGGCAATAACAGGCACAAGTAAAATACGTGATGCAAATCTTAACCATATATTAGGAAAATCAAGAAATACAAAAAATATAATACTTATAAACATAACTACAAATAAAAAACTTGTACCACAGCGTTTATGTTGTTTTGACTGCTTTCTTGCATTTCTTACATTAAGCTCATAACCATGCTCAATACAGTTAATAACCTTATGTTCTGCCCCGTGATACATGAAAAGCCTGTGAATATCCTTCATTAATGATATTGCCAGAATATATCCCACAAACATCACAACACGTATAGCTCCCTCAATCACTGCCAGGACTGTTGTTGATTCAATATTTTTCTTAAGTAACTCAGACAGAAACATTGGAAGCACCATAAATATACCTATGGCAAGAATTACAGAAAATATTACGGTGATTACTATCTCTAGTGATTCTTTCTTTTGCTGCTTTGCAAGCTGCTCCTTTGTCATCTTACTCTTCTTCTCTGCATCCGCTTCATCCTCATAATAATCAGCCGAAGAAGTAAGCGTCTTCATTCCAAGAAGTAATGATTCTATAAAGGCAACTATACCCCTGATTATAGGCATTCTGAAAAAAGCAGACTTATCTGCAATACTGCTGCATGTTCCTTTTTCAACTGCAATCGTACCATCGGGTTTTCTAACTGCGACAGCATATTTATTTTTATTTTTCATCATAACGCCTTCTAATACTGCCTGACCGCCAATTCCTGATGATTTCATAAATTCCTCCTGATTTTCATTTTTCATTACATTTCACACTATATTATCTTTTACTGATATAGTGTGAGCAATAACTTTTATCTATAAAAAGAAATCCGAATAAAATTCCTATATACAACAAATGGTCACAACATTCGATAACTCGAGTGCTGCGACCACCGATAAGGCCATTAATCTGACCAGTAGTTTTACTAGTTAGCCTGTATGCCATATTTACGATTGAATTTGTCAATCGCACCACGAGCCTTAACAGCTTTCTGCTGACCTGTGTAGAAAGAATGACATTTTGAACAAATTTCTACATGAATTTCTTCCTTTGTTGAACCAGTTACAAATTCATTTCCACAGTTGCATACAACTTTTGCCTGATAATAGTTAGGATGAATTCCTTCTCTCATGTTGATTAACCTCCATTCCGCCATCCGCAGACAGCAACTCATAATATACGAACAAGATCACATTCCCTCATGCATCTTTTCGATTACAATTTTAACACAACTTCTATATTGTACCATATCCAAATACTAAATGCAATATATCTTTCTAAACAATTTTAACTTTTTTAATCATCTGTATAAATTCCTGATTGTTTTTTGTCTTTCTAAACATATCAATTATCTTTTCTACGGCTTCATCTGAATGACTTCCATTAAAAGCCTTTCTGATAAGATAGTTTGCCTCTATCTCCTCCTGTGTAAGCAAAAGATCATCTCTTCTTGTACTTGACTTTGGAAGATCTATAGCCGGGAATACTCTCTTTTCTGAAAGTCTTCTATCTAGAACAAGTTCCATATTACCGGTTCCCTTAAACTCTTCAAAAACAACATCATCCATCTTGCTTCCTGTATCCACAAGTGCTGTTGCAAGAATCGTAAGACTTCCACCCTCCCTCATATTACGGGCTGCACCAAAGAATCTCTTTGGCATATGAAGTGCGGCAGGATCAAGACCACCTGACAGTGTACGTCCACTAGGCTGAACAGTCAGATTATATGCTCTTGCAAGTCTCGTAATACTGTCCAGAAGAATCATTACATCTTCTCCATGCTCAACAAGACGTTTTGCTCTTTCGATAACCATCTCTGATACACGTTTGTGGTTTTCAGGAAGCTCGTCAAATGTAGAGTATATTACTTCTACATTGTGTCCCATTATTGACTCTTTAATATCTGTTACTTCCTCAGGCCTTTCATCTATAAGAAGTACGATAAGATGCATCTTAGGATGATTTCTCTTAACAGACTTAGCCACCTGCTTAAGAAGTGTAGTCTTACCTGTCTTTGGCTGTGATACTATCATACCACGCTGACCTTTTCCGATAGGTGCTATTAAGTCCATCATACGCATTGATATTCCACTCTCAGCAGTTTCAAGTCTTATTCTTTCATTAGGAAATATAGGTGTAAGCTGTTCAAACTTAACTCTGTTTATTATTTTGTCAGGCGCAACTCCATTAACAGTGCGGATATAAAGAAGCGCACCAAACTTTTCATTCTGATTGCGTATACGCACATTACCTCTTAGAATATCACCAGTACGTAAATGATATTTCCTAATAAGTGCAGGCGATACATATACATCACCATCACCAGGAAGGTAATTGTCACATCTTATGAAGCCATACCCTTCCTGCATAACTTCAAGAATACCTTCTCTTACTTCGCCGCTGTCAAGCTGACTTATCTCATCCGGTTCCTGTACAACTTTTTTATCCTGGGATGATGTTTTATATGAATTATTTTCTCTTAAAATATCTTCATTTCTATCATCATTCTTTTTATTATCTATATTCTTAATATCCACATCTTTATTATCATTATCGAGTTTTTTATTTATTTTTTTGTTATCATTATTCTTTGAAACAGTTTTTTTTCTCTCAGTCTTTTTTACCTGTGCTGCATTATCATTTTTACCAAACTCCTTTATTTTTTCAAGCAGCTCCTTTTTCTTATATGTGGTAACATTCTTTATTCCTAATTTCTTTGCTTCAAGACGTAAATCTACAAGCGACATATTTTCATAATCAGACATATATAACCTCTTTTCTATAAATATATCCACACTTATTCTAAAACACAGTCAATCATCACAAATCATTTACATCTGCACCTTCATGTACTTCTGTATAACAATATTTACTTTTAATTTCGGGAATTTCAATTCACGATTGTGTCTGGCTGATATATCCGTCTTATCCGGATACAAAAGATGTTTTACTGATATAAATATTTTATAGTGTGTTTCTTTTTCATAAGTCACAGTATGTTACTGTACACACCTACGATGCTACAGTAACCACAGTATACATAATTACACCACACTTGTAAACCCCAAACTTGTTTTAGAAAAAAAACTATGATATCATATCTTACAGTTCATACTATATCAGTAAAAGATAATATTCGAGCTTGCTTGTTATATTATCTTTTACTGATATAGTGGATTAGCCTAATTAAAAATTCGTAAATTTTATTAATGGAGGAAATATATAATGACAAATTCAGAAAAAGCCATCGCTCTTCATAAAGAGTGGAATGGAAAAATCAATACAACACCAAAATGCCACGTTAATTCCCGCGAAGATCTTGCTCTTGCTTACACACCGGGAGTTGCTGAACCATGCAAGATAATTGCAAAAGATAAAGAAGAG
>JALERT010000187.1 GCA_022764445.1 Lachnospiraceae bacterium | reverse complement strand
ACCTGCTCCTGATATACGATACATCCATAAGTCGGTGCAAGAATTGGTTCAAGCTGTGGACAATCATATTTAATATTAGCCTGATTATTCTTTCCCTCAATATACTTTGGTATAAAGTCCATAGGTCCCGGACGATAAAGTGATATCCCGGCGATAATATCTTCCATGCTCTGAGGTTTTAACTCCTTCATGAACTGCCTCATACCCGGACTTTCAAGCTGGAATATTCCTTCTGTCTTTCCTGAACTTATTAACTCAAATACCTTGCTGTCATTATAATCTATATCCATAAGTGTATCGTCCTTATGACCAATCATATGTGCAGCATTTTGTATAACAGTAAGTGTACGAAGGCCAAGAAAATCCATCTTGAGAAGACCAAGTTCTTCAAGAGTTGTCATGGTATACTGGGTAGTTATGGTTCCGTCTGATGCTTTTGAAAGTGGAACAAATTCATCAACCGGCTCAGGGCTTATAAGAACTCCGGCGGCATGCATGGATGTATGACGTGGAAGCCCTTCAAGCTTTCTTGCCATATCTATAAGATTATGTGCCTGTTCATCTGTTTCATATATATTTTTTAATTCGGGATTTTCTTTAAGTGCCTTGTCTATCGTAATTCCAAGATCAGTAGGTATCGCTTTTGCAATGGTATCCACGTAATTATACGGAAGATCAAGAACACGTCCTACATCTCTTATCACACCTCTTGCAGCCATCGTTCCAAAGGTAACTATCTGGACAACGTGATCCCTTCCATACTTTTCCATTACATACTCAATAACCTCAGGTCTTCTTTCATAGCAGAAATCGATATCAATATCAGGCATTGTTACTCGTTCGGGATTTAAAAAACGCTCGAACAAAAGGTCATATTTTATAGGATCGATATTGGTTATACCAAGTGAATATGATACAACACTTCCTGCTGCCGAACCACGTCCCGGTCCCACACTTATACCATGATCTCTGGCAAATCTGATAAAGTCCCATACGATAAGGAAGTAGTCTACAAATCCCATTGTATGGATAGTATCAAGCTCGTACTTAAGTCTTTCTTCATAATCAGAAGCCTTATCCCCGTATCTCTTCTTAAGTCCCTCTTCACAAAGCTTATTTAGATATTCCCATGCCGTATATCCAGCCGGCACGTCAAAATGAGGCAGCTTATAATTACCAAATTCTATCTCAACATGACATCTCTCTGCAATTTTTTCCGTATTGTCAATAGCTTCCAGGGCATAAGGAAAAAGTTCCCGCATCTCTTCCTCTGACTTAAGATAAAACTGACCTCCTTCATACCTCATTCTGTCTTCATCAGATACTTTTTTCTGCGTCTGTATACATAGGAGGATATCATGCGCCTCTGCATCATCCGCCGTTATATAATGGACATCATTGGTAGCCACAAGCTCTAACCCTGTCTCCTGACTCATTCTAATAAGTCCCTGATTGACGGTCTGCTGCTTTGCAATGCCATGATCCTGAAGTTCCAGATAAAAATGATCATCACCAAATATAGCTGCAAGTTTTAAAGCCTCTTTCTTTGCTTCCTCATATGAATCATTACAGATTTTTGATGGAACTGCACCTGCAAGACATGCACTAAGAGCAATTATTCCCTCATGGTATTCACTTAAAACTTCGTAGTCAACTCGCGGTTTGTAATAAAATCCCTCTGTAAAGCCTTTAGAAACTATCTTCATAAGATTGGCATAACCGGTGTTATTTTCAGCAAGAAGTACAAGATGATTATACCTTTCATCTCCCTTTGACAACTCTCTGTCAAATCGTGAATCAGGGGCAACATACACCTCACATCCAATCACAGGATTTATTCCTTCTTCTTTTGCCGCACGGTAAAAATCAATAACTCCATACATATTGCCATGATCAGTTATCGCAAGATTTTTCATGCCGAGTTCTTTTGCTCTTTTTACAATCTCTTTAATTTTACAGGAACTATCCAGCAAGGAATACTCTGTATGAACATGTAAATGTGTGAAACTCATAATCATCCTCCTAGAAAAACTATGGCAATTAAGCTCTATACTTTGTCTTGCCATCCTAAGGAATCTCCCCACTAACGTGGGTCCCCCCTTTGGATAAAAAAAGCAGCTGCTTTACGCAACTGCTTTTATGTAACAGATTTTATATCAATCTTAAGCATTCGCTGTACTTAAGTATTTTACTATTTCATCCATTGCCTTCTCTTCGTCATCACCATTTGCTGATACTACAACTTCTTCTCCAGTTGTAAGACCTAAAGTCATCATACCCATAATGCTCTTAGCATTAACTTTCCTATTCTCACATTCAACGTATATACTGCTATTATACTGACTTGCAACCTGTACAAGTACTGCAACAGGTCTTGCCTCCAAACCATTCTTAAGCTGAATCTCAATTTTTTTCGTAATCACGATTTCATATCCTCCTTATCCCTTAAGTCATTTGCAATTTCACTTAATTTACGAAGTCTGTGGTTTACACCTGATTTGCTTATAGGCTTTTTTAGCATCTTTCCAAGCTCCTGTAATGAACTTTCCGGATAATCAAGCCTAAGCTCAACGACTTCACGCAATCCATCAGACAACTGACTAAACCCCATATTACACTCAATATACTTTATGTCCTCTATCTGCTTTGCAGCAGCATTTACTGTCTTACTTATATTGGCAGTCTCACAATTAACCTGACGATTAACGGAATTACGAACTTCTTTCAGTATACGTATATTTTCAAAATTCATAAGAGCTATATGAGCTCCTATTACATTTAGAAAATCTACAATCTGTGAACCTTCTTTAACGTATACCACATTGTATTTTTTTCTTTCTACAATCTTGGCATCTATATCAAAGAAAGCAAGAATCTCCTTTAATTGTCCCGCAAACTTTTCAGAAAGAACTGCAATCTCCATATGGTATGTTTTTTCCGGATTGGTAATAGATCCGGCAACCATAAATGCACCTCTTAGAAAAGCTCTTTTACAGCAAGTATTCTGCACAACAATCCTGTGAATCACAGAAAAATCACCCCGCATCTTTTTCTGTTCATCAATGACTTTGACAGCTTTTAATATGTTAATAACGTCATGCTCATTAGAAACTATAAGATAATAATTTACTGTAGAACCCTGCAAATTATGATTACGTATATCAATTTCTACATCTGCATTAAACGTACACTTTAATAAGATATAAGATTTTTGAGCAACTGTCAAGTTTTCAGTGTGTATTTCCAGATAAGTATTTCCCTCTTTGTCTTTTTTTATATGTCCTGACAATGCAAATATTGCTGCAAATTCTGCTATGCGGCAGTGACGTGCATCACTAAGCTGCTCTTTCAGCTCAGATTTAACATCACTCGAAAAAGACATATATATCACCTCATTCTGCTATTCTCCCTTAGTCACCGCATCTTTATCAATATCCCTGTGTTCCACCTTAATACTGTAAGGAAGCTGTTTCATATGCTTTGCAAGTGCATTGGCTATTGTAACTGAACGATGTTTTCCACCCGTACACCCTATACTTATTACAAGCTGGTTTTTGCCTTCAGTAATATAATTTGGTATAAGGAAACTAATCATCTCAAATAATTTTTTATCAAATATTCTAGCCTGTTCTGATTCCATTACATAATCATATACTTCGTGGTCATTACCTGTAAGTGGTTTAAGTTCAGGTATATAGTATGGATTTGGAAGAAACCTCACGTCAAATACAAGATCTGAATCCTCCGGTATACCATACTTGAATCCGAATGATAAAATTGTTACAAAGAAGTTTTCATACTCGTCATTATCTAAGAATATCCTGTCTATTTCATGCTTTAACTCACGTACAAGCATATGGCTTGTATCCATGATATAATCTGCCCTCTTTTTGATAAATGCAAGTTCTTCTCTCTCCGCTTCTATAGCCTTGTCTACTCTTCCCTGAAGTGCGAGCGGATGGTTTCTTCTTGTCTCCTTATATCTCTTTATAAGTACATTACTGTCTGCATCGAGAAAAAGTATCTCATAACGATAACCTGCTTCTTTCATTGCATCAAGTATGTCATCAAGTTCTGACAGTCCCTGAAGATTACGTATATCAATACCAAGAGCTGCCCGGTCAATAGAATCACTCTCTTCTATGGCAATCTTTGTAAGCTTTGGGATAAGCCTTACAGGAAGATTATCTACGCAAAAATAGCCCATATCCTCAAGCATCTTAAGCACCGAACTTTTACCTGCACCAGACATACCTGTTACTATAACAAATCTCATCTTATGCCTCCATTATTTCAATATGTTCTCTCGAAGTCTCCAAGCTTCTTTACTTCAAGCTCAAGACTAACACCGAACTTCTCCATTACCTGATTCTGTACATGCTCTATTACTTCCATTGCCTGTCTGCATGTTCCGTTACCTACATTTACTACAAAACCTGAATGTTTATCTGATACCATAACATCACCGACTCTGTATCCTTTAAGACCGGCATCCTGTATAAGCTTTCCTGCAAAATATCCCTCAGGACGCTTAAATGTACTTCCTGCACTTCCATATTCTAAAGGCTGCTTATCTCTTCTTCTTTTATTAAAATCATTCATCTTCTCGATGATTTCGTTTTTATCACCTTTGTCAAATGCAAATACGGCATCCAGTACAATCATATCTTCACTTTGAATGATACTTGTACGATATCCAAGTTTTAACTCTTCTGCCGTTAGAACCTTTACCTCACCTGATGATGTAAGAACCCTTGCACCGAATATCACATCTTTGATTTCTCCGCCATACGCACCGGCATTCATGGTAACTGCACCGCCGAGAGTTCCCGGTATTCCTCCTGCAAATTCAAAGCCTTTAAGTTCATTTTCTGCTATTTTTGATGCAAGCTTTGAAAGAAGCACGCCACTTCCCGCATAAACTACGGTTTTACCTGATATATCATTTTTTTTTGCATAACCATTTTCTATAATATACTCTCTTACCTGAATATTATTCATATCGTTATCATCTTTATATATACGAATATCATTCAGTAAATGGTACTTTTCCGAAACTGTATCAGGAATATTTCCTGCTTTTGTTACAACTACAGCTCCCCTGTACACGTCATCTGAAACAAGTAAATTACTTCCATTTCCCATCAAAAAGTATGGGTAATCTTCACTTCTTAGATATTTTATTACATCGATTAACTCTTCAATATATACTGTTTCTATATAAATATCAGCTTTTCCACCTATCCTGAATGTCGTATGTTTTGACATAGGTTCATTTTCTTTTATCGTCCCTGCTGATAAAAGCTCCCTAATCTTTTCCGTCTGAAGCATTTAACATCATTCCTTTCTTTAAATGAATCGACAACTACAATACCATTTTAGCACTTCCGTAAATTCCTGCATCATTGCCAAGCTCTGCAAGACGGAACGCTTTATCTTTAAGTGCAAACATCACATGAGACTCATAATGTCTTTTCATTTTATCAATTATTATATTTCCTGCCCTTGACACTCCGCCTCCGATTACAAATGCATCAGGATCAACTGTCTGTGCTATCTGTGCAAGTGCAACTCCCAGATAATATCCGAATTTTTCTATTATATCATTGGCAAGTTCATCCCCTGATTTTGCTGCATCAAAAATAATTTTTGCATAAAGCCTGTCGTATTTTCTAAGACATGATTTTTTGTCGGAGGATTTTAACATTCTATTGGCAAGTCTTACTACTCCTTTAGCAGATGCATACTGTTCAAGACATCCTCTTTTACCACAACCACACTTTTCTCTTTCCCTGTCATTAACAAAAATGTGTCCTATCTCACCTGCTGCCCCGCGATTTCCGGTAAGAATCTTTTTATCTATGATAACTCCGCCTCCGACACCTGTTCCAAGTGTAACCATAACAATATTGTCAAAGCCTCTTCCGCCTCCCTGCCACATTTCACCAAGTGCCGCAACATTAGCATCATTACCAACCTTTATATTATCGATGCCTGTTAATTTTCTGAGTTCATTTGATACAGAGAATATTCCCCATCCTAGATTTACACATTTTAAAACCGTCCCATCAGCCATAACAGGTCCCGGAACTCCTATACCAATCCCAACTACATCCTCTTTTTTTATTTCTCTTTCTTTTATCTTAGAATCGATGGAATCTGCGATATCTTTAAGGATATATCTTCCATGATTTTCTTTGCGTGTACGTCTCTCCCATTTATCAAGCAGTTTTCCATCTGTAGAGAATAAACCCATTTTAACTGTTGTACCACCAAGATCGACTCCGAAACAAAGCTTTGACATCAACTACTTCCTCCAAGTATCTTTTATCTAGAGATTTTAAAAGAAAAACCCATAGGATAATCCTACAGGCTTCTTAGTAACGTGCGTGAGAAGATTCGAACTCCCGGCCTTCTGATCCGTAGTCAGACGCTCTATCCAGCTGAGCTACACGCACATATTAAATTCATTCTGTGTGTCGCACCGAACGAATACTACTATACAATACCTTTTCACAAAATGCAAGTATTTTTTTCAATTTTTTATATTTTTTTATAAAAAATTTGCATTGTATGGAAAGAACTACTTGTGATAATATAACATATATAGCATTTTAACAGAAAGGCGTATTTAAAAATGGACTCATTACAACATATTAAGAAGGAATTATCCACAACCCAGGTAATCGCTCTCGGTTTCCTGGCAACAATATTAATTGGTGCTTTTTTGCTTTTCCTTCCTTTCTCATCAGCTGACGGGCACTCTACACCTTTTGTAGACTGTCTTTTTACTTCTACTACATCTGTCTGTGTGACAGGTCTTGTAGTTGTCAGTACGGCTTCCCACTGGAGTTTTTTTGGCAAAATTGTTATCCTTATACTTATTCAGCTTGGCGGTCTTGGAATAATTTCCATTACCACAGGTGTAATGATTGTAATCGGTAAAAGAATTACACTACGCGACCGTTTACTTCTTGAAAATGCACTTAATCTAGATAAACTTAGTGGTCTTTTGAAGTTCCTTGTCCGTATCTTCAAGGGAACATTCATAGTTGAAGGAGCAGGTGCAATATGCTACAGTTTTGTATTTATACCGGAATACGGACCTGTCCGCGGTATATGGTACTCAATTTTCCATGCCGTATCTGCTTTCTGTAATGCAGGTCTGGATCTTCTCGGTGATGACAGCCTTGTAAGATATCAGGTTAATCCGTGGATGAATTTTGTTACCATATTTCTCATCGTAAGTGGTGGTATCGGTTTTATTGTATGGTGGGATCTTTTAGATAATTTCAAAAAAGTTTTCCATAAAGACCTGTCATTAAAGCATGGTATACAAAAGCTTCATGTTCACAGTAAAATTACCATTATTACAACGTTATCACTTATATTTGGCGGAGCTTTGATGATTTTACTCCTTGAATTCAACAACACTGGTACAATAGGCAATTTTAACTTCTTCCAGAAAATAATGGCGAGCATCTTCCAGGCAGTAACCTTAAGGACTGCGGGATTTATGACATTTTCCCAAAGTGCATTAAGAAGCTGTACTGTTATTATATGCCTTTTCCTTATGTTTATAGGAGGTTCTTCCATAAGTACAGCCGGCGGAATCAAAACATCAACACTTGCCGTTCTTGTCTTAAGTACAAGAGCTACGATAAAAGGTAACGACCATCTTGTGGTTTTTAGAAAAACAATACCGCATAAAACCGTTACTAAGGCTTTAGCAGTAAGCATGGTCAGTGTGCTTGTTCTTATATCTGCAACATTTCTTCTCCAGATTGTTGAAGGCGGTTCTCTTTTAAATGTTGCATTTGAGACAACTAGTGCCATTGCAACTGTAGGACTTTCAAGAGATTTAACTTCTACATTGCATTTTGCCGGAAAACTTATTATTATTTTATGTATGTACCTGGGAAGAATCGGACCAATCTCCATGGCAATCTTCTTCAGCAATACAAAAAATACACATCTTGCTTCATATCCTCATGAGGATATAACAGTTGGCTGATATTTATTTCAGACAAATAAAGAAAGGATTATAATGTTATGAATAAATCATTTGCAGTAATTGGTCTTGGAAAATTCGGAGAAAGTATCGCAAGAGAACTCGCCAGTGCCGGTGCTGATGTTCTCGCCGTAGATATCAATAAAGAACGTGTACATGCACTAGCCGACATAGTAACATGTGCCGTTACGGTAGATGTCCGTGATACAGATGCGATGGAATCACTTGGTCTTTCCAATATGGATGCAGTGGTAATCGCAGTTACACAGAGCCTTGATATAAGTATTCTTGCAACCATATATGCAAAAGAATGTGGTGTTCCATACGTAGTTGCCAAATCAAAAGACGAAACCCACACGAAAATTCTTGAAAAAGTCGGAGCCGATAAAATTATTATACCTGAAAGAGAAACGGGAATAAGAATTGCAAGACATCTTGTAACAGGCAATGTTTTAAACTTTGTAGAGCTTTCTGATACAATCCGTATGATTGAAATAGGCATGCGGCCTGAATGGGCGGGACGAACTCTCAGGGAGCTTAATCTTAGAAGTAAAGAAAAAATAAATGTTATAGCCATTCGCTCAAAAGGCAATCTTGAAGTAAGTCCTGATCCTGATGAAATACTTACTCCTAACATGAGTATGCTTATAACGATTGATAAAAAAGCACTTAATAAACTTATTAAAAAATAATTTTCAAATAAAAATCTTCTTATATTCAAAAATGCATGAATATAATCAGGGTGTCAACTGTGTTTTTACACACTTCTGACACCCTATTATTCTCTAATTAATAACCTTATTTTAGTCTTAGTTTAAGATTCGTATTTCATTTTAATCATCATTTGACTACACGTATCTCATTTTTTAATTTATAACATTCCCCATCATATTCGACATATACATGATATTCATCTATTGCTATATCATTTAATGGTATGGCAAAAAATTCTTTTCTGTTTAATTCTTCTAATACAGAATAATCTTTTACATATGCATTATTTTCACCAATGAGATAAATCCTGTCAACAAATCCTGGTTTAAAAGTACAAATCATTAAATCATCACATAATACGACACGTCCAAAAATACTATTTTCTATCTTATCAGAAGATACAGGAGGAATTTCACCATTGAATTTATCAGGTGCCTTAAGATTGCCAAATAAAACCTTATTGTTTACCTCCATTGAATGACAGTAATCCTTAATATCAGGATCGAATATCCATGCACTGCTAAATGACTTTTTAATGTTTACATGTCCACATTCTTTACCATCTGCAGCATTAAATTCAGTCAGCATCGCACTAATATCATCTGTTTTTTCCTTAAGAGAACCCTGACATGCAAGCATATGACAGCCATCTTCTGATCTGATTATTTTTCCATAACATATTGCTTTTTTTAATGGAATGTTCTTAACTGAAGTATATGTCTTACTATTTTCATCTATACTTATAATTCTTACATATGATTTCTTATATGATGTTTTATCAAGCTGCACGCCTACCTTACGATTATCCTCAAATATAATAATCTGGTTTGATTCTGTACTATTTTCTGATAATACAAATTCCGGACATGAACATACTATCTCTTCTCCATCACTTTTTAAAACATACTTTTCTATATCTGTTCCTTTCCATAAAGATGATGGTGCAAATATCCAGTCTATCTTCATATCATCCCATCTGCATTTAATAATTGAATGAAGTTTTCTTGCCGTTATAAGCATATATCCATCTTTATATTCTATATGTGATATATTTGCCCAGTCTTTATTAACACGATATTTATCTCCAAGTAAATCTTTTAAATCACATGATTTAATTATCTCGCCGGAATTCATATCAAGTTCAACAATTTTATCCAGAATATGCTCTTTATCTGATGATGTAACAAGGAAAAGAAAATCGCCATCCTGTGCAATAGCCCTTCCTATCTGATACTCAAGTAAAAATGTGTGATATACCCTTCCCATGTAGTCCATTTCCTGATATCTGCATGGCTGTATTTCACCAAATTCATTAACTATATTGGCAGTTTTATCCATTAAAAGAAATCTCTGATTTTGTAAAGGAATCATACCAAGCCTTCCGGTCTTACACTGCAGGGAATATCTTATGTCACCATTTCTATCTATAGCAAATGGATTATAATTTATACCATTTAATAATATAAGTGGGAAATGTGATAAAGCAGGCTTTATCTCCCCTACTAAATCAGTTATATTTTTCTGAACTGCCGAAACGTATATCGTAAGTACACGATGCTTTATTACTTTCCCCTCAGTATCAATAAGTTTAAGATCTACTTTATTATTACGATTCTGATAAAGACCAAGTATTGGTACACGATGGCGTTTTGTATATTCTGTTTCACCGTTAAAATCATTTTCAGGCGAATCACCCTTAACTTTATATACTACCTTCGTTTCTTTAGATGAATTAAAAAGCAGTAACGCCGTCTGCTTTGCAACGCCATATGGGTTTGGAATCACAAGCAGATGGGAAAATGTATACAAATGTCTGTCAAGTATTCTTTCAAAAGCATAATCTCTTACCTGGGACTGAAAACTCCTTTGAGATTCTTTCTTAAATGGAGACATAACTTTCTTCTCTTTTTTATCAATCACTTCAGTCTCATAGGTTCTGTCCAATTTACTAAGATCACTTTCACTGTATGTCACCTTACTGCCATTTCTGACTTCGACAAATAATTTATCTAAAAATCCCATAAACAATTGCACATATTATCTATGTGCCCCTCCTTCCGGACATATACTTGAATTACTACATTATAGTTTCATGGTTAGCTGTATACGATTTTTCTTAAGATCCACACTAAGTACCTTTACGTCTACAATATCGCCTACACTTACGACATCAAGAGGATGTTTGACGAATTTTTTATCTGACATCTCTGATATATGAACAAGACCGTCCTGATGAACACCTATATCAACAAATGCCCCAAAGTCAATTACATTTCGTACTGTTCCCTTAAGAATCATACCTTCTTTTAAATCCTTCATCTCAAGAACATCTGTCCTCAGTATTGGCTTTGGCATCTCATCACGTGGATCTCTTGCAGGTTTTTCTAATTCTTTAAGTATATCTGTAAGTGTAATCTCACCTATTCCAAGCTTCTCGGCTTCTTTTTTCTTATCTTTTATACGCTTCTCAAGGCTGCCGGCAGCGGTTGATGTTTCAACCTCTTTTTCATCATCCTGTATAGTATTCATATCAGGAGAATCTGCAAATGCCTTTGCAAGGGCAGCACCAAATGCTGTATTGGTATTTTTCACTACAAACTCTTTCTTTTTCTTTGGCTTTACATTTTTCTTGACTGCCTTTTTCTGCTTTGCAGATTCTGCCTGGATTTTCTTTAATTCATCCATATCTATACCAAGATCATCAAGAAGTGCATTGGCAGCATCATATGTCTCCGGATGAACACTTGTAGCATCAAGAGGATTATCTCCTCCCTGTATTCTCATAAAACCGGCACACTGCTGATATGCCTTTGGTCCAAGCTTTGCTACCTTAAGAAGCTGTTTTCTATTGGTAAATTTACCATTTTCTTCACGATAAGTCACTATATTTTTCGCAATAGTTTTAGATATCCCAGAAATATATTCAAGAAGTGATGCAGATGCTGTATTAAGATCAACACCTACCTTATTAACACAGTCTTCTACTACACCTGTTAATGTCTCAGAGAGTTTCTTCTGATTCATATCGTGCTGATACTGTCCGACTCCTATCGACTTTGGATCTATCTTTACAAGTTCTGCAAGAGGGTCCTGAAGTCTTCTTGCTATGGAGGCTGCACTTCTCTGACCTACATCAAAATTTGGAAATTCCTCTGTGGCAAGTTTGCTGGCAGAATAAACAGAAGCTCCCGCTTCATTTACGATTATATACTGGACAGGCTTTTTAATCTCCTTAAGCATATCTGCTATTATCATCTCTGATTCTCTTGAAGCTGTACCATTACCTACAGATATAAGAGATATATCATATTTGTCTATAAGAGCTTTTACTACTTTCTTTGTTTCCTCTACTTTATTTTGTGGTGCAGTAGGATAAACGACTGTTGTATCAAGTACCTTGCCTGTACTGTCGACAACTGCAAGCTTACATCCTGTCCTGAATGCCGGATCCCATCCAAGTACATTACGTCCTGCGATAGGAGGCTGCATAAGAAGCTGCTCAAGATTTTTACCAAATACCTTTATAGCTCCGTCTTCTGCCTTCTCTGTAAGCTCATTTCTTATATCACGCTCAATGGCAGGTGCGATAAGTCTTTTATAACTGTCTTCGATGGAAGCAGTTATTATTTCTTCTGCTTCCTTATTATCACCTGTAATAATTTTCTTCTTAAGATAACCGATTATTCTTTCTTCTGGTGCGATAAGTTTTACGACAAGGAATTTTTCTTTTTCACCACGGTTTATTGCCAATACCCTGTGACCGGCTATCTTGTCTACTTTTTCTTCAAATTCATAATACATCTCATATACGGACTGCTCTTTTTCATCCTTTGCAGAAGATGTTATAATACCTTCCTGCATAGTAATATCTCTTATATATGTCCTGTATTCTGCATTATCTGATACTTCTTCTGCAATTATATCCATTGCGTATGTGATTGCATCATCAGCCGTTTTAACCTCATTCTCTTCTGAAAGATAATCATTTGCAATTTCTTTTATAGAATCTGATGCATTCTGCATCATAATAGTTTTGGCAAGACCGTCAAGACCTTTCTCCTTTGCTATCGTAGCTCTTGTCCTTCTCTTTGGTCTGTATGGTCTATAAAGATCATCAACCGCAATCTGTGTCTCTGCTTCAAGTATTCTTTTCTTAAGTTCTTCTGTTAATTTTCCCTGCTCCTCTATACTTGAAAGAACCTGTTCTTTCTTCTCTTCGAGATTTCTAAGATATGTCAGTCTTTCACTAAGATTACGAAGCTGCTCATCATTTAAAGAGCCATGTGCTTCTTTCCTATATCGTGCGATAAAAGGGATGGTATTGCCTTCATCTATAAGCTTTACTGTTGCCTCTACCTGCCATAATTCTATTGATAATTCTTCCGCGATCTTCTTCTCGATATTCATTATTTCTCCTCTTTCTTTTATAAAAGATTTAAAAGCGACTACCATAAGATAGCCGCTTTATTCTTAAACAATATATAATTTTTTGCGCTAACTATGATAAGATGATTAATCCAGGTTACAGTTCACAATATACCAAAGGTTTGAACTGTAACTACTCCAAAAACTATTCTCCAAGCAGTCTGCTCATAAGAGTATATCCTTCTTTAACAACATTTCCACTCTTTGCAGCATCTTTTTCATTATAAAGAAGTGATGTATTTTCATCTTTTCTGCTGTCATATATCATATATGGCACAGGATCTGATGTATGTGTACGACATGCTATAGGAGTCGGATGATCCGGCATAATAAGGACTCTGTAGTCTTCTCCTGACTCATCCATCTTCTTAAGAACAGTGTCAAGTACCCTTGCATCAAGATACTCAATTGCCTTAATCTTACGCTCGAGACTTCCCTGGTGTCCCATCTCATCAGGAGCTTCCATGTGTATGTATACAAAATCGTAATTATCATCAAGAAGAGCCTTTACAGCAGCATCTGCCTTGCCTTCCCAGTTAGTTTCAAGAGTTCCGTCAGCACCATCAAC
>JALERT010000181.1 GCA_022764445.1 Lachnospiraceae bacterium | reverse complement strand
CAATCTTGATAAAGTTCCTAAGAAGTATCTCGGTCTTGACGGTACAGAGCTTGCCATCTCAGAATCACAGGAGCGTATGGCAGTAGTTGTTGCCAAAGAAGATGTAGATAAGATGCTCTCATTTGCAGAGGAAGAAAACTTAGAGGCAGTTGTTGTTGCTGAGGTAACAGAAGAGCCAAGACTTGTCCTTTCATGGAGAGATAAGGTTATAGTTAATCTTTCAAGAGCATTCCTTGATACAAATGGTGCTCATCAGGAGACAGATGTTGTAGTTACAATGCCTGATAAGGATGATAACTACTTTGAAGAAAAGAAAGATACATCAGATATAAAGGCTGCATGGCTTGATACACTTGCTGACCTTAATGTATGCTCACAGAAAGGTCTTGTAGAGATGTTCGACAGCTCTATCGGAGCAGCAAGCGTATACATGCCATATGGTGGTAAATATCAGCTTACACCTACACAGTCTATGGTTGCAAAGCTTCCTGTACTTTCAGGTAAGTGTGATACAGTTACAATGATGAGTTATGGCATGGATCCATACCTTGCAAGCTGGAGCCCATATCATGGTTCAGTTTATGCGGTAATATCATCAGTTGCTAAGATTGTTGCAGCAGGTGGTGATTACAGTAAGATAAGATTTACATTCCAGGAGTACTTCAGACGTCTTGGAGATGATCCAAAGCGTTGGGGTGAGCCAATGGCTGCACTTCTTGGTGCATATGATGCACAGATGAAGCTCGGACTTCCATCAATCGGTGGTAAGGATAGTATGTCAGGTACATTTAATGATATCGATGTACCACCAACACTCTGTTCATTTGCAGTAGATGTAGCTGAGATTCAGGACGTAGTATCACCAGAACTTAAGAAAGCAGGCAATGTCCTCGTTAAGTTTGATATAGAGAAGGATGAATATTCACTTCCTGTATATGAGCAGCTTATGAAGCTTTACTCTGACATTACAGAAATGATTCACAATAAGACAATAGTATCTGCATACGCTGTAGGATTTGGTGGAATATGTGAAGCAGTAAGCAAGATGGCATTTGGTAATGGATTCGGTGTAGAGATTGATAATGCTGTCAGCAAGGATGAATTATTTGCTAAAGATTATGGTTCAATCATTGCAGAAGTTGCACCAAAAGATCTTGATAAGATTACAGCCGCTTATAAGAAGATTGCTGTTGTAACAGATAAGGCAGAGTTTGTATATGGTGATGCAGTAATTACAATGAAGGAAGCTCTTGAGAAGTGGACAGGTAAGCTCGAAGGCGTATTCCCTACACGTTCAGACGTACCTCAGACTAAGCTTGAAGATGATCTTTTCGATGCAAAGACTATCTATACTGCAAAGAATAAGATTGCAAAGCCTAAGGTATTTATACCTGTATTCCCTGGTACAAACTGTGAATATGATACATCAAAGGCATTTGAACTTGCAGGTGCAGAAGTAAAGACTGTTGTATTTAAGAATATGACAGAAAATCAGATCGTAGAATCAGTAGATGCATTTGAAGCAGCCATAAAAGAATCACAGATTCTCATGTTCTCAGGCGGTTTCAGTGCCGGTGATGAGCCTGACGGATCAGCTAAGTTCATAGCTTCAATCTTTAGAAATCCAAAGATTATGGATGCTGTACATGAGCTTCTCCAGAAGAGAGATGGTCTTGCACTTGGTATCTGTAATGGTTTCCAGGCACTTATCAAACTCGGACTTGTACCATTTGGCGAGATTAAGCCACAGACAGAAAATGCACCTACACTTACAACTAACAGTATAGGACGTCATATTTCAAAGTCTGTATATACAAAGGTTGTTACCAACAAATCACCTTGGCTTATGAAGGCAGAGCTTGGCGGCGTTTATGCTATACCTGCTTCTCATGGTGAGGGACGTTTCGTAGCTGAGCCTGAGGTTATTAAGAATCTCTTCGCCAATGGCCAGGTTGCTACAAGATATGTCGATCTTGATGGCAATCCTACAATGGATGAGGACTTCAACCCTAATGGTTCATATGCTGCAATCGAAGGTATTACAAGTCCTGACGGACGTGTGCTCGGTAAGATGGCTCATTCAGAGCGTATCGGTGATGGTGTGGCTATCAATATAGTCGGCAATCAGAACCAGCATATATTTGAGTCGGGTGTTGAGTACTTCAAATAAGCAAATTAAATACTTGAATTTTATAGAGAGCTCTGCGTTTGCAGGGCTCTTTAGTTATACTAAAGTACGAACTCTTTGTTACTGTACAGACGCAAGCTTGACACTTGCTGTCAGGCTATGAGCCAATAATTAAATTGTGCCAGATTACAGCACATAGAGTGAAGACATTCCGCAAAAATATTTGTGTATCGTTTTTTACAATACACAATATTATTTATGCTTTATTATAAAGCCAATGAAACAGTCAAGGGCGCCTGTAGTTGATACAGGTGCCTTTTGTTTTTGAAATATTACTACAAAAGCATGCAACATGCATCAGACATATAAATTTGATTTGTCTGCTTTGTTATAAAAGAAAGAAGGAGGTAAATGTAATGAGTGAAGTTAAATCTAAGAGAATA
>JALERT010000163.1 GCA_022764445.1 Lachnospiraceae bacterium | reverse complement strand
TCACCGCTTACCTCTTCAAACTTCTGAAGTAAATCTTCTACCGTAAGTCTCTTTTTTTCTGCACCCTTTATATCAAGTATTACCTGACCTTCATTCATCATTATAATTCTGTTACCATGAACTATTGCATCACGCATGTTGTGTGTAACCATAAGAGCCGTAAGCTTATTTTCCGCTATAATCTTATCTGACAGCTCTAATACCTTTGCGGCTGTCTTAGGATCAAGTGCTGCCGTATGCTCGTCAAGAAGAAGAACCTTTGGCTTCTTAAGTGTAGCCATAAGAAGTGTAAGTGCCTGACGTTGTCCGCCTGATAAAAGACCAACCTTAGATGTCATTCTGTCCTCAAGACCAAGATCAAGCTTCTCCAGCATCTCGCGATACTCAACCTTTTCTTTATGGGTGATTCCCCACTTTAGACCTCTTCGCTGGCCTCTTCTTGCTGCCATAGCAAGATTTTCCTGTATCTCCATGGTAGCGACAGTTCCATTCATAGGATCCTGAAAAACTCGTCCAAGAAATGGAGCTCTTTTATGCTCCGGAAGTCCTGTAACATCCTTTCCGTCTATAAGGATACTTCCACGGTCTATAGGCCATACACCTGCAATCGCATTAAGAACTGTAGACTTGCCGGCTCCGTTTCCACCTATGACTGTTACAAAATCGCCCTCTTCAAGCTTAAGATTGACACCATTTAATGCCTTCTTCTCATTAATTGTACCTAAATTAAAAGTCTTATGCACATTATTTATCTCTAACATAATTGTAACTATCCTTTCTATGCAACGTCTACATTTTAGTGTTTTTTGCTGCCCTGCGGTAGGAATTTTTATGTTTAGCTTTCAGATATGGCACTGCAAGGAATATTGCAACGACAATAGCTGAGAAAAGCTTCATATCTATCGTAGGAAGACCAAGCCAAAGTACAAACTGTATTACAACATAATAAATAATACTTCCTATCGCAACGAATGCGAGTCTTCCACAGAAGTTCAGATGCTTGCCAAGTATAGCTTCACCGATTACCTCTCCGATGATAACGGATGCAAGACCGATTACGATAGCACCTCGTCCCATATTGACATCAAAGTTTCCCTGATACTGTGCTAAAAGTCCACCGGCAAATCCGACAAGTCCATTAGAAATGACAAGTGCTATAACCTTTGCACTAGCCGTACTTATCCCCTGTGCACGTGACATATTTTCATTGCCACCTGTAGATCTTATAGTGAAACCAAGTTCTGTTCCAAAGAACCAGTAAAGTATTGCAATGATAACTACAATTATAATAAGTACCGTAGCCACAGTCGCCGTGATATCACGTCCCGATACTATAAGTCTGTACGCATCAACACTTACCGCCTGATTCGCCCTTCCCTGTGCTATGTTAAGATTGATTGAATACAATGATATCTGTGTAAGTATACCTGCCAGAATATCAGGTATACCAAGTACTGTATGTAAGATGCCTGTTATTAAACCTGCAAGCATACCTGCTATTAAAGCCATAGCAACAGCAACGACAGGCTCATAACCTGCAAGGATAAGCATAACCGTAACGGCTCCACCGGTACCCATAGTTCCATCAACTGTCAGATCTGCAAAATTCAGAATCTTATACGTAATAAAAACACCTATCGCCATAATTCCCCATATAAGTCCCTGGGCTGCTGATCCCGGCAATGCACGTACAAGAGACATGATGTCCTGCGCACATATCACTGGAATAATACTGTTCATTTCTTCCTCCATTCTGCCAGTTTATTTAAAACCGACACTTATCTTACTTTTTATAATTAATATGCCAAATCAAATTTTGACACATACATAATAATATAATAACGAATTAGACAAGTCAACTATACTGCTCCCACCCATTGTCAATAATTACACTGCTAAACATTTATGGTTATATAACTAAATTTTACGCTCGATATCTTTTATAATCATACCAGACATCGGAGGACACGTTACATGGATAGTTCCATTATCCACAACGTAAACTCTTGCCTCATCTGAATAACCATCCCTGTTGGTAATCATCAGACACGCCATGCGGCTTTGTCCGTTTATACCAAGACGCCATACAGGTATATCCATTTTTCTCTCTTCTTCACTTATGTTTATTGCTATGACAACACACTCACGTTCATTGAAACGTCCATAACTTATAAGACTGTTATAACCATTAAGGAAAAGTATAGAACCTGTACGAATCACCTCGTAACTCTTGTGTATACGGATAAGTGCTTTGTGATAGTCTATAAGCTCATGATCTTCATGTCCCCATGGATACGCACGTCTATTGTCAGGATCTGTCCATCCGCAAAGGCCTGCCTCATCACCATAATATATAGTAGGTGCTCCCGGCCATGTCATCTGTATCATTACCGCAATCCTGAATATCGCTTTATCTACGCCTTCATTAGCTGCATCAGGACCAAGAGATGCCGTTCGTCCGACTTTTCTGTTGGTTCTTGTAAGGAAACGTGAATGATCATGGTTAGAAAGCTCATTCATGGCAACCTGAAGTGACTGGGTGTTAAACCTTGTCATGTAGTTTCTCATTGATCCGAAAAATGCATCAGCATTGCCAATCATATCACCACGATATTCATCACTATGTTTCTCAACACCTGTGAGGAACCACGTAATCGGCTCCATAAAAGCATCATAGTTCATAACCGTATCCCACTGGTCTCCACGCATCCATGCAGTAGGATCACCATAATGCTCAGCAAGTATTATGGCATTTGGATTTGCCTCTTTAACATTTCTCCTAAACTCTCTCCAGAAGTAATGATTATATTCTGCCGAATGACCAAGATCCGCAGCTACGTCAAGACGCCATCCGTCTACATTGTATGGAGGTGACACCCATTTACGTGCTATACGCATGATATAGTCAAAAAGCACAGGAGATTCCTCATAATTAAGCTTAGGAAGTGTATCATGTCCCCACCATCCATCGTAATGAGGGTTATATGGCCACCTTTCCTCATTGAACTTAAAAAATGTTCTGTAAGGACTGTCATCTGAGATAAATGCACCTTTCGCATAACCTTCCTCATTTTCATAGATACATTCCCTGTCGAGCCATTTATTAAATGAACCACAGTGGTTAAACACACCATCGAGTATAACTTTCATTCCACGTCTGTGAACTTCTTCCACAAACTCTATAAAGAGCTGGTTACTTGCTTCAAGATTTTCTTTATCCGTAACTCTGCATATATATTTTGTCGCACTTTTATTCGGATGTTCATAGTCGCACTGTAAATTGCCATTTTGATCTCTGTGAAGGACTTCTCCCTCATCTTTGACTATCCTTCCAATATGAGGATCTATATAATCATAGTCCTGAATATCATACTTATGATTGGATGGAGATACAAATACGGGATTAAGATATATGGCATCTACGCCGAGATCCTGCAGATAATCAAGCTTTTGCATTACACCTGCTATATCTCCGCCATAAAATTCCCGGACACCCATTGCGGCAGGGTATTTATTCCAGTCATCAACCTTCTTTGTACCCTCACCTATATACATGTATTCATCTGTCTCCACATCATTACTAGGATCACCATTGTAAAATCTGTCAACGTATATCTGATAAAAGATTGCACCCTTTGCCCAGTCAGGCGTAGTATAGTCAGGCGTAATGAAAAAATTATAATATGGTTCAACGCCGCTGCACACACCTACACTGTTGTAATAACATGTAAGATGACCGCTGTGTACCTCAAAATAGTATTCAACCTTCTCTGTTCCAAGCTGAATATATTCTTCATAATAATCAAATATTCTGTCATTTGATACCTTTTCCATTTCGACTCTATTGTCATCATATACAAGATATACGGCATCAATATTCTCTCTTCCACTTCTAAAGCGTATCTTAACAAGGTCATTTGCATGTGGTTCTGATGGGCTTCTGTATGCTGGCGTTCCATCACTAAATAACGCCTGCGGATTAAATATCGTAGTAAGATTATCTATATAGAGCTGCGTCTTCATAGCCTTTGACATCCTACTGAATTTAACATCTATGTCCATTTCAATCTCCCTCTTCATTCTTATTCATATTTATATATCTTATCAGCTGTTCCCTGTTATTTTTTTCCGGATCATCAAGGACATACTCTAAAAGCCTGTCGAGCATTTTTCCAAGTCCCGGTCCCGGGGAAACACCTGCTTCAATTAAATCCCTGCCGCTAACGGCAAGATCCTTTTTAGAAAGTGGTGATTTTTCTTCTATAATAATATTATATGCCTCAAAAGCTGTCTTTAATCTTTGAAGCTTATCTTCTAATTTTTCAGGATTCTGCGCAAGCACATCTGCATACTGTACCAGAAATAGCATTGGCATAATGTCACAGCCTATCTTTGATATGGCACGACGCAGCTGTTTATGTCCGCTTTCCATACGGTAATCATGATATTTAATAAGTTTCCTGACCGTATTGACAGTATCATTGTCAAATGTAAGTCTTTTCATTATTGACCTTGCCATCTCTTCACTTTTGCCGGGATGACCATAGAAATGACCTGTACCATTCTCATCAACCGTCATCACATCAGGCTTAGCTATATCATGAAGAAGCATTGTCAGTGAAAGCATCGTATGCTGCTTTTTACTCATCTGCTTTGCAATTCCATGTGTTATCTCTCTCACATCATCTGTTATAAATGAATCATCCCATTTTCTTGATGACAAACCGAAGAAGCTGTTCATAACCTCTACACTTCTTATACAATGTTCCCCCACTGTATAAATATGATGCGGATTGTGCTGGTCTACCTTCATCATTGCATCAAGCTCAGGAAGGAATACCCCTGTCATGCCTGTATTATAAGCCTCGCGTATCTGGCCTGCATCCTTCGAGATAAGAAGTTTGGTGAGTTCTACACGTACTCTTTCTGCACTTATCTTATCGAGATTTTCCGCCTTATCGATTATCGCCTGCCTTGTATTAGGTTCTATCTCAAACTCGAGCTGACCGGAAAACCGTACAGCACGTAACATTCTCAAGGCATCTTCGTCAAATCTTTTGCCTGTATTGCCAACGCATCTTATTATACCACACTCTAAATCCTTTTTGCCATCAAATTCGTCAACGAGACCGGATGTAT
>JALERT010000096.1 GCA_022764445.1 Lachnospiraceae bacterium | reverse complement strand
TGCACCCGGTCATTATAGAGGCACTATTGTTAATGCACTTCTTTTTCACTGTAAAGATTCCCTGTCGGGAATTAATGGCGTATTGAGACCGGGAATTGTCCATAGGAGAGACCAGGATACAACAGGAGTTATTGTTGCATGTAAAAATGATTATGCCCATAAATTTATAGCAGAGCAGTTAAAAGTACATTCGATCACAAGAACATATCAGGCGATAGTATGTAATCATGTTAAAGAAGAAAACGGCACTATAGAAAGTACTATTGGAAGACACCCGGTTGACCGCAAGAAAATGGCAATGAATGTAAAAAACGGCAAGAGAGCAGTTACTCATTACAGAGTTCTTGATAATCTTAATAATAAATACACTCATATTGAATGTAATCTTGAAACAGGACGAACTCACCAGATAAGGGTTCATATGGCAAGCATTGGAAATCCAATACTTGGAGATACTGTTTATGGCCCTTCTAAATGTCCTTTTAAACTTACCGGACAGACTCTTCACGCTAAGACATTAGGATTTATCCATCCAACGACAAAAAAATATGTAGAATTTGATGCACCACTTCCTGAGTACTTTAATGAACTTTTGGTAAAGTTGTCTAAATAAATTTTATTCATAATAATATATTAATTCATAAAAGAAAATCTTCGCATATAAAATTATGCGGAGATTTTCTTTTTGTTATCACAAGAGGGGGAAAAGGTCACAAGAAAGAGTGAATTTGTACAATTAAATATAATTCTACAATAGTAACTCTAAATTTCTACAGAAGTAGATAAGCCTACGACATAAGAAGTATCGTTCTACAATGATACAATATTTTAGACTATTAATATAGAAAACGACACTACATAAGTAGACATAGAGTTTATTTTAATTATTGGCGCATAGATTGACAGCAAGTGTCAAGCTTGCGTCTGTACAGTAATAAAACAATACAAACATGCATATTTTAAGTATTGACGTTATTAGAATAATGAGTAAAATAATATAATATACATTAGATTTGTGTAATAAAAATATTTTCTACTTTAGTCGATTAATGAATATTTATATATATTTTGGAGGTTTTTACATAATGAATGAAATTAGAATACATGAGGGTGAATTAAATGTTATGGAACTTCTTTGGTCTAACAATTCTCTGGCTGCAAAAGATATCGCACGTATTATTAAAGAATACATTGGCTGGGAAAAAAATACTACATATACGGTCATTAAACGTCTTATTGATAAAGGAGCTGTTACCAGAGAAGATCCCGGGTTTATATGCAGGGCAAATGTAAGCAAGAAAGAGATACAGATTATTGAGACAAAAGCTTTATTAGATAAGTTATACAATGGCTCAATTACAGAATTTATTACATCATATCTGTCTGAGCAGAACCTTTCAGATAAAGATATAGCAGAACTTAAGCGTATAGTTGGTTTTAATCGTGCGTTGAATCGCAGGGTAGAGTGATAACATGGTTTTTTATATATCTCTTGGATAAACTCCAGTTTTTCAAAGAGAAAAGTATATTGATAATAAGAAGAAATGTGTGGTCTTAAGTTTATAATATACTTAATATTGTAATTGAGTCAGATAAAAAATACACAAAAATATACAAAATTAAATAATTATATATGAATTGGGGCGAAATTATGGGAAAATCAAATGTAGAAACATATCATCAGAAAAATTTATTAGACAACACGAAAAAGCTTAGAAATCTTCTTAGTGAAATGCCTGGATTTTGTAAAGATTATTTTCGTGGTATAGAAAATACAACATCTATTAGGACAAGGGTTGGTTATGCTTATGATTTAAGAACGTTTTTCAGGTTTCTTATAAGTGAAAATCCGACTATTGGCAATGATATTAAGGATATTACGTTGAAGCATCTGGATGAATTAAAGCCGGTGGATATTGAAGAATATATGGATTATCTGAAATTATATTATATAGACGATAAGAAATTTACCAATGATGAGCGTGGTCTTCACAGGAAACTTTCATCACTTCGTAAGTTTTATATGTATTACCAGAAGCGTGAAATCTTAAAAAATAATCCCACAACTGTTGTGGAGATGCCCAAAATCCACAGTAAAGAGATAGTCCGTCTTGATGATGATGAAGTAAATGAATTACTTGAACTTGTAGAACATGGAGGGGATGATTTAAAGGGAATTAAGAAAACATATTATGAAAAGAATAAACTGCGTAATATTGCTATATTTACTCTTTTTCTGGGAACTGGTATACGTGTATCAGAGCTTGTTGGATTAAATATTGAAGATGTTGACTTTAAGGAGTGCAGGATAAGGGTTATAAGAAAAGGTGGTAAGGAGGAATACGTTTATTTTGGTGATGAAGTTGCAGATGCGCTTGAAAATTATATTGAATGTTCCCGTTCTAATATAGAACCAAGAGAAAATCATGAGCATGCACTCTTCTACTCTATACAGCGCCGCCGTATAACCGTACAGGCTGTAGAAAACCTTGTAAAAGAATATGCCAGCAAAATTACTACATTCAAGCATATTACGCCGCATAAGTTAAGAAGTACATATGGTACAGCATTATACAGGCAGACAGGCGATATTTATCTTGTGGCAGATGTACTAGGTCATAATGATGTTAATACTACTAAAAAGCATTATGCCGCACTTGATGATGATAAAAAACGAAGTGCTGCAGATGCTGTTACATTACATAAAAATAGAAATTAATATTAAGTGTTATTTTCCTGTAGGATACTTTACAAAAATAAATAATTTGATGGTGAGCATTATATACTAAAAATTATATCATAATCGGAGGGACAATGAAATTACAACAATTAATGAGTTATACAAGAAGAGCCATTGATGATTATAGAATGATTGATGATGGTGACAAAATTGCTATTGGTATTTCAGGGGGGAAAGACAGTCTGGCTCTTTTATATGCACTTTCAGGTCTAAGAAGATTTTATCCAAATCATTTTCAGATCGTAGCTATATCAGTGAATTTAGGATTTGACGGTATGGATTTAAGTGAGATAAAAAAATTGAGTGAAGAACTTGATGTACCATTTTATGAAGTAAAGAGTGACATTGGAAAGATAGTTTTTGAAGAGCGAAAAGAAAGTAATCCTTGTTCGCTTTGTGCAAAGATGAGAAAAGGTGCTTTAAATAATAAGGCAAAAGAATTAGGATGTAATAAGGTTGCATATGCTCATCATAAAGATGATTTTATAGAAACAGTTCTTATGTCTATGCTTTTTGAAGGTCATTTTTTTGTATTCCCACCAAAGACATATCTTGACAGAATGGAGCTTACGGTTATAAGACCTTTTATGTATCTTGATGAACGTGACATAATAGGCTTTAAGAATAAGTATAATCTTCCGGTGCAGACAAATCCATGTCCGGCAGATGGCTGCACCAAAAGAGAATATGTTAAAAATCTCATAAGGCAGATTAACCATGACAATCCCGGAGCTAAAGATAGGATATTCCATTCCATAATTAGTAGTAATCTTGATGGTTATTAAAACGTATGAACTGCATATCTGATATCACAATACCAGTATACTTATAATAAAATATTATAAATATACTGGTATTTATAATATTTTATTATATATTCTGTGAATCACTTCTTATATAAAGTGGGATTATAATATTGTTCCCTGCATAAATTTCGTCAGAAGTAAGTGCATTGCAGCGCTTAATCTCATTAATATAATTGGTTATGGAGCCGCAGTCATCTGTATAGTACTCTTCTGCTATACTCCATAGAGTATCATTTGATGAGATAGGGACTGATATATATGAAAGGTCTGTATCAGCAGATTTCGATTTGTCTGTAGAAGCTGTTACAACATTCATCAATGAAAATACAGTGATACATAATAAAAGTGTTAACGTAGTAATACTAATGATAG
This sequence comes from Lachnospiraceae bacterium, assembly GCA_022764445.1. Classification (GTDB taxonomy): domain Bacteria; phylum Bacillota; class Clostridia; order Lachnospirales; family Lachnospiraceae; genus Butyribacter. Next base: position 3,191 of record JALERT010000096.1, on the reverse strand, counting down.
ATAATAATTTCTTTTTGTTCTTCATAGATACCATCCTCCTCATGTATAAAATCATAGTCCAAACAAACATTTGTTCTATAAATAATATACAACACGAACGTCTGTTTGTCAATATAAAAATGAACAAATGTTCGTGGATGATATCTTGCGTCTGTACAGTTACTTTGATGATTATATTGCTCCAATATCTTCTAAGGATTACATTTTTTACAGGGTTCGTATCCTTCAGAAATTATTTCTTCTCTTGATTTATTTACATTCTTTAGATTTTTCTTATGTATTTCAGAGACTGATGAACATTCTGGTTTATGAAACTTATGAGTATTGGTATTTAGCACATACTCTTTTTTGACATTATCGTTATTTGATTTATTGGTTACTGACTTTTTACCTGATGACTGAACAGTTTTAGAATTAGTCTGCTTATCATCGCTGATCTGACTCTCTCCCGTCGCGTAATCTATATCAATACCAGGCTGTACATTGTAACAATACACGCAGAAACTGCAGCCCTTGCCTTTATCTTCTACACTGTATGCTTCTGTAAGTACACCGCTTGCAATCAGATTATCCCCCTCAAATATTGGAGTTACCCTGTAAAGAACATGGTTTCCTGTTCTGTCTACATAATCATCAACCTGATTTTCAAATGGGAGCTGTCCTTCACAGTTCATATATCTTGTGCCGGTTATCAGATTTTTCTCATTGGCATTTTCGCCTGTCAGCTGATATCCAATTAGATGACAACGGTTATAGAGGTAGTTGCCGTCTACACGCCCTCTGTACTTGACAGTGTGCCATCCGGAAGGTTTAATCATACCAATGCTTCCCCTTTCTTCTGTAGGCTGAAGCTTTTTACAGACATTGGCATAAGCTGTTCCACATCTTCCCAGAGAGTCAAGTTTACTGTACTTCTCAAATGAATCAGTTCTTTTCTTATCCTTATTGCTGAAAAACGGAATGTTATCATTAATCTCAACATAAGGCGATCCTGAATACGAAGGAACATCAGATAATGAGAATGAAGATGATTTCTTTGCTTTGTCTTTATCTGTTTGATTTGTACTATCAGAACTTCCAATGTCAGATGAAGCTGACTGTGAATAGGAAGGTTTATTTTGAGAATCAGCAGGTATCTTATCGGCTGAACATCCTGTAAGTAATAACGATAATAATAATAAATAGATAAATTTTGATTTAAATTCTAATTTCATATCAAATCTCCTCAATTAAATCGGCTCTTCATTAGTATGTGTGGTATAGAGAATTGGCTCAAAACCGCTTAGGTATTGAAAAAGCATATGGGCTCTATTATGATTTTTTTGTCTAGAAAAAATCATAATAGAGCCCATATGCTTAACAAAAATTCTATCAAAACTATCCTAAATGTCAAGCACACTTGTATTGATAAAGTTACTATGCTCGCTGATACCTCTATTATGATTGATGTACATGCCACTAAAGGTGAGCAATGTCGATGTGGCATTTGTGGTAAAAAATCCAAGTTCTATGACAATGGCAATGAAGGTGTCAGAACCTGGAGAGCCTGCGACTGGGCAGGTCATAAAGTTATATTAGTTGCGCCATCCTGCAGAGTTAAATGCAAGGAGCATGGTGTGGTTACATGTCAGTTTCCATGGGCACGACATAACTCAAGATTTACACGCAAGTTCGAAGAACAGACTGCTTGGATGGCAGTCAATTGTTTGCGAGTTGCAGTTGCTGCATTTATGAGAATCTCATGGAATACAGTTGGTCCCATTATTGAACGTGTTGAAAAAGACCTTGATATCAATCCTAATGCCCGCTTTGATAATCTTGTTCGTATCGGTGTTGATGAAACCAGTTATCGTAAGGGACACAAGTACATAACTACTGTTGTTAATCATGATACAGGCAACGTTATCTGGGTTGCCAAAGGTCATGGAAAAACTATATTTGAGCAATTCTTTAAACAGCTAACACCTGTACAAAGGGATAGCATTCAATTAGTCTCTGGCGATGGTGCAAAGTGGATTGATGAATGCATCAGAGAATACTGCCCAAATGCTAATCGTTGCGTGGATCCATTTCATGTAATTGAATGGGCAATGGATGCCCTTGATACTGTAAGAGTTGATGCTTGGCGAGAAGCCAAAGCAAACACTCCGGAACAGTCAAAAGCTAAACGAGGACGTCCTAAGAAAGGAACACCTTCGAAGGATACAACTGCAACAGAGCTTAAGAATTCAAAAATGGCGTTAGGAAAAGCACCAAGTAATCTTACTCCAAATCAGCAGGCTAAGGTTGAATGGATTGCTAAAACAGATCCTCGTTTGTATCGCGCATATAAACTCAAAGAAGCATTACGTCTTGTTTTCTACAATGATACTGTAGAAGAAGCAAAGGAGGCTCTAGATGCCTGGTTTAAATGGGCAAGACACTGCAGAATACCAGCCTTTGTTGAACTTCAGAAGAAGATAAACAGACATAAGCAATCGATACTAAATACAATAGAGTATGGATTAACCAATGCAAGGATTGAAGCAATCAACAATAAAATAAAGCTATCCATTCGAATGGCTTATGGCTTTCGAAATATAGATAATATGATGGCAATGATAATGCTTAGATGTTCTGATATCAAAGTACATTTGCCATGGGAGAAAGATGAATGGACTTCCTTCTTCTGCTTCGATTAGGGTATCTGATATTGAATTCAGCCGCAAGGGTGCAAGCACCACTCCGTGGAAACCCTTGCCCCTAAATTCAATATCAGATAAAAAATAATCAAGCAGACAAAAGGATAGAGGTGTTTCCAGAGGCTGCTACACGCTCACACAAACTGATGATGCCTCAAACAAAATAGCAAAAATGATGCGAATGCAATTACGCCTCTAATATTCATTCTTACACTCATTCCATAGGCAATTAAGGCAAAGATGATACCAGCCACAATACTTGCCAATAATATCATTGCGCCTTCGCCAAAGAAAATAGTAATGAAACCAATTATGCCACCTACAATTATTGAAATAATAAAAGAGAAAATAATTTTGGTATCTCTAATTTCAACATTATTCTCGTTACTCACATCAGAAACACTATTTATAGTATCTTTAACATTCTTTCCACAGCATGAACAAATTGTAGATGTATCATCTATTTGATTACCACAAAACTTGCAAAACATATTTAATCCCCCATGTTGA
>JALERT010000095.1 GCA_022764445.1 Lachnospiraceae bacterium | reverse complement strand
GAAGGGAAAAGGACTTGTATAAAATTTGACTGTATAGGAGAAAAAATATGTTTGAACAATATGAGAATGCAGAAATAACGATAGAGCAGCTTGCGGATATACATCCGTCAATGTACAGACTGTGTGATATAAGAGATGAGGTTTCACACAGATATGGCTCAATTCCAAATTCTGAGTATATAGAAAATATTATAGAAAAAGCTAAGAGTGGCGAGCTTAGTAAAGATACATCATATGTATTATATTGTATGAAGGGTATTCAAAGTTCTGACGCTGCATATCAGCTGCGACAGATGGGATATGATGCCGTAAGTCTTAAAAACGGATATTCAGAGTGGCTTTTATCGTCTTATAAGGATGATTATGGTGATAAACAGGAAGAAGTTGAAAAAAGTATAAGAAAGAAATTCCATAAAGTTTTATTTAGTAAATTCGCAAAGGGAATAAATGAGTATGATCTTATTCAGGAAGGAGATAAGATAGCTGTGTGCATATCAGGCGGTAAGGATTCAATGCTCATGGCAAAACTTTTCCAGGAAATCAAGAGACATAATAAATTCCCATTTGAACTTGTTTTTCTTGTGATGGATCCGGGATATAGTGAAGTAAACCGCCTGCTTATTGAAAAGAATGCAAGGATGCTTGGTGTTCCTATAACAGTATTTGAGTCAAAAATATTTGATGCTGTATATGAAGTTGAGAAGTCACCGTGTTATCTTTGTGCAAGGATGAGGAGAGGATATCTTTACAGTAAGGCAAAAGAGCTGGGATGTAATAAAATAGCACTCGGTCATCACTATGATGATGTAATCGAGACAATTCTTATGGGAATGCTTTATGGTGCACAGGTCCAGACAATGATGCCAAAGCTTCACAGCACCAATTTTGAAGGAATGGAATTAATAAGACCTATGTATCTTATAAGAGAAGAGGATATCATCAAATGGAGAGATTACAATAACCTTCATTTCATACAATGTGCATGTCATTTTACAGATACATGTTCATCATGCCGCGATGACGGCACGTCTGCTTCAAAAAGGATGGAAGTTAAGAAACTTATAGCGGATATGAAAAAAAGTAATCCTTATGTCGAAAGTAATATATTTAAGAGTGTGACAAATGTAAATCTGAGTACCATAATAAAATATAAAGATAAAAATGGTGTCAGTCATAATTTCCTTGAGGAATATTAAAGATATTCGTGTAAAATCAGCAAGTGAAGTATTAGAAGAAATCAGAAAGAGGATATAATCAAATAAATTAGTCAAATTTGACAAAAAATATATAAAATACACAAAGGGACAAAAATCTCACTTGTGGAATTGTACATTAAACTATGAACAATGCATAGAAAATTGACAATTATAGTGACATTGTAAGTCTTTTTTTGTCAATTTTCTTAAATGTAATTTTTAATAAATATTATCTAAATGTGTCGATAATGGTAAATTTGGACAAAAGATACTGGTAAAATATATAAATTTAAAATTTGTTTTTGTGCAATGATTACAAAAAAATAAAAAGATAGAAAAAAGATATTGCATTTTTTCACTAAATGATATATTCTAGACCTACAAACGAAATGGAAACATTTCCAAAACACAAAAAACGTTTCCAGAATTTAATCCTTTTTAATATGCTCTAAGAAGAATTAAATTATGAAAACACCAGATTAGGAGGATTATTATATGAGAAAAAAAGGTCTTGTAGCACTTTGTCTTGCTGCACTTATGACAACAACAGCATTAACAGGTTGTGGCGGAAACGACAGCAGTAACGACAGCAGCACTAAGAACAGCGATGCAGGAAGCAGCGCAAAGAGTGAAGCAAAAGGAAAGGTATACTACCTTAACTTCAAGCCTGAAGCAGATGCACAGTGGCAGGAACTTGCTGATATGTACACAGAAAAGACAGGCGTTGAAGTAACCGTAGTTACAGCAGCATCAGGTCAGTATGAGACAACATTAAAGAGTGAGATGGGTAAGGACGAAGCTCCTACATTATTCCAGGTTAACGGACCTGTTGGTCTCGCTTCATGGAAAGATTATTGCTACGATCTTAAAGATGCAGCAATAACAAAAGAGGTTTCAAGTGATGACTTCTTATTAAAAGATGGCGATGCAGTTGATGGTATCGGTTATGCTATTGAGTCATATGGTATCATCTACAACAAGAACCTCTTAAAGAAGGCTGGTTACTCAGAGGATGATATTAAGAACTTTGCAGACTTAAAGAAAGTTGCAGAGGATATCACAGCAAGAAGTAAAGAACTTGGTTTCTCAGCATTCACTTCAGCAGGTATGGACGGAAGCTCAGACTGGAGATTTAAGACACATCTTGCAAACCTTCCAGTTTACTATGAGTATCAGGCAGATGGTATTGATCAGACAGATGCAATCAAAGGTACATATCTTGACAACTACCGCAACATTTGGGATTTATACATCAACAATTCAACTGTAAGTCCTAAGCAGCTCAGCACAAAGACAGGTGATGATGCAGTTGCAGAGTTCGTTACAGAAAAGGCAGTATTCTACCAGAATGGTACATGGGCATACTCAGATATAGCTGATTTAGGAGATGAGAATCTCGGAATGCTTCCTATCTACATTGGTGTAGATGGTGAGGAAAATCAGGGACTTTGTACAGGTACAGAGAACTACTGGTGTGTAAACAAGAAAGCACCTGAAGAAGATGTTCAGGCAACACTTGATTTCATTAACTGGTGTGTAACAGATGATGCAGCAGTTAAGTGTATGTGTGGTGCAGCTGGTGCAATGCCTTCAGGACAGGATGGAATGGGCTTTGTAATTCCATTTAAGAAGAACCTTGAATCAGACAACCCATTAGTAAACATTGCTAATGAATACGTTAAGAATGGTAAGAAACCTGTATCATGGAACTTCACAACAATGCCTTCAGAGCAGTGGAAGAATGACCTTGGTTCAGCTCTTACAACATATGCATCAGATCAGAATGATAAGAACTGGGATCTCGTAAAGAAAGCATTTGTTGATAATTGGGCAAAAGAAGCAAAAGCAAGCAAATAATTTATGAATTATGTCAGCGAAGCTGACCTGGATCCAGACCGGGTTTATAAATAGGCTCTGGTATGGAGGGGGAGGTGGTCAAACGCCTCCCCTTTTTGTTCTTTAAAATTAAATTACAAATCTGTTATTTTTAAGAAATGAGGATTTATTATGGAGAAAGCAATAAAAAAATATTGGCCGATATTCGTGTTGCCAACGATGGCTGCGTTTGCGATTGGATTTGTCGTGCCATTTCTAGAAGGAATTTACTTATCTTTTTGTAAATTTACTACAATTAAAGATGCTAAGTTTGTAGGAATTAGTAATTACATAGAAGTATTTAAGGATGAAACATTCCCTCATTCATTTGGTTTTACAACATTATTTGCGATAGTGACGCTTTTGTTAGTCAATGTTCTGGCTTTCGCTGTTGCACTCGCATTAACACAGAAGATTAAAGGAACAAATATTTTCAGAACAATCTTCTTTATGCCGAACCTTATCGGTGGTATCGTACTTGGTTATATCTGGCAGCTTATATTTGATGGTATATTCTCAAGATTTGATACAGCATTAAAGTTAAATGAGACATTAGGTTTCTGGGGATTAGTTATCCTTATATGCTGGCAGCAGATTGGTTATATGATGATTGTTTACATCGCAGGTCTTCAGGCAATCCCTGATTCATTAAGAGAAGCAGCAATGATTGATGGTGCCAACAAGGTTCAGAGACTTGTTCATGTAACTATTCCTAATATGATGCCATCAATAACTATATGTACATTCTTAACTATAACTAACTCATTCAAACTCTTCGATCAGAACCTCTCACTTACAGGTGGTGAACCACTTCATAAGACTGAGATGCTTGCCTTGAACATTTATCAGACATTCTATGGAAGAGTTGGAGCGGAAGGAATTGGTCAGGCAAAGGCTGTTATCTTCTTCCTTACAGTCGTTGTTATTGGTATGTTCCAGCTTAAACTCACAAGAAGTAAGGAGGTACAGCAGTAATGAAAAAAGTAAAAGGAATTTTAGCAACACTATTTTTCACAGTAATCTCATTGATATTCGTATCGCCTTTATTCATAGTTCTTATGAACTCATTTAAGAAGAAAGCATTTATCAGCCTTGAGCCTTTTAATATGCCTACTTCAGAGAACTTTGTCGGTTTTGATAACTTTAAAGAAGCAATTACAAAATATGACTTTATTAAGGCTGTTGGCTGGACATTGTTTATAACAGTAGGTGGTGTATTACTTATACTCTTATGCTGCTCAATGTGTGCATGGTACATAACAAGAGTAGAAACTAAGATAACAAAAGCAATCTACCTTCTCTGTGTATTTTCAATGGTTATTCCATTCCAGATGGTTATGTTTACACTTTCTGGAACAGCTGATTCACTTGGACTTAACACACCTTGGGGTCTTCTTATAGTATACCTTGGATTTGGTGCGGGTCTTGCAGTATTTATGTTCTGCGGTTTTGTAAAGTCGATTCCTATCGAAGTAGAAGAAGCAGCGATGATTGATGGATGTAACCCTATAAGAACATATTTTAATATAGTAATTCCTATGATGAAACCAACAATTATCTCTGTTGGTATCCTTGAAGCTATGTGGATATGGAATGACTTCCTTCTTCCATACCTCATACTCGATATTAAGAAATATAAGACAATATCAATTGTTATCCAGTACATGAAGGGAAGCTACGGAAGAGTTGATATGGGTGCTATCATGGCATGTCTTATTATGGCAGTTATACCTGTTATAGTATTCTATCTGTGCTGTCAGAAGTATATTATAAAGGGTGTTGCAGCTGGTGCAGTAAAGGGTTAATGAAGATATATCTATTTTCATAGTAGAGTTAAAGAAAGGCAAATTTATGACCATAAAGGATGTTGCCAAATTATCGGGATACGGTATAGGAACTGTATCTCGAGTTCTTAATAATCATCCTGATGTGAGTGACAAGGCTCGTAAAAAAATATTAGGTGTAATTGAAGAGGTTAATTTTCAGCCTAATAATAATGCGAGGTATTTAAAAAAGCAGTCGGTATCATCATTATCAATAATTGTTAAGGGAAATCAAAATATTCTTTTTGCTGATATATTAGAAAAAATACAGTACTTTTTGTCAGAAAGTGGCGAAAATGCTGAAGTTTCCTACATAGACGAGGATGATAATGAAGTAGAATGTGCTTTGTCATTATGTCGGGAAAGAAATCCCAAAGGAATATTTTTCCTTGGGGGTAATCTTGATTATTTTGGTAAAGAGTTTAAAGATATTGATGTGCCATGTATTTTGCTTACCAATACTGCTAAAAGTCTGAATATAAGCAATCTGTCATCATTGTATACTGATGATAGTAAAGCTTCATACAGACTGGGAAATTACTTAATCAAAAATGGACATCGTAGAATAGGGGTTATCGGTGGAACACTGTCATCTGCACAGGTTGGTTTTAACAGATACAAGGGTTGTTTAAAGAGTTTTAAAGAAAATAAGATATCACTTGATGAAGAAAATAGTTTTATATCATGCCGTTATTCTATGGAAGATGGTTATCAGGCTGCAAAAAGAATGCTTAAGCAAATGCCGGATGTAACTGCTATTATAGCACAATGTGATACTATTGCAATTGGAGTAATGCGTGCAATATATGATGCCGGTTTGAGGGTTCCTGATGATATATCTGTGGTAGGATTTGACGGAATAAATCTTTCTAATTATTGTGTACCGAGACTTACAACGATAAGACAGGATACAGGTAAGATGGCAATGGAGGGAGTTAAATTGATGCTTCATCAGATAGATTGCCCAGGAGAAAGAAAAGATATATCGATACCATTTCAATTGTTAGAAAGAGAAAGTGTAAAAAAAATGTAAAAGGAGATTAGTACATTGAGAAGAGCAGGAATTTTGATGCCTATTACTTCATTGCCATCACCTTATGGTGTAGGTACAATGGGAGAGGCTGCAAGAGAGTTCGTTCGATTTTTACATAAGGCTGGACAGTCTTATTGGCAGATTTTACCTATTTGCCCTACAAGTTATGGCGATTCACCATATCAGTCATTTTCATCATATGCAGGGAATCCTTATATGATTGATTTGGACGATTTGCAGAAAGATGGTTTATTAGAAGAAAAGGATTACAAAGATATTGATTGGGGAAGTAATCCGGAGAAAGTTGATTATGGTCTTTTGTATCAGAAGAGATTTGTTGTACTGAAAAAAGCTACTGAGGCTGCAGAAGAGAAGTATAGTGATGAAATCTCAAAGTTCAGGCTTGAGAATAAGAAATGGCTTTCAGACTATGCTTTGTTTATGGCGATAAAAGATGACCAGAATGGTGTTTCATGGCTTGAATGGCCGGATATTCTTAGAAAAAGAGACAATAAAGCTCTTACTATTGCAAAAGAAAAGCTTAAAGATGAGATTAAGTTTTGGGAAGGTGTACAATTTTTATTTTTTAGGCAGTGGAAGGAACTTAAGAAGTATGCAAATGACAATGATGTTAAAATTATAGGTGATATTCCTATATATGTATCATCAGACAGTGCAGATGTATGGGCAAATCCAGATCAGTTCCAGCTTGATAATGATTTAAAACCAATAAGTGTAGCAGGTTGTCCACCGGATGGATTCTCAGCAGACGGACAGTTATGGGGAAATCCGTTATTTGACTGGGATAAAATGAAAGAGCAGAATTACAGCTGGTGGGTTGACAGAATAGCATATCAGACAAAAATATATGATGTATTACGTATTGATCATTTTAGAGGATTTGATGCATATTATTCAATTCCATATGGTGAAGATACGGCTAAAAATGGGGAGTGGAAAGAAGGACCGGGTATTGATTTATTCAATGTTATAAAAGAAAAGCTTGGTGCACTTCCAATTATTGCAGAGGATCTTGGATTCTTAACAGATTCTGTAAGACAGCTGCTTAAGGATACAGGTTTCCCGGGAATGAAGGTTCTCGAGTTTGCATTCGATAGCAGAGATACAGAATCAGGATATCTTCCACATCTTTATAATAATAATTGTGTTGTTTATGCAGGAACTCATGACAATGATACAATTGTCGGATGGATGAATACTATATCTGAAGAAGATGCTGAATATGCAAAGAGATATATGAGACTTTCTGAAGAGGAAGGTTATCATTGGGGAATGATGCGTACAGCATGGGCGAGCGTAGCAGATACAGCGATTATGCAGATGCAGGATATATTAGGACTTGGTTCATCAGCAAGAATGAACACACCATCAACTCTTAGTGATAAGAACTGGAGTTGGAGATGTCTGCCGGGAGCATATAATGATACCCTTGCAGAGTGCTTACATAAGGATATGGTTACATACGGACGAGTTCAGGTAGAAAAAGAAGATACTGAGGACGAAAAAGTGACTGAAGAATAAATCATCAGTTTTAAAAGGATGAGAGGCTGTTTTTATAACAGTCCCTCATCCTTTTTTTGATAGTCTGGCGTCAAGCTTGAATACTATCTATTATTTATATGGCTGAACTGTTACGTTAAAAAATCAAATATAAATTGAATACAGACCTATTATAGATTATAATATATATAAGGTTACAGAAAAATTTAGATGTGAACAGTAACAGTATAAGGTTACAGAAAATGTCCGGTGTGAATTGTAACTATATAAGAATATCTGAACGGGATAAAGTGAGGTGGAGAGATTGGCTTTTACATTATCATATCTTATGTTTGGCAGTGGAATTGTTACGATGATAATTGCTTTTGTAGTTATGCACGAAAGAGAGCATGACATGGATAATATTCTATTTGCCGGGATGACGCTTGGAAGTTCTGTATGGAGCCTTGGATTTGGAATATTATTCGCCCAGACAAGCCCTTTGACAGCTTATTATTGCCGATGTATTGGTATGATAGGAACATTTGCATATATGATTTTTGCAACTATGCTTTTATGCAGGTGGAATGGAAAATGTTATAAGTGGATGAAAATTGTTCAAATGCTTCCATATACTGCGATTGTTTTATATCCGTTTCTGATGCAGAAGAAAAATACGACATTTCATATGACGGAATATGGAATGAGCTATACATTCAATAAGGGAATATGGAATGACCTATATTCAATATACTGTGCAGTTGTTGCATTAAATCTATTAATAATGATGATAATAATGTGCAATAATCATAAAAAATGGATTGGAGTTATGGGATACAAACTTATTGTTTGTGAGGTCATTATTATATTCGGAATGCTTCTTGATACAATTATGCCTATGTTTGGGTTTAAAGCTTTTCCGGGAAGCAGCATAACGCAGTCATTTGGAACTATACTCATGTATCGTGCGTATCTTTTTAGAAAAAAGAACTTGATTAAACTGGAAAATGTATCGGAATTTATATATTACTCAGTAGAATCGCCAATACTTATTTATGATGAAAATATGTACTTAAAGATTGCCAATAAGAGTGCTAAAGAGTTTTTTGATATTAATGATTATAATGAGAAATCATATTTATCAGATTTATTTGATGTTACACATGATATTGTAAGCAGCGAAAATGATGTTGTAAAGGTAGAAGCAAAATGTCTTGTAAATGATGCACACTGTAGGCTTGCAATCAATAAAATGTATGATTATTATAATGAAATTTTAGGTTATCTGGTTATTGTTGATGATTTTACAGATAAAGTAAAGATAATAGAAGAACTTGAGGATGCGAAAAGTAGAGCAGACATGGCGAATCGTGCTAAAAGTACATTCCTTGCTCAGATGAGTCATGAAATCAGAACTCCGTTAAATACAGTGCTTGGTATGAATGAGATGATATCCAGAGTATCTGATGATTCAAAGATTTTGATGTATTCAAAGTATATTAAGACAGCCGGAGAGTCTCTTCTTGGAATAATAAATGATATTCTTGACATATCAAAGCTTGAAGCTGGCAAAATACAGGTTATTAATGATGATTATAATTTAAAGAATCTTTTAAAAGATATGATTAATCTTTTGTCACTTAAGATTAAGGAGAAAAAGCTTACATTTAAATTTCGTATGGATAAGGATATACCTGTAAATCTCTATGGTGATGAACTGCGGATTAAACAGATTATTACTAATATTATGAATAATGCCGTTAAGTATACAGAAAGTGGAAGTATAACTCTTGACGTATCGTGTGAGAATAAGACGGATAAAGAAATTATTCTTGTTATAAATGTTACAGATACAGGACGTGGCATTAAAAAAGAGGATATGGATAAGCTTTTTAAACCATTTGAAAGAATTGAGGAAAGGAAAAGTACATCCATCGAAGGAAATGGACTTGGCCTGGCAATTACAATGCAGCTTATAAATTGTATGTCCGGACAGATGGAGGTTGAAAGCGAGTATGGTAAGGGTTCAACTTTTTGTATAAAAATACCTCAGAAGATTTCTGATAAAGTTATAGAGGTTGTCACAGACAAATCTTCATCAGCGAATGATAAAAGCTTATATGCTCCTGATGCGAAGATACTTGTCGTGGATGATATGGAGTCCAACTTAATTGTAATTAAGTCATTACTTGAAAGGACGGGAATTAATGTAAAAACGGCATTAAGCGGTAAAGCATGTATCGAGATGTTAAATGAAGAAAGTTACGATATGGTTTTTCTTGATCACATGATGCCTGAAATGGATGGAATAGAGACTCTTAAGCGTATCAGGGAAAATGATTATGGAGAAAATGGTAAGATACCTGTAATTGCTATGACAGCAAATGCAGTTTTAGGTTCAAGAGAAAAATATCTTGAAGCAGGATTTGATGATTATTTATCAAAACCTATTGATTATAAGAAACTTGAAGAAATTATCTCAAAATATCTGAAATAATACATAAAATAAAAGAAAAACAGGTCACTTATGAATGAATGACCTGTTTTTCTTTGCTAGAAAATGGTATATGTTCCTTTACCTTTTTCTTTAGATTCATACACTGCTTTATCAGCAACTTTAAATGCTTCTTCAAATGAGTTAAACTTTTGTGGAGGTGCCATTGCAACACCAACGCTTATGGAGAAGTTTCCTTCGACATCTACATTAAGTGAATTATGACATCTGTCACAGAGAACAAATGAAATTGCATTAAGTCTGTCTATTGTAATATTTTTAGATGGAATAAATGCTATAAATTCGTCTCCGCCATATCTTCCCAAGATATCATCTTTTCTAAAAGTATACTGTATCTGTTCTGCAATTGCTTTAAGTATGAGATCACCTGTTGCATGTCCGTAATTGTCATTAACATGTTTAAAGTTATCAACGTCTATTATGAAAAGTGCTCCACCAAACTTAATCTGTTTATCAATCATATCAAGAGTAGTAACTTTATTGAGGAGTCCGGTAAGTCCGTCAGTTGTTGCGGCTTTACTAAGTGATTCCTTCTCGCTCATTCTTTCCTGTATATCGGTTGCATAGAGGTAAGCGTATATATCTGTACTTCTTTCTTCACATGTCAATACAACGTTTATATGATACCATACATATTTATTATTTTTTCCTTTTATTCTTGATTCAAATTCTATCTTTTTTGTACCTTTTTCATATTGCAATATAAGATTATATTTATTGAGAGTTTCCTTCATCTTATCTGCATCTTTAGGATTTGCATAACGCAGGACAACTTTTGTCACAGCTTCAGAATATGATTCACAGTCATCAAAAGTACCATATAAAGAACTTGATAATATAGAATCCCTTGAAAGGTTTACATTAAAACGATAAACTGCATTGCTGGTAAGTCCATCAGTTAATTTCTGCATACGTACATTTTCATCTTTATACCTTAGAAGCTTGAGAATATTCAGGTTGTAATAAAGAAATGTCCAACATGCAATAAGCAGTATTACAGATGAAAGTAACTGATTACACAGTATTGATGTATTAAATTTATTATTATAGGAACTGCTGTTAATTTGTGTAAAAAGATATATATTACTAATAAGTACCCATATATTAATACCGATTTTTGCAAAAGATCTTATTGATATATTAAAAATCATTTCATCTGATATTAAGTGCCATAGAATCAAAATAATACTGATAAGAATTAATACAGTTAATGTCAATGATAATTCTGATGTAAATGTACCAGTTTTATTTATAGTGTAAATACTTTTTTTGGTAATCAGTGAAATTATACATGATACAATTATTCTTACCGAAAATAGACTCAGCACAAGACAGTTTGTAAAATATGAAATCGTATTAAACTCATGAATTGTAAAGAGCAGGAAGAACATCATCAAAACATAAAAAGCTACAACTGCATTAAAAAATAATGTAGAGGAGTAGTTTGTCATAAATATACATAATACTCCCAGTATTGTACCGAAAAGGAATTTATATAAAAAAGAAACATCCCCGGATGTACATAACTTATCAAAAAATGAGAGTATTATCCAGGTAAAAGCAAACATTAAAATAAAATTATATGAATAAATTAAATATGTAGTCATACATCTCACCTTATTATGAATTTTTTTACAGTAACATTTGTATTGTACTATTTTTCAGCACATATTACAAGTAAAATAAGACGGAAATTATTAGGCGTGAACTGTAACTGTTACTGTACAGACGCAAGCTTGACACTTGCTGTCAAGCTATGCGCCAATAATTAAATTTTGCCAGATTACAGCCCCATGCATCGAAGATGCATTTAAAATGGGCTGTAATCGTTACTGTAGCACCGTAGGTGTGTACAGTAACCTGTAACTTGAATGGAAAGGGAATAAGTAGTAATATAGAAGTTATATGAAATTAATATTTATGATAAAGGAGTACAAATGGAAAAATTTGGAAAGATTGAGCTTGATGATGATATGATTAAGGCATTAAAGGCTCAGAACATAAAAAAACTTACTAAAGTTCAGGAAGCGGTGTATGATGATATACTTAACCACAAGGATTTGATCGTACAGTCCGAGACTGGTTCAGGAAAGACTTTGGCATATCTTATGCCACTTTATGAGAAATATAAGGAAATTGAGAGAACTAATAAGATTATAATTGTTGTACCGACACAGGAGCTTGCATTGCAGGTACACAGACAGATAGAGCTTTTATCTGCTAACTCTGGCAGGGAAATACACTCTGTTGCCTTATTTGGCAATGTCAATATGGAGCGTCAGGTAAAGGCACTCAGGGATAAGCCGATGATAGTGGTGGGAACGGCACTTAGAATTACAGAGCTTATAAAGAAAAGAAAGATTGCAGCTCACAATGTTAAGACAATAGTGCTTGATGAAGCGGATAAACTTCTTGATAAAAAGTCTGTAGATTCAGTAAAGGCATTGATAAAATGTACCATGAAAGACCGCCAGCTTCTTCTTTTTTCTGCCAGTATGCCGTCATCTGTTGTAAAGGCAGCCGAAGGATTATCTCCTGATATAAAGAAAGTAAGGATATCTGACAAAGAAAAAATTCCAAAGAATATAGAACATCTTTATGTTGTGGTAAAGCGCAATGAGCGTATAGAGATGCTTAGAAAGATTATTAGTGCATACAAAAAGAAAAAGGCAATTATATTTATCAATGGAAAACATGATATTGAGCTTGCGTCTGCAAAATTAAAATATCATCATTATCCGGTGGAGGCAGTATATGGTGGCGTTACAAAGCAGGAAAGGCAGCGCGCCATAGAGGGATTTCGTCATAATAAGATAAAGTATCTTATAGCTACAGATATAGCTGCGAGAGGACTTCATTTTAATGATGTTGATATGGTGGTTCAGATAAAGCTTCCGGAGGAAGCAAATGATTATCTTCATCGTGCCGGTCGTACCGGGCGAAACGGCTCAAAGGGGACATGCATATCCATAGTTACAGAAAATGAGATACCTCATTTAATGAAGTTTGCTGCAAAGCTTGGATTTAAGCCGGTTGAAATATTTCTCAGAAATGGGAAAATAATGATGAAAAAGAAGGTTAAAGAGAATATTACGGTTGATTAAAAATTGTGATAATGATTAAAGCTTAACAACTGCTAGAGAGATGTCTACATCCAAAGGTATGTGGGCATCTTTTTGATTTATCAAGAGTAAATAACATTGAAGAGTGGAGAAATATTATGGTTATAATAAAAATATAAAATAAATATAAAAATAATAAATAAAAATAATAATTGTTGACCGTTGGTCATTTTTGGTATATTATAGCAATATAGAAAGTGACCAACGGTCATTTATGTTAAACGAAAGGTAGGAGATATGATGATTTCAATGGGTAAGTGGATTACAAAACACAAAAATATCATCTTGTTAATTGCAGTAATATTATTGGTGCCATCTGCTTTTGGATATGTAAGTACAAGGATTAATTATGACGTACTTAGTTATCTTCCTGAAAAGCTCGAGACAGTATCAGGTCAGGACACAATGGTTGATGAGTTTGGAATAGGTGCATTTTCTATGGTTGTAGTAGAGGATATGTCTATGAAGGATGCATCAAAGTTAGAGAAGAAAATCGAAGGAGTTGAACATGTAAAGGATGTACTCTGGTATGATGACGTGCTGGACACATCAGTCCCTATTGAAATGATTCCAAAGGATTTGAGAGAATCATTTTTTAATGGAGACGCAACCATGATGATTGCATTATTTGATGATACGACATCATCAGATAATACAATGAATGCTATTACAGATATACGTAAGATAGTTGGTAAACAGGTATATGTAAGTGGCATGTCAGGTGTCGTTACAGATATCAAGAATCTTGCACTTAAAGAGATGCCGGTATATGTGGTAATCGCAGCGTTATTGTCTTTACTTGTTCTATTTATAACAATGGATTCTTTTGTGACACCAATCATATTCCTTGCCAATATAGGAATGGCGATAGTATTTAACATGGGAAGCAATATTTTACTTGGTGAAATATCTTATATAACAGAGGCTTTAGCGGCAGTTCTACAGCTTGCCGTAACCATGGATTATTCAATATTCCTTCTGGAAAGTTATGAAGCAAATAAAAAGGTATACGATGGTGATAAGACACGCGCCATGGCACATGCCATTTCCAATACATTTAAATCGGTATCAAGCAGTTCAGTAACAACTATAGCCGGTTTCGTTGCACTCTGCTTCATGACATTTAAGCTTGGAACCAATATAGGAATTGTAATGTCAAAAGGTGTAATAATCGGTGTTATAACATGTGTAACAGTTCTTCCGGCTATGATACTTACTTTTGAAAAAGCGATAGATAAGACAACGCACAGACCATTGATACCATCGCTTGATAAGGTCTCACATTTTGTTATAAAGCATCATACAGTCACACTAATAATATTCCTGGTTTTGCTTGCTCCCGCTATTTATGGCAATAGTCATTATCAGATTTATTACAATATTGATCAGGGACTTCCAAAGGATATACCTAGTGCAATAGCCAATGATAAATTAAATGATAAGTTTAATATGAGTAATGTTCACATGGTTCTTTTAAAAGATGGTCTTTCTGCTAAGGAAAAAAACAGAATGATTAAAGAAATAGAAGAAGTTGACGGAGTAAAGTGGGTTATAGGAATTAATTCATTTGTGGGTTCAAATCTTCCTGATGAGATGATACCAGGGAATATTAAGAGTATGCTAAAAACTGATAATTATGAACTGCAGTTTGTATGTTCTGATTATAGTTCAGCAACAGATGAAGTCAACAGGCAGATAGCTTCCATAAATAACATCATAAAAGGATATCAGAAAGATGCCATGGTAATCGGTGAAGCACCACTTATGAAGGATTTACAGGATGTAACGGACATCGACCTTAAGAATGTTAATTATATCTCGATAGCTGCAATATTTATAATTATCCTTATAACATTTAAATCAATATCAATACCGGTTATTCTCGTAGCTGTTATCGAGTTTGCCATAGCATGTAACATGGCGATTCCATATTATACACATACATCTCTGGCGTTCGTAGCGAGTATCGTCATAGGAACAATACAGCTTGGGGCAACAGTTGATTATGCAATCCTAATGACCAACAGATATCACAAAGAAAGAACGGAGAGAGGAAAGAGTAAGAGAGAGGCTATAGAGATTGCACATAAGGCTTCGATTAAATCGATAATTACAAGTGGTTTGTGTTTCTTTGCGGCAACATTTGGAGTAACAGTATATTCCAATATAGACATGATTGCATCAATATGTACTCTCCTTTCAAGGGGGGCAATCATAAGCATGATAGTTGTTATATTCATACTTCCGGCAATGCTTTGGATCTTTGATGGAGTAATAATAAGGTCGTCATGGGATATGATTAAGGCAAAGGTAAGTGAAAGGGACAGGAAACAGAAAGTGATAAGCAGTAAATAATATACGTAAAAATTTATACGTAAAAATAATATAGAATCAAAAAAAGAAAGGAAATGATATTATGAGAAAAAATATAAAGAAGATGGCAGCTATAGGAATAAGCGGATTATTGTCAGCAGGTTTATTAGTTGAAAGTGTTGACTATGCATCACATATGTTTTCAATGAATAATGAAGTTGTGGCAAAAGAGGTTGAAAAAGTTACGAATACAATAAAAAATAATGCTGCTGCAGGTTTTGATTCGGCTAATACGTCAAAGCAGGAGACAGTTTATGCAACACTTGATGCGGCAGGTTCACCTACAGATGTTATAGTATCAGACTGGCTTAAAAATTCAGGCAAAGGAAAAAAGATTGATGATGTATCTGAACTTTCAGATATAGCTAATACAAAGGGAGATGAAAAATTTTCACAAAATGGCGATAAGATTACATGGAATACTAAAGATCAGGATATATATTATCAGGGAAAAACAGATAAGGAAATGCCTGTTGGAATGACAATCTCATATAAACTTGACGGAAAAGACATATCACCTGAAGAACTTGCCGGTAAAAGCGGAAAGCTTGAAATGAATATAAGATATACTAACTCATCAAAGAAGAACGTTAAGATTAATGGTAAAGATACTGACATTTATACACCATTTATAATGGTAACAGGTATGATACTTCCTGTAGATTCTTTTAAAAATATAACAATAGATAATGGTGATGTTTTATCAGAGGGGGATAATAGCATAGTAGTTGCATATGGTATGCCGGGACTTTCAGAAAGTCTTGACCTTAAAAATCTTTCTTTTGGTAAGGATGTAGATCTTGATATAAATGATATTAGTGATAAAATTACAGATACGGTAAAAATAACTGCTGACGTAAGTGATTTTGAGATGAATTCATCATACACAGTTGCAACATCGGATTTATTTAATAAAATTGACCTTGAAGACATAGGAAGTACAGATAAACTTACGGATAAAATTGATGAACTTACATCTGCTGCAGGTAAACTTGTAGATGGTTCTGATAAGATACATTCTAATCTCTCTAAACTTGACAGTAAGTTTAATGAATATTCAAATGCCATAGATACACTTGATAAAAGTGTAGGAACATTAAATAAAGGTGCAGAAACCCTTAAATCAGGTGTGACAACATATACAAATGGGACAGATAAACTTCTGAAAGGTGTTTCTGATTACACAGGTGGAACTGATAAATTTGCAAAGGGTGTAAAGAGTTACACAAAGAATACTAAGAAACTTGTTGATGCAGTGGGTCAGTTAGAAGAGGGAACGGAAAAGCTTGATAAAGGTTCAGATACATTTGATGAAAATCTAAACAAATATGTTAATACAGTCAATCAGATCCTTTCTTCAGATACAATTTTATCTGTAACAGGTGGAATAGAGACAATTCATAATGGTGTAACAAATATGCAGGAAGGAGTATCAAATCTTTCCGTTGGAGTTAAATCGCTTAAAAGTGGAATGGACTCTGTAAAGGGAGGAATAGATAAAATCAATGAAGCATCATCCAATATCACAAAATATAGCAGTGAGGTAGACGGATATCTTGCAGAACTTAAGAAACTTTATGATAATGCTTCAGATGAAAATGAAAAGCAGCAGATTTACGCTATAATGACATATGTAAAAACTTCACAGGCAGCAGGAGAAAGAATAAAAGAGGCAACAAAGTCAGATGGCGCTCTTTCACAGGGAGCTTCAAATGTAAGTACAGGTCTTGACAGTGTAAGCACAGGTCTTGTAGAATTATCTTCAGGTCTTGATACTATGGAAAAGGGAACATCAGATAAGTCAGATCTTGGAAGCTTAGGAGATAATATTGATAAATTACAGACTGCCGGAAACGATATCGTAAGCGGATATGGAAACCAGCTTGATGAAGGAATTAAATCTTTGAATAAAAGTGTTAATGATATGTATAATGCAGGTAATATACTTGTTGACAATAATAAGACACTTGATGGGGCAGCAGATGAACTTACAAAAAATTCCAAAGTTATTGATAAAAACTCAAAGAAGATTACATCAGGCAGCGGTAAACTTCGTGAAGGCGTTAAGACACTTGCAAGTGGCACAGGTAAACTTCTTGAAGGTGTCGGTACACTTGTAACAAAAACAGGTGATGTATCAGATGCGATAGGTAAGCTTTCCGATGGAGCAGGTACACTTGCAGAGGGTGTTAGTAAATTAAATAAGGATGGTATCGAGATGATAGCGGATGCTGTCAATGAAATACTTGATTCGGGTGATGGATTTAGAGAAAGACTTGATATGATAACAAAAGAATCAGCAGGATATAAGAGCTTCTCAGGAATATCTGATAATATGGATGGAAGTGTCAAGTTTGTAATGTCAACAGAAGAGATTAAAACTGACAAATAATTTAAGAAAGAGGAGATTCTGATTGGGTAAGATAGATGAAAATAAAAAGATGAAAAAGGAGGCACTGTTTGCTTCTGCGTTTAAACTTTTTACAGAAAAAGGTGTTAATAATACATCAATTTCAGAAATTGTAAAAGGTGCAAGTATGGCAAAGGGAACATTTTATCTTTATTTCAAAGATAAATTTGATATCCATGACAGACTTATAGAGTATCAGAGTAATAAGATATTTGAAATAGCAGACGAGGAACTTAATAAAGCAGATTGCAAAAGTCTTGAGGAATGTGTCATATTCATTGCAGATAATATAATAGGGCAGCTTGAGAAAAATCCGGCACTCCTTAAATTTATCTCAAAAAATCTTAGCTGGGCGGTCTTCTCTAATATACGTATAGCAGGCAGGGATAATAAAAACTGCATGGATATATTTGAAGAAATAATAAATGAGTCAGGCAGAAAGTTCAGACAGGAAAAACTCATGGTTTTTATGATTGTAGAACTTATTAATTCAACCTGCTATAACGTAATACTCAGTAAATCACCAGTTGAAATTGATGAGCTTAAGCCTGAGCTTTATGAAACAATAAGAAGGATAATATCGCAGTTCGAGATATTACCAGGTGAAAAATGATGGGAAAATGCATGACAGAACTTGTCAATAAACTTATGACAGAAAATTCTTTGTCTCGTTCCGGTTTTGCAGAATTATTAAAATACCGCAATAAAGAAACAACAGAATATTTATTTGAAAAAGCTAAAGAAGTTAAAGCGAAATATTATGATAATGAAATATATATACGTGGTAAGATAGAACTTAGCAATTATTGTAAAAATAACTGCTATTACTGTGGACTCAGAAGAGACAATATATTTATCCCAAGATACAGAATGGATGAGTCAGATATTATTTCTTTTTGTGATAAAGCATATGAAAAGGGAGTCAGGACATTTGTACTGACAAGTGGTGACGATATATACTTCACAGAGGATAAGATTGCACATATCATTGAGCAGATAAAGAAAAAATATAACGACTGTGTAGTGGAACTTTCCCTGGGAGAGAGAAATTCAAAAGTATACAGGAGATGGTTTGAGGCAGGGGCAGAACGGTATACACTGTGGCATGAGACAGCAGATGAAGTTCACTTTAAAAGACTTCATCCTTTAGAGATGTCACTTCTTAGGCGTAAACAGTCACTTTGGGAGCTTAAAGAGATAGGATATGAAGTCGGAAGTGGATTTATGGTTGGAGTTCCATATCAGATGGTTGATAATGTGGTTGAAGATATATTATTTCTTAAGACACTTGATCCGCAGATAATCAGGGTTGTGCCATTTATCCCTACACCACATACAAAGTTTGAACATGAAAGAAGCGGCAATGGTGATATGACGCTTTATATAACTGCGATACTAAGGCTTATGTTTCCAAGAGCACTTATAGGAGCTGAAGCAACTCTTGACCGGGTGATGCCTGATGGCAGAAAATCGGCACTTGATGCCGGGGTAAATGAAATGCTTACAAGTATTACCAATGAAGAGATAAAGGAATATTATTATCCGTATTATAAGACAGGAAGAAGAAAAGAAAAAAAAGATCTTGATATGCTTGATGATATAATAAAAGAAAGCGGAAATAAGCGTATGGAAACAGGTGGCAGCTATAGAAAACCGCCGACAGTGGAGAAATTACATGGACAGATACATCATATTATGCGACCATAATATAACATGGCGTAACAAAATGGCGGCTGTGCTTAAAGAATATAATATAGAATCCGTATTTGCAGAAATGCTTGAAGATACTATAGAAATGCTTAGAAAAAAGAAGTACAGTCTTGTTGTATGTTCAGAGTATGAGTTTGATGAATATTGTAAAACCAGTGGCATTACAACTGAACTCAGTATAAAAGAAATTTTACAGTCGGATGCAAATCTTGTGATAATATCTGACTGTACGAATGATGATAAAGAAATTGAACTTTTTAACAGAGGTGTTCTTGATTATCAGTGGAGAGAGCGTGATATAAGGATTATAGCAAGGCGTATAATATCGGCAGCCTTCCTAAAAAAAGACGGTTCATATATTATACAGGATGAGGTCAGAGTGATTTTAAGTGGAGATGACAGCACAGAGTTTACACCAAAAGAGTACGCTGTGCTATCTTTGATAGCCTCATATAATGGCAGGGTTATATCAAAAGAAGAAATAATACAGGAAGTATGGAATGGTAATTACAGAGAGGAGTCAAGATCGTTAGATACAATAATTAAACAGATTAGGAAGAAAATTAAAAAATATGGTCTTCAGATAAAGAATAAATATGGAGAGGGTTATTTTATAGAATAAATGTTACAGAGATAAGGTATGAACTGTAATACTGTAATAAATAACCTTTTCTATGTTTATTCTTTTTTATACAGTTGACATTAAAAGACGTCAGTAATAGAGTATAAAAAGGGGTGTGAGAGTATGAATGAAATAAAATCATGTTATGAAAAAGAGAATGATGAAAAAAATATAAGTGACTTAGATAAGCTTAATACTCATTTTATATTTAATGCACTTAATTCAATTAAGTGTGCTGCAATATCTGAAAATTATGATTCGGAAGAAGTATGTGGACTTGTCAATGATATAGGTGCATATATGCGTTATAGAATCCAGACGATAAAATGCTGCAGATGTGTACCATGCAACGAAGAAATCAGATACTTAAAATCATATATAAATTTAGAAAAGTCCAGATACCCGGGAATTAAGGCATCGTATGAAATTAATGATACTGATTTTACCATTCCGTCAATGACACTTATTTTCTTAAGTGAAAATGCGATACGTCATGGCTTTAGGAACACTGATAAAAAAGGAAATATTCTTATAAGTACATGGAGAACATCGAGATATCATGTAATACAGATATGTGATGATGGTGTAGGATTTAAAGAGAAAGACATAAATCAGGGGAATGGTTTTGGAACTCTTGGTTATATCAAAGAAAATATTAAAAATATGTGTGGGGGCATATTAAATATAGAAAGTATTAACAGGCAGGGGACATCTATTGAGATAAAGATTCCTGCAGTTATGGGGTAATATTAAATTAGGTTTTGAGGTTGAATTAAGGGGGAGATTTAAATGAAGACGATAATTGTTGATGATGAAGAAAGTGCCGTGAAAGTTTTTTTAAATGAAGCAGATAAAATTCCTGAACTAGAGATTGTTGCAACATTTAGAAACGGGATCGATGCATTAAGATATATAGAGAAAAATGATATAGATCTTGCAGTTCTTGATGTTAATCTTGATGACACGGATGGTATTTTATTAGGAAATAAAATAAGAAACTATATTCCTGATATAATGCTTATATACATAACCGGTTATGAAGATTATGCAATGGATGCCATAAGACTTCATGCAGCAGCATATCTTATAAAACCATATTCTACAGAAGAACTTGGTTATGCCGTAGAATCGGCAAGACTTTTGTCAAAGAGGAAGAATAAAAGAATTTTTGCAAGAACATTTGGTCATTTTGATCTTTTTATAGATGATAAACCGATAATGTTTAAGAGTGCCAAGGCTAAAGAACTCCTGGCTCTTTTAATAGACAGGCAGGGTGGAACAGTTACAACAGATCAGATAATAGGTACATTGTGGGAGAACAGACCAAATGATGTATCGACTCAAAATCTCTGTAGTAAGGTTGGTAAAACCCTTGAAAAAGAATTAAAATACCATGGAGCAGGAGAAATACTTGTTTCGTCAAGGGGTGTAAGAAGAGTTGACACAGATAAATTCGACTGCGATCTTTATAATCTCCTTGATGGCAGTAAAAATGCGGCTGACAGTTATATTGGAGAATATATGGTTGAATACAGCTGGGCAGAAAGCAGGATGGCTCTTTTAGAAAAGTATATTAATTTATGAGGCATTTGTCTTTATATGTAAAATTTATGTAAAAAATTATAACAAATTCCATTTCAATTCCCTTTGTTTTACATTTTTTTTCCATTTTACGTTCTATAATGTAGAATTGTAAGTAAAAACAAATTATTTTGAAAAAGAAATTGCCATGATATGGCGGAAGGGGAGAGAAAAATGGATAACGTGGAGTTGCGTGTAATAATTGCGGATAACAATGTACAAGATCGAGAAAGTAAAAAGAAGATTATGGAAGAAGTAGGGATGAAAGTCATTCTTTCTACTGGAGATGGAAGTAAAGCACTTGCAGCTATACGTCAGAATAAGGCAGATATTGTTGTAATGGACATGGTTCTGCCAGGGGTAGATGGAATTGGTATACTTGAAGATGTTAAGAAACAGGAAGGGATAAAAAGACCGATATTTATAATTGAAACGGCTCTTAGAATGGAGAATCTTGTGGAACAGGCAATACAGAATGGAGCAGATTATTATATGATGAAACCAATATCTAATAAGATGCTCATTAAAAGAATGTATCAGCTTGTTGAGAGAAAAGAAGAATACGAGGATGATTATTCTTCTGAAAAACTTTTTGATATAAGCAGGGAAAGCAATAAGCAGGAAAAAAAGCAGCTGTCAAGAGCAGAATATAATTATTCAGGAAATCTTGAAGTCGATGTTACCAATATACTGCTAGAGATAGGGATACCGGCACATATTAAGGGATATCAGTACATAAGAGAAGGAATAATAATGTCATATTATGACTCTAACATGCTTCATTATATAACGAAGTTTTTATATCCGTCGATAGCCAAAAAGTACAAAACTACATCAAGCAGTGTAGAAAGAACGATAAGACATGCTATTGAGGTAGCATGGAGACGAGGAAATATGGAAGTCCTTGAGGAAATATTTGGAAATACAATATGTGCAGGAAAAGGAAAACCCACAAATTCTGAATTTATGGCACTTTTAACGGACAAGATAAGACTTGAATATAGGTCAAAGAACGTATCATAATTCCATCAAACTTGACTATGGCAGGCATTTTGATGTATATTAATAGGGTAACTTTTGGAAAATAGTATCGTTTTTCGTTGTATACATGAATACAATTATACTCGTATAACATATACGGTATTAATTTGAACAATAAATGGAGGTGCCCTATGAGTAATGAAGCTATGAGTAATGAGGCTATGATAAATGAATCTATGATGGCATTAAGTAAACCGCTTGAAGCTGAGTTTGATGAGTTAGTTGAAAATTGTATGGTGTCGGGTGCAATTGATTTGAATTTATATCAGGAATATGATGTAAAACGTGGTCTTCGTGACAGTACAGGTAAGGGTGTGCTTACAGGTCTTACCGAAATATCAGATGTAACGGGCTATGAATTTGTAAATGGTGTAAAAGAGCCGGCAGAGGGTAAACTTTTTTATCAGGGATATGATGTTAAAAATTTAGTAGGAACAGGCATAGATAAGAAATATGCTTTTGAAGAGGCTACATATCTTCTCCTTTTTGGTGAACTTCCTACAAAATCTCAGTTAAAAGTATTTATAGAAACACTCGACAGTCTTCAGGAGTTATCAGGACCATTTGTAAGGGATGTAATAATGAAAGCACCAAGTGCCAATCTGATGAATGGTCTTCAGAAGAGTGTTCTTACACTTTATTCATATGATGCTAATCCTGATGATATATCAGTATCAAATGTACTTCGCCAGTCACTGCAGCTTATTGCTAAACTGCCGCTTATAGCTGTATATAATTATCATGCGTACCGTCACTTTAAATTTAATGACAGTCTTGTAATCAAACCACCAGTTTCAGGTCTTTCTACGGCTGAGAATATACTTCTTATGTTGAGACCGGATGGAAAATATACAGAGCTTGAAGCAAGAGTACTTGATGCTGCTCTCGTTCTTCATGCAGAGCATGGTGGTGGTAATAATTCTACATTTACCAACCATGTTGTAACTTCATCAGGAACAGATACTTATTCCGCAGTAGCTGCATCAATTGCATCACTTAAGGGACCACGTCATGGTGGAGCTAATCTTAAAGTACAGCAGATGTTTAAGGATCTTCACGAAAATGTTGAGGATGTTACTGATGATGATCAGATTAGGAATTATTTGCAGAAGATTCTTAATAAGGAGGCATTTGACGGTTCAGGACTTATATATGGTATGGGTCATGCCGTTTATACACTTTCTGATCCGAGAGAGAAGATTCTTAAAGGATACGCTGAAAAACTTGCCAAAGAAAAAGGCGTGGAAGACGAATACAGACTTTATGATACAGTTGAGAAAATTTCAGCAGATCTTCTTATGCATAGAAGTCATGTTTTAAAGCCGGTATGTGCCAATGTTGACTTCTACAGTGGATTTATATATACAATGCTTGGAATACCTCAGGAGTTATTCACTCCATTATTTGCTATTTCAAGAATTTCAGGATGGAGTGCCCACAGACTTGAAGAACTTGTCAATAAGGGTAAAATTATCCGTCCTGCTTATAAGTTCGTTGGAGTGCATAAAGATTTTAAAGAAATAGATGACAGATAAATACAAGAGAGGAAAATTATGAGTAGTACAAGTTTAATAGCGATCTTAGTTGCATTTGCTGCATATCTTTTATTTATGATCGTAATTGGAGTATGGTCGATGAACAAGACCAAAAGCACAGAGGATTATTTTCTTGGAGGAAGAGGCTTAAGCGGCTGGGTTGCTGCATTGTCAGCCCAGGCATCAGACATGAGTGGATGGCTTCTTATGGGACTTCCTGGTTCAATTTATGCACTTGGTACAGGTCAGGCATGGAGAGCGGTTGGTCTTTTTCTTGGTACAGTATGCAACTGGCTTCTTATATCTAAGAGACTTAGAAGATATACGATTATAGCCAATAATTCAATGACTCTTCCAGAGTTTTTTGAAAACAGATTTCATGATAAGAAGAAAATTCTTCTTACAATATCATCAGGTGTAATTGTGATATTTTTCCTGGTGTATACAGCATCAGCACTTGCTTCAGGAGGTAAGCTGTTCAATACTGTATTTGGTGTTGATTATCATATCGCACTTGCCATAGGTGCAGCTGTTATACTTACTTATACATTTCTTGGAGGATTCCTTGCAGTATGTACTACCGATTTTATTCAGGGTCTTCTTATGCTTGTGGGGCTTCTTATCGTACCGATAGTTGCATATGCATTTATAGGCGGAGATTTTTATAATAATATCGTTGCAAGTAACGTAGCAGGTGGTTATGATGATTATATGAGTCTCTTTTCTAATGGAGGAAAACCATATAAAGCTATTGATATAATATCACAGCTTGCATGGGGTCTTGGTTATTGTGGAATGCCACATATATTAGTACGTTTCATGGCAATCAGGGATGAAAAAGAGCTTAAGAAATCAAGTGCAGTTGCTATTGTTTGGGTTACATTATCACTCACGGCAGCGTGCTTTATTGGAGTTATAGGACGAGCATATTTTGCAGCAGATGTTCTTAAGGATTCTGAGAGCGTATTTATAAAAATGATTGAAAAAGTATTTACAGAGCATGTACCGGTACCATTTATTGGAGGTATATTCTTATGCGGAATACTGGCAGCGATAATGTCAACGGCAGATTCACAGCTTCTTGTCTGCGCATCATCTGTTTCAAAAGACATATATAAAAATATCGTAAAGCCTGATGCATCGGATAAAAAAGTTCTCAGGGTAAGTAGAATAACAGTTATCGTTGTAGCACTTCTTGCATTTATAATTGCGTGGGATCCTGAAAGCAGTATTATGAATCTTGTGTCAGACGCATGGGCAGGTCTTGGATCAGCATTTGGACCAATTGTAGTTATGTCTCTTTTCTGGAAGAGAACAAATCTTCCAGGTGCAGTTGCTGGTATACTTTCAGGTGGTATAACAGTAATAGTATGGGATTATCTTCCACTTATCGGCGGCAAAACTATATATGCAGCAACAGGAATATATTCTCTTCTTGTAGGATTCTTCTTAAGTCTTATATTTATAGTCGTTGTAAGTCTTTGCACAAAAGCGCCTGATGATTCTATACTTGAAGAATTTGAAAAATCAAAAAAGGCAATTTGATTTTTTACATAATAGTTTTTAAGATTAAGGGGTGAAAATGTGTTTCACACCTTAATCTTTTTTTTAATAAAATGAATAATATTTTCTCTTAGAGTAATAATAAGGTTGCAAGAAAAAATTAACCTTAAAGTAAAGGAGAAGATATGAGAAAGAAAATTTATTTATTAGCTGCTGTATTGTCAATGTCAGTAATGATGCTTGGTGGTTGTGGTAATAATAATGGTAATAACGATAATGCCACAACTTCACCATCTGCAACTACTGCACCGGCTGATAATAACGGCAATAATACAAACGACAATAATGATAATAACAACAATAACGACAATGGCGGTGTTGTAGATGATCTTGGAAATGCAGTAGAAGATACAGGAGATGCAGTAGGAGATGCCGTAGATGATTTAACCGGCAATGGTAACAACAACAGCAATGTTAACAGTACAACTGATGACAGAGGCAATATAAACGATAACAATACAAATAAAAATGGTACAGTAAATAATAATAACAAAAACAACAAAAATACAACAAATAGAAATAACAAAGCCACATCAACACCGGCAGCTCGTTAGCAGGTTTGATAAACGTATGTGTCATTGTGGCAGTATGAAAAGAGACTCTGAAATTGTATTTAAAGAAAGTATGATTTATAAATTACTTTCAGAATATATGATTCAGAGTCTCTTTTTTATTTAATTGTATATTATAATAAATTAAATATTTATGTCTTTCATGCTAATTTTTGGTATTTAGAATAATTCTTATAATGATATGGAATAAAGAAGACATTCGCGATTATTGTATATTATGTCTCTTTCACATTTCATTCCTATTTTCTGTGCTGTCTTTATAGAACGTGAATTGTCGTAATCAATAACTGCAACTATACGTTTAATATCTAATTCTTCTGCAGCGTATTTTAAAACTGCCTCGCAGCATTCAACGGCATATCCGTATCCCCAATGGTGGCTGTCAAGAAGATATGACAGCATGATTTCTTCCTTCCCGTCTATTACATGATTTTCTATACCACAGCGTCCGATTAATTTTCCTGTTGTTTTACTGAAAACTCCCCAAAGTCCGTATCCGTAGAAAGAATAAACATTTTTTATATAGGCTTTTTGCTTTTCCATTTCTGTATCAAGATAATCATCAATATCATCAATATATTTTCTTATATTCGGATCTTTATATATAGGATATATATCTTTAACATCGGATACAGATAATTCCCTTATATTCAGTCGTCTCGTAGATGTTATATTGAGCGGTTTACCTTGTGAACGAAGAAGAGTGTTGTTTATAAATTTTACACTAAGACCTTCAAAAGATTCAAGAAGTACATCAGCATCTTTTAAAGATTGATTACCGGAGTTTGGATTGATATATCCAATGCAGGCTATACCGGCAGCTTTTGCAGCCTTTACACCATGATCAGAATCTTCTATAACTATGGCTTCTTTGGCATTTACACCCAGTTTGGAAAGTGTAAGTAAAAATATATCAGGTGCAGGCTTTGGATTTTCTACATTGGAACTTGATATAAGTTTATCAAAATACTTACGTATTCCTAATGATTTAACAACATCAGAAATTTCTGCCGTAGAAGATGACGATGCTATGGCCATATGTATTCCCGCCTGATAAAGCTTAATTATAAGTTCCTTTACACCCGGAACAGCAATATATCCTTCCTTTACGGCGTATTCTTTTTTGGCACGTTCAAGTTCTGCAAGAAGCTCGTCAGCAGTTATATTAAGAGAAAAATCACTAATGGATTTTTCAGCCATTTTTCTTGTGGAGCTTCCGATAAACTGTTCAAGGTAATTTTTGTCGATGTCTACACCATGACGTTTGAGAACATCGATTCCTGCCCGGGCATGCTGTGGTTCGCTGTCAATAATGACACCATCCATATCAAATATTACTGCTTTTAACATAGTATCATGCCTCCCTTCCTTCTCTTTACATTAGTATATCAGATTAGGGCAATATGGTCAAAAAAACTGAACTGTTACTATTTTTTTTTATAGATTTCTGTTATAATAAAATATATAAAATAATATATGGAGGTAGTTATGGCAAAGATAAAACCATTTGCAGCAGTAAGACCTAATGAGAAAGTTGCCGACAGAGTGGCAGCTCTTCCTTATGATGTTTATAATAGAAGTGAGGCAAAGGCTGTGGTGGAAAAAGAACCACTGTCATTTTTAAAGATAGACAGAGCAGAGACACAGTTTCCCGACAGTGTAGATACATATGCACCTGAAGTTTACCTTAAAGCAAAAGAGATATTTGAAGATATGGTAAAGGATGGTACATTTATAAAAGATAATGAGGAGTGCTATTATATATACAGTCTGACGATGGATGGAAGAAGACAGACAGGTATAGTTGCATGTGCAGGTGTTGATGATTACCTTAACAACGTAATTAAAAAACATGAAAATACGAGAGAAGAAAAAGAGCAAGACCGTATATGTCATGTAGATACATTAAGTGCACAGACAGGTCCTATTTTTTTGGCATACAGATCTCATAAGGCAATAAATGATGTTGTGGCAAAAGTTGTCAATGAACAGAAACCTATATATGATTTTACGGCAGATGATGGTATAGGTCATACCGTCTGGAAGATATCTGACAAGGCAGACATAAAAAAAGTTGAAGATGCATTCGACGGAATAAATGAGATATATATTGCAGATGGTCATCATCGTGCTGCTTCGGCTGTAAAGGTTGGTATTAAGAGACGTAATGAAAACCCGGGTTATGATGGAACAGAAGAATTTAATTACTTCCTCTCTGTATTATTCCCGGATGACCAGCTTATGATCATGGATTATAACAGGTCAGTAAAAGATCTGAACGGACTCACAAAGGAACAGTTTTTGGATAAGGTTAAAGAAAACTATTCAGTGGAAGTGTTAGATGAAGCAACTCATCCAAAAGAAAAAGGACAGGTTGCCATGTATCTGGATAAGACATGGTATATGCTTACATCATCTGATAAGCTTAAAGCTATAACAGATCCTGTTTTATCACTTGATGTTTCACTCCTTCAGAATTATCTTCTTGAGCCTGTACTTGGTATAAAAGATCCACGAACAGATTCAAGGATTGATTTTATAGGAGGAATACGTGGACTTACAGAACTTGAAAAGAGGGCAGATTCTGACATGAAGGTATCGTTTGCAATGTATCCTACATCGATAAATGAACTTTTTGACGTGGCTGATGCGGGATTGCTTATGCCTCCTAAATCGACATGGTTTGAACCAAAATTAAGAAGCGGGTTGTTTATACACAGAATATAGAGTGATATAAGGAGAGGGATATGGAAAAAGTTTTATATGATTTAATGGATTGGGCTGCAATAGAAGGCATTGTATATTCAGAAGAGGATCATCCTGAGAATGTTCTCGGACCTCATAAGGTGGATGAAGGTATTCTTGTGCATACATTTTTTCCTGATGCATGCAGCGTAAAGTTAAAGCTTAAGAAAACAGATAAGGTATATGATATGGAAGAAGCCGATGAAGCAGGTGTATTTGCAGTACTTCTTCCTTTTAAAAGGGTTCAGGCATATACTTTTATTGTTGAGTATGAAGATGGTTCAGTAATTGAAGTGGAAGATTCTTATCTTTATACAGATATAATAGGTGAGAGCGACATAATCAGGTTTGAGGCAGGTCAGGCTTATGATGTTTACAGCTGGATGGGTGCACATCCTATAGCAATTGACGGATTCGGAAGCAACGCTGAGATTCGCTGGGATGTAACTCCAGAGACTGATAAGAATGGTACAGAAGATACCGTATATGGTGTTCATTTTGCAGTATGGGCGCCTAATGCAATGAGAGTAAGCGTTGTAGGTGATTTTAATTTCTGGGATGGAAGACGCCAGCAGATGTTCAGGGTTGGAAATACAGGTGTATTTTCTATATTCATACCAGGAATGACATGTGATGATATTTACAAATACGAGATAAAGTCAAATCCACAGACGGCATTTTTAAAGACAGATCCATATGGATATGCATGTGAGCAGAGACCAAATAATGCAAGCATTGTTAAGAATATTGCAGATTATAAATGGCATGATAAGAAGTGGATGACTGCAAGAAAAAAATATGATTTTAAAGATAAGCCGATGTCTGTTTATGAGGTGCATCTTGGATCATGGATGAAGAAAGATTATTCAGATATAGAAGCACCTACATGTGATGATGAGTTTATGAATTACAGAGAGATTGCACCACTTCTTGCGGATTATGTGAAATCAATGGGATATACACATATAGAGCTTATGCCTATAATGGAACATCCGCTTGATGAGTCATGGGGATATCAGGTAACAGGTTATTACGCTGTTACTTCAAGATATGGTTCGCCTGAGGACTTTATGTATTTTATGGATTATATGCATGAAAATGGAATAGGTGTAATACTTGACTGGGTTCCTGCTCATTTCCCTAAGGATGCTAACGGACTTGCCAAGTTTGACGGAACATGTCTTTATGAGCATTATGATCCACGAAAAGGTGAACATCCTCACTGGGGTACTTTGATATACAATTATGGAAGGCCTGAAGTAATTTCATTCCTGATTTCCAATGTGCTTTTCTGGATTGACAAGTATCATGCAGACGGAATAAGAATGGACGCCGTTGCATCTATGCTCTATCTCGATTATGGTAAGAATCCGGGTGAATGGGTTCCAAATATATATGGAGGAAAAGAAAATCTTGAAGCAGTTGAACTTTTAAGAAATCTTACAGATGCTGTTCACAGCAGAAAAGACGGATCCATTATCGTTGCAGAGGAATCAACAGCATGGCCAAAAGTTACAGCAAAAACAGAAGATGATGGTCTTGGATTTGACCTTAAGTGGAATATGGGCTGGATGAATGATTTCATAAGCTATATGCAGACAGATCCTTTATATAGAAAAGGATGTCATGGAACACTTCTTTTTAGTATGGTATATGCATATAGTGAGAATTTCATCCTTGTATTTTCACATGATGAGGTTGTTCATCTCAAGAAATCAATGCTTATGAAGATGCCTGGAGATATGGAACAAAAGTATGCAAACCTTCGTGCTGCATATGGATTTATGATAGCTCATCCTGGAAAGAATCTTTCATTTATGGGACAGGAATTTGCCCAGGAGGAAGAATGGAACGAGAAAATAAGTCTTCCATGGGATGAAGCAAAGCTTCCTGAACATAAACAATTTATGGATTATATAAAAGATCTCAATGCATTTTATTTGAAGCACCCTGCATTGTATGAAGATGATTACAATGAAGAAGGCTTTAAATGGCTTAGCCATATGGATGCAGACCACAGTATTGTTACATTTATGAGAACAGGTAAAAAGTCAGGGGAGAAGCTTCTTATAGTATGTAATTTTACACCTGTTGTTCATGAGAAGTTCAGAATCGGTGTACCATTTGCAGGCAAGTACAAAGAGATATTTAATAGTGACAGTGCAATTTATGGTGGTGGTGACAATATTAATAAGCGTCAGAAAACGTCAAAAGCTGTTACATGGGATGGTCTTGATAATTCAATTCTTGTTACAGTACCTCCACTTGGAATATCTGTATATAAATGTATTGAAATATAATAAATAAGAGGTTGCCATAATGGTGTTAAATAATTTTTATCCGTTAACAGCGGTTAATGATGTAGTAAGTAATGCCGGTATCGGGGTTGAAGAAATTCAAAAAGGACTCGATTCGGCTAAAACTACCGAAGAAAAAACAAGCTTTCTGATTGAGTATCTTCTTGGTCAGAGAGCTGCCATGATGGATTTCGCAAAGACTGTTATTCTTTCAATAATTGTCTTTGCGATAGGAAGAAAGATAGTAAAGCTTTTATTAAAGATAACTAATAAATGGATGGTACGCAAGGAAGTTGAGATAAGTGTACAGAAGTTTATTATGTCCGTAGCAGGTGTAATATACAATCTTCTGCTTATATTTGTCGTGGCGGGTATACTTGGAGTTGGTACAAGTTCTATCGTTGCAATGGTGGGTTCGGCAGGACTTGCAATAGGTCTTGCACTTCAGGGAAGTCTTTCTAATTTCGCAGGTGGTGTATTAATTCTTCTTCTTAAACCTTTTAAAGTAGGTGATTATATATCTGCGGCAGGTGCTGAAGGAACTGTCCAGA
>JALERT010000083.1 GCA_022764445.1 Lachnospiraceae bacterium | reverse complement strand
ACGAGAGAGCTTGCTATCCAGTGTGCCAACGAAATGAGAAAATTTGCTAAATTCCTGCATGGAATAAAAGTGCTTCCAATATACGGAGGTCAGGATATCGCAAAGCAGATTCGCTCTATAAAGAGTGGAACGCAGGTGGTTATAGGAACTCCCGGTCGCGTCATAGACCATATAAGACGAAAGACCATGAAGATGGACAATGTGAAAACTATAGTTCTTGACGAGGCTGACGAGATGCTCAATATGGGATTTAGAGAAGATATAGAAACCGTGCTTCAGACGCTTCCTGAAGTTCATCAGACACTTCTTTTTTCGGCAACTATGCCTAAGCCTATAATGGATATCGCAAAGACATATCTTAAGAATCCTGAGATTATAAAGGTTGTCAAGAAAGAACTTACAGTTCCTAAGATAGAGCAGTATTATTATGAAGTAAATCCACGCAAGAAGAGTGAAGTATTGTCACGTTTGCTAGATATGTATGACCCTGAACTCTCACTTGTATTCTGTAATACTAAGAAAAAAGTTGATGAAGTTGTAGAAGATCTTAAAGGAAGGGGATACTTTGCAGCAGGACTTCATGGAGATCTTAAACAGTCACAGCGTGACCGCGTAATGAATGGTTTCCGCAATGGACGTACAGATATACTTGTTGCGACAGATGTGGCAGCAAGAGGTATAGATGTAGATGATGTAGAAGCTGTATTTAATTATGATGTACCACAGGATGATGAGTATTATGTACACCGTATAGGACGTACGGGCCGTGCAGGAAGAGAAGGCAGGGCATTTACATTTGTAGTAGGACGTGAGATATATAAGCTCAAGGATATAATGCGTTACTGCAAGACAAAGATAAAACGCCAGCCTATTCCTTCGGTTAATGATATCACTGAAATCAAAGCGGATAAGATACTGGAAAGGGCAGCTCAGATAATTGACAGTGAAAATCTTGGCAAAATGATTGATATGCTTGAAGAACATCTTGATGAGAGAGATTATTCCTCGCTTGAAATGGCAGCGGCACTTCTTATGATGCATATGGGTGAAAGCGAAACTGATTCGGAGAAGTCACAGTACGTTGACTTTGGAGATACAGGAGCAGAGCCAGGTATGGTTCGTCTTTTTATCAATATAGGTAAGAATCAGAGAATACGTCCGGGAGATATACTTGGTGCGATTGCCGGAGAGTCCGGTATGGAAGGCAGGCTTGTCGGTGCAATAGATATGTATGATAAGTACACATTCGTCGAAGTACCGGGTGAATATGCATCAGATGTAATAGAAGCCATGAAAAACGCAAAGATTAAAGGTAAAAATGTAAATGTAGAGCCGGCAAATAAAAAAAACAGGTAGTCATTACAGATATGACACGAATTTGATATTTTGTTAATCGTTTTTGTATAAAGCGGAGAATTCCTCTGATAATATTATACTTGTAAATGCAGGACGTAATAATAAAGCTGATACGATCTTACTCCTGTTTCTCAAACAAATATAATAATCCAAGTAAAAGTCCGTAACCGGAAATTGTCCGGATGCGGGCTTTTACTATTTAGCAAAGAGTTATAATACGGAAAAAAATATATTTTAGTAACAGTTCTACCATATTTTATAAAAATTTAAATAAAATGTACAAATATGACACGAATTTGATATTTTGTTTATAATTTTTATATAAAAGAAAATACTACTTTGATAATATAATGCTTGTAAATAAATGACGCAATTATATGAAGCGGATATAATTAAAATATGTTTCTAAAAGGAGGAAATTAGTATGAGAAAAAAATTATTTAGTTTGGCATTGGTTGTGGCTATGGGAACAACAATGCTAGCAGGCTGTGGGGGCTCTGACGGAGCAAAAGATTCTTCAAATGCATCAGGCACATCAGGTAGCAATGCGTATGAAAATGTTGAGGAAGGAAAGGTAATCAATATCTATTCATGGAATGATGAATTCCGTACACGTCTTGAAGCTGTATATCCTGAAGTAGAGTCTACTTCAAAAGATGGTACAGTGACAAAATTAAAAGATGGTACAGAGATCCACTGGATTATCAATCCAAATCAGGATGGTGTTTATCAGGATAAACTTGACCAGGCACTTATGAATCAGGCAGATGCAGCAACAGATGATAAAGTGGATATTTTCTTATCTGAGACAGATTATGTGTTCAAGTACACAGATAAAGACGCTGACATGGCTGTTCCACTTAAAGATTTAGGAATTGATCCTGATAAAGATCTTGCAGATCAGTATGATTTTACAAAGACAACAGCATCGGATGCTGATGGAGTGCAGAGGGGTTCTACATGGCAGTGCTGTCCGGGACTTTTAGTATATCGTCGCGATATCGCTAAAAAGGTATTTGGAACAGATGATCCTACTAAGATAGCTGATAAGGTAAAAGACTGGGATACAATTAAGAATACAGCATCTGAGTTAAAGGCAAAGGGATATTACACTTTCTCTTCATATGCTGACACATTCCGTTTATATGGTAACAGCATTTCACAGTCATGGGTAAAACCTGGTGAAACAAAGATAAACGTTGATCAGAAGATTGCAGATTGGGTTAAAGATTCAAAGGAATGGGTAGATGCCGGTTATGTTGATTCTAATATCAAAGGTCAGTTTAACGATGATTGGAATAAAGCGATGGGCTCTAAATCAAAGGTATTCGCATTCTTATTACCTGCATGGGGTATTGATTTCGTGTTAAAACCTAACTGGGATGGAGAAGAAGGAGCTTGGGCAGTTACAACTCCACCACAGGAATATAACTGGGGTGGATCATACATACATGCAGCAACAGGTACAGATAATCCTAAGCATGCAAAAGAAATTATTCTTGCTTTAACTGGCAATAAAGATAATTTGATGAAAATATCTAAAGATTACTCAGACTTTACTAATACAAAATCAGGTATGCAGGAAGCTGCTAAAAATAAGAAATTTGCTTCAAAATTCTTAGGTGGACAGAATCCATTTGAATATTTTGCACCTGTAGCAGAAAATATCAAGATTGCACCTCTTTCAGCTTATGATCAGGGTTGTGTTGAATTAATACAGAGTTCATTCTCTGATTACTTCCAGAATAATGTGACAGAGGATAAAGCTAAAAAGAATTTTGAAACATCAATCAAAGAACGCTATCCTGATATTACAGAGATAGCATGGCCTAACTAACCCCCATTTACATATATGACTAAAGACCTGTCTGAACTCTTCGGAGAGATGACAGGTCCTGATGTCAAAGTATTGTATAGTGGAATGCAATTTGGTTATTGACCACAGAGAGTTTATGAAAGGATAAAAATTATGAAGAAAAAGACTAAAGGTATAAGTTATGCAAAGTGGGGATACATGTTTATTCTCCCGTTTTTTCTTATCTATTTTATTTTTTCTCTGCTTCCGTTGCTGGATACTGTCAGGTACAGTTTTTATGAATATTATCGTTCAGGAATAAAGGTTATAGGACCTAATTTCGTGGGATTACAGAATTATTCAAGTTTGTTAAAATCAGATATGATTAAGTATGGAGCAAATACTTTAATACTGTGGTTGATAGGATTTATTCCACAGATTGTAATTGCGCTTCTTCTTGCGAACTGGTTTACTGATGTAAGATTAAAGATTCATAAACAGCAATTCTTTAAAGTTGTTATTTATTTACCAAATCTGATAATGGCATCAGCTTTTGCATTGTTATTTTTTACTTTGTTTTCAACGGGAGGACCTGTTAATTCAATTTTGATGTCTTTGGGAATGATAAAGAAGCCTATTGATTTTTTAGGAAGTGTTTTTGGCACAAGGTCTTTAATTGGCTTCATGAATTTCCTTATGTGGTTTGGTAATACAACAATTATGCTGATGTCAGCGATTATGGGTATAAGCCCTGATATTTTTGAGGCGGCAGAAATTGATGGATGCAATAGTATAAAGAGATTCTTTTATATTACGCTTCCAATGATACGACCAATTCTTGCGTATACATTGATTACATCTATAATCGGTGGTTTACAGATGTTTGATGTCCCACAAATTTTAACAAATGGTAAAGGAACTCCGGATCGTACATCCATGACGCTCATTATGTTCCTGAATAATCATTTGAAGAGTAAAAACTATGGTATGGCAGGTGCGTTATCTGTTTATCTGTTCATAGTTAGTGCTATCTTATGCTTCTTTGTATATAAGATGACGAATGACAATGATCCTGATGGATCTAAGGCAGCAGCAAAGAGAGAAAGAAAGGGAAGGAGGTAATAGTATGAGAAAAGCAAAATTTGAAAGCAGGTTTAGAAGTATTCTGGCACATTTTGTACTATGTCTCCTGTCCGTTATGTGTTTATTTTTCTTCTATATTTTGATTATAAATGCAACCCGTTCTCATGCAGAATTACAGAAAGGATTTTCTGCACTGCCGGGAACCAGTTTTATAAAGAATTTATTGAACGTTGCTAATGACGGAAGTTTTCCGATGGTACGCGGAATTGTTAACAGCTTGATTATATCAGGATGCAGTGCAGCACTTTGTACATATTTTTCTGCTTTAACTGCATATGGGTTATATGCATATGATTTCAAGGCAAAAAAAGTTGCATTTACATTTATTATGGCTATTCTTGTTATGCCAACACAGGTAACGGCGATGGGATTTCTTCGCTTGATAACCAATATGGGATTATATGATACATGGCTCCCATTAATCATACCATCAATTGCTTCTCCGGCGGTGTTCTATTTTATGTACAGCTATATGCAGTCATCCCTGCCTCTTTCTTTAGTAGAAGCAGCGAGAATTGATGGCTCTGGAGAGTTCAAAACCTTTAATCGTATTGTACTTCCAATTATGAAACCGGCTATCGCTGTACAGGCAATATTTACATTCGTTGGTTCATGGAATAACTACTTCGTTCCTGCCCTTGTTATTCAGTCAAAAGAAAAGATGACAGTGCCTATATTAATTGCTGCATTACGTGGAGCAGACTATATGAATTTCGATATGGGTAAGATATACATGATGATTACTGTTGCAATAGTACCTATTATAATAATATACCTTCTTTTATCTAAGTATATTATTGCAGGTGTAACACTTGGTGGTGTTAAGGAATAGTAGAATGTTCCTAAGTAATAATGCTTTATTAGAAATCATCATATTTTAATTAAAATGAAAATAAACAGTCACAGAAACCAGCTATCTGATAATGTTTCTGTGGCTGTTTTATTGTTATCACAAGGGGCACATTGTTTTTGACAAGTTAATACAATCGGGTAATTAATGTCACAATTATGATATTTTCTGTTTGGATTTTGTATATATTTTGCATGCAAAAGTGTATTTTAAATGCAGATAAATATTAATTCATTTTTAATATAAAGGAGAATTTCATTATGCAGTACGGATATTTTGACAACGAGAAAAGGGAATATGTTATCACAAGACCAGATACGCCTGCACCATGGGTAAATTATCTTGGTTCACCAGAGTATGGTGCAATAGTTTCTAACAATGCGGGCGGTTATAGCTTTGCAAAATCAGGTGCAAATGGAAGAATATTAAGATATATATTTAACAATTTTGATCAGCCGGGAAGATACATTTATGTAAGAGATAATGATAATAAAGACTTCTGGTCAACATCATGGCAGCCGGTGGGAAAAAGTCTTGATGAATATAAGTGTGAGTGTCATCATGGCACTGCTTATACAAAGATGATGGCTGATTATAGCGAAATACATACAGAAGTGAGGTATTATGTTCCTCTTAATCAGTCTTATGAAGTATGGAGTGTTCGTGTCGTTAATAATTCTGATAGAGATAGAAATCTTACTGTAACAGGATATGCGGAGTTTACCAATAATAGTAATTATGAGCAGGATCAGGTAAATCTTCAGTATTCACAATTTATAACAAAGAGTGAGTTTAAGGGAAACAGGGTAAGACAGATGATTCATGCCAATCTGGATAAGCTGGAAGATGGAGAAGAGGTAGATGATAAGAATGTTACAAGCAGGATGTTTGGACTTGGTGGAAATGAAGTATCATCATGGTGTGGAAGCAGAGCAGACTTCCTTGGAGGTTACAGAGGATATGACAGGCCGGAGGGAGTAGAAAGCGGCAGCCTTAATAACGAAGGAAATTATAATGAAAATGGTTGTGGTGCATTATCTACAATTATAACATTAAAGCCTGGAGAATATAAAGAACTGGCGTTTATCGTAGGCATGAAAGAGGATGAAGAAGCCGCAGAAATCGTTCAAAGATACAATGAGCCTGAAAAAGTTTGTCAGGATGAAATAGAGGAGCTTAAAAAATACTGGCACGAAAAACTTGAAATGTTTCAGGTTAAAACTCCATGTGAAGAGTTTGATACTATGATAAATACATGGAATGCATATAACTGCTTTATGACATTTATATGGTCAAGGGCGGCCTCATTTACATATTGTGGTTTAAGAAATGGTTATGGATACAGAGATACAGTTCAGGATATACAGGGTGTTATACACCTCGCACCTGACATGGCAAGAGAAAAGATAGAATTCATGCTGTCGGCACAGGTGGATAATGGAGGAGGACTTCCACTCGTTAAGTTTACACATAATCCAGGTCACGAAGATACACCTGATGATGCTTCATACGTGCAGGAGACAGGTCATCCGGCATATAGGGCAGATGATGCATTGTGGCTGTTCCCGACAGTATATAAGTATGTATCCGAAACAGGTGATTTAGGATTTATAGATAAAGTTATCCCATATGCCAATAAAGGCGAGGGAACGGTGTATGACCATCTTAAGAGAGCAATAGAATTTTCTATGAATCATCTTGGTAAACATGGAATGCCGGCAGGACTTTATGCAGATTGGAACGATTGTCTCAGACTTGGTAAAGAAGGTGAGTCATCATTTGTTGCATTCCAGTATTACTATGCAATGACAATAATAAAGAAGTTTGCCGAGTATAAAAGTGATAATGATTATATTAAGTTTATAGAGGAAAAGCAGGAGCAGTTAGGAAAGATAATTCAGGAAAACTGCTGGAATGAGGATAGATTTATAAGAGGTTATACGGAAGATGGAGAAGCCATAGGTGAAAGAAATTCTCCTGAAGCTAATATGTGGCTTAATCCACAGAGCTGGTCTGTCATTAGTGGATTTGCAAGTGAAGAACAGGCAGATATAGTTTTAGACAAGGTAAATGAAAGATTAAATACAGAGTATGGAGCAATATTAATGGATCCTCCATATCATGCACATGCATTTGATGGAGCTCTTGCTGTAATATATAATGCCGGCGTAAAAGAAAATGCAGGAATATTCTCACAGTCACAAGGATGGATCATTTTGGCAGAAGCATTAAGAGGCCATGGTAACAGGGCATTCCAGTACTTTATGGAAAATGCTCCTGCAAATCAGAATGATAGGGCTGAGATAAGAAAGCTTGAACCATATTGTTATGGACAGTTTACTGAAGGAAAGCATAGTCCTCACTTCGGAAGATCACATGTGCACTGGCTTACAGGTACAGCATCAACAATGATGGTTGGATGCGTTGAGGGAATTCTTGGAATAAGACCAGATTTTTATGGTTTATCGCTTAATCCATCAGTTCCTGACAGTTGGGGTGAATTTGAAATAAAGAAAAAGTTTAGAGGCAAAAATCTGAATATACAAGTTAAAAATCCAAATCATGTTGAAAGCGGTTGTGCAAAGCTTATAGTTAACGGAAATGAAATTCAGGGAAATTATATTCCTGAAAATATTATGACTGATAATACAGAGATTGAACTTTATATGTCATAGTGTATAAAAGAGAAGGAGAAAAATATTTGATGAGCTATATAGAATTTAAGGGACAGGACGGAACATTTTCAATGGAAAATCCTGAGAATTATACAGGACTGTACTTTCCAATCGCAGGAGAAAAAGGCTTAAAGTCATGTGTAACACCAAATCTTGGAGGAGACAGCAAAACGGATCAGAACCATTTCCTATTAGAGCCTGTAAGTATTGAGAATCTTCACAATAACAAAAGCACCAGAAACTTCTGGTGCAATATCGAGGGTAAAGGAATATGGTCTGCTACAGGTGTTTCGGCAGTACAGGAAGCTGATAAATTCACAGAGGAACAGGATAGCAGCAAATTAGAAGCCGGATTTATGTGGCAAAGTGTTTCAAGAGAATCAATGAAATTTCAGATGAAATCAAAGATTACATCATTTGTTTCAATTGAGGGTAATGCAGAAATTACATTGATAGAACTTGAAAATAC
Organism: Lachnospiraceae bacterium; assembly: GCA_022764445.1. GTDB lineage: Bacteria > Bacillota > Clostridia > Lachnospirales > Lachnospiraceae > Butyribacter. The sequence goes on along the minus strand of JALERT010000083.1, from coordinate 2,005 downwards.
ATCAGAAAAAGAACAGAATATAACATTCTATCCTGCTGTTGCCTTGTATGGAAGAAGTGCTGATAATATAAGAGACCACAGGCATGTAACTTCACTTCTTCACAGAACCGGAGTAAAGGATGGAGTTATTACGGTAAAACCTGTTTTAAGCTTTGATGAGAGAGGACATCAGAAGAATGAAACGACATATTTTGCAGGAGCATTTGATTCAGATGGGGTATGTGCTGAAGGATATTTCCCTACAGTAGAGGAATTTATAGGAGAAGGTGGATCATTTCTTAATCCAAAGGCAGTAAGGGAAAATCTTCCGGGTGTTAAAGAGCCATATAGTGTGGAAGGCAAAGAGAGTATTGGAGCTTTCAGATTTAGTAAAAAGATATTATCTCCTGGAGAAAAACTCACATATATATTTACTATGGGAGCCTTGGAAAAAGGAGATGATGTGAAAAATGTTGTAACGAAATACAATACTCTTGAATCCGCAAAAAAAGAGTTGGAAAGAGTTAAGAAATACTGGGTAGAGAAGGTTGATATAGATTTTCATACAGGAGATAAAGTTAATGATAACTATCTTAAGTGGATATGTTTTCAGCCTGTTTTGAGAAGAATATACGGTTGTTCATTTCTTCCATATCATGATTATGGAAAGGGTGGCAGAGGATGGCGTGATCTTTGGCAGGACTGTCTGGCACTTTTAATAATGGAACCAATGCAGGTTAGAAAAATGATAGTTGATAATTATTGTGGTGTCAGGTTTGATGGTACAAATGCAACTATAATCGGTAATGCACAGGGAGAATTTATTGCAGACAGAAATAATATTACAAGGGTATGGATGGATCATGCATTTTGGCCATTTATTACAACTAAGCTGTATATAGACCAAACAGGAGATGTGGAAATCTTATTCGAGAAAATACCATATTTCAAAGATATGCAGATAAGCAGAGGAACTTCTAAGGATACAGAGTGGACAACAGATTATGGCAACAGACAGAGAACTATATCGGGGGATATTTATCAGGGAAGCATTATAGAGCATATACTTCTTCAGAATCTTTGTGCGTTTTATGAAGTAGGTGAACATAATGAGATGCGGCTTCGTGGTGCAGACTGGAATGATGCGCTCGATATGGCTCCGGATAAGGGTGAAAGTGTTGCATTTACAAGTGCTTATGCAGGAAATTATGTTGAAATTGCAGATCTTCTTATGCATCTTAAGGAAAAATGCGGATATACGAAAATTGAGGTGGCAGAAGAGATGCTTGTTCTCTTTGACAGAGATGTTTCAATGTATAATAGTGTAGTTAAAAAGCATGCTATTCTGGAAAAATATGTTGAATTATGCAGACACAATATATCAGGTAATACTGTTATAATCTCTATAGATGAAATATGTGATAATCTTAGGGAAAAAGCTGAATGGATAATGAATAATATCAGAAATAATGAGTGGATCTGCAAAGATGAAACAAAAGGATGGTTTAACGGTTATTATGATAATCATGGAAATAAAGTTGAGGGATATGATGATAATAATGTAAGAATGATGCTTACAAGCCAGGTGTTTTCTATAATGAGTGGTACAGCCACTGACGAACAGATTAAGTCAATATGCAATAGTGCTGATGAGTATCTGTATGATAGCAAAGCAGGAGGATATAGATTAAATACAAACTTTAGAGAAGAAAAATTCGATTTGGGCAGAATGTTTGGTTTTGCTTACGGGGAAAAGGAAAATGGGGCAGTATTTTCACATATGGCTGTTATGTATGGAAATGCACTATATAAGAGAGGCTATTACAAAGAAGGTCATAAGGTATTAAAGACACTTCTGGATGCTGCAAAGAATTTTTCTACAGGAAGAATGTATCCGGGAATACCTGAATATTTTGATAATGATGGAAGAGGAATGTATACATATCTTACGGGAGCAGCAAGCTGGTATATGCTTACGGTAATAAATGAAGTATTTGGTGTAAAGGGAAATTATGGAGATATGGTA
>JALERT010000220.1 GCA_022764445.1 Lachnospiraceae bacterium | reverse complement strand
TAGCCCAAAGTGGTGATTTGTGATATACTTACGTTATGGGAACATGGAAATCTAAAAATAGGCACAAATATTTATTACAATACCACATAATATTTGTATGTAAATACAGAAAGAAACTACTCGTATCAAAACGGATATCGGATGATATAAAACAGCTTTCGTACGAGATATGCCAAAAGCATCATGTAATAATCAGATACATGGAAACGGATAAAGACCATATTCATTACATGATAGAAACGGAACCGGCAATGTCTATCAGTAAAATCGTAAATCTGATGAAGAGTTATACAACATATCATATCTGGGAAAGATATCCGAATTATTTACGAAAACATTTTTGGAAAGAGCATACTTTCTGGACAGATGGGTATTTCGCCTGCAGTGTAGGGAATGTTTCGGAAGAAATGCTGCGTAAATGCATAGAAAATCAGGGATAGACGGGGTGACAGTAAGTGTTAAAAGCATATAAATTCAGGATATATCCAAATAATGAGCAAAAAGTACAGATTGCGAAAACGTTTGGCTGCTGCCGTTTTGTTTATAATAAGACTTTAGCATATAGGAAAGAAATATATGAGAAAGAGAAAAAGTCTGTCAGTAAAACAGACTGCAATAACTACTGCAACAGGGAATTAAAAAAGGACCATGAATGGCTGAAGGAAGTGGACAAATTTGCCCTGACTAACGCAATTTATAACATGGATGCGGCATATCAAAAGTTCTTTAAGGAACATGCGGGATATCCGAAATTCAAGAGCAAACATGATAACCATAAATCCTATACAACAAACTTCACAAATGGAAATATTGCAGTAGATTTTAAGACAGGGAGAGTAAAACTGCCAAAGCTAAAAGAAGTGAGAACAAAATTACATAGAAATTTCAGTGGTCAGATAAAATCAGCCACAGTTAGCCAAGTGCCAAGTGGGAAATATTATGTGTCGATATTGGTAGAAACAGAGCATGAAGAATTTCAGCACACAAAGCAAAATATTGGTCTGGATTTAGGAATTAAGGAATTGTGTATCACATCAGACGGAAGAAAATACGAGAATCCAAAGACAATAAAAAAGTATGAGCGAAAACTGACAAGATTACAGAGAGAATTAGCCCACAAAGAAAAAAGAAGTAATAATTACTATAAAGTAAAGAAAAAGATGGCATTATGCCATGAGAAAATCACAAATACCAGAAAGGATTATCTGCATAAGATATCTCATGAGATTATCAGCGAAAACCAAGTGATAGTATCGGAGAACCTACAGATAAAAAATATGGTAAAAAACCATCATCTGGCAAAATCAATATCAGATGCATCATGGTATGAGCTGACAAGACAGTTAGAGTATAAGGCAGAGTGGAATGGAAGGGAATATATAAAAATAGATACTTTCTATGCCAGCAGTCAGTTATGTTCTGTTTGCGGATATAAGAATGCGGAAACAAAGAATCTGTCTGTGAGGGAATGGACATGTCCTGTCTGCGGGGCAAAGCATGATAGGGATATTAATGCGGCAAAAAATATTTTAGTGGAAGGATTAAGGCAAATAGCATAAAGAAACCTGTATAGGGCAGGGACTGCCCGAATCAACGCCTGTGGAGATAGTAGGGAGCAAAACATCCGGTGGATGTTTGTTCTGCTCCGACCGGAGTGGAACGTAGAAACGAGGTCGATGAAGCAGGAAGCCCATTGGCTTTAGACAATGGGTAGTTCACATAAAACTTCAATGTATAATCAGGAGAAACTTATCCATTGAGCATATTACTGTAAAAAATATACGTGCTGGGGAGTAAGATACAGATGAAAGCAAAATATAGGAAAACATTATTGGCTTGTTATATTGGTTTTGTTACGCAGGCAATTTGTGCCAACTTTGTGCCGTTACTATTTATGGTATTTCATGAAAGCTATAATATATCTTTTGGAAACTTGGCACTCATCTCAACGACGTTCTTTTTCACACAGCTGATTGTGGACTTTATTTGTGCAAAGATAGTGGATAAAATAGGATATAGACCTTGTATTATTGCAGCAGAGGTAACCAGTGGATTAGGACTTACATCTTTGGCAATACTGCCGGATAATATGCCATCTCCGTTTATAGGTATTATTATCTGTGTTATCATATATGCGATAGGAAGCGGTTTGACAGAAGTATTGGCAAGTCCGATTATCGAAGCATGTCCGTTTGAGAATAAAGAATCAATGATGAGTCTTCTCCATTCATTTTATTGTTGGGGTTTTGTGGGAGTTATTCTTGTTTCAACACTTTTCTTTACATG
>JALERT010000164.1 GCA_022764445.1 Lachnospiraceae bacterium | reverse complement strand
ACCCTTGAAGTTCTCACCAGTTTCATTAACAATCAGTAATCCTTCATTAACTGTTTCAATTCCAGTGTTCATAGATGCTACAGACTCTTCAATCTCATCTCTAATCACTGCAATAATATTAGAAATATCGTCCGCCGCTTTTGTAGATTGTTCCGCTAAAACTCTAACTTGTTCAGCTACTACAGCAAATCCTTTTCCTTGTTCACCTGCTCTTGCTGCTTCTATAGAAGCATTAAGTGCAAGTAAATTTGTCTGACTTGAAATGCTTAATATATTATCTGTAAGTTCATTGATTTTTTCAACACTCTTACTTTCCTCAACGGCCTGATGAAGCGATGCCCCAACTTCATGAAATACATGTACTGCATCATCTTTACTTCCCTGAGCTTCTTCTTTCATATTCCTTGCACGATTCCTGATATCAAGCATATTTGCCGAACCATCCTGTGCATCTTTATCCATTAACTGAACCTTCTCAAGAACTCTTGCACTTCCTTCTGATATACTTTCAAGCGTCTTTGCAACCTCTTCCATACTTGTAGCGATTTCTTCCGTAGCCGCTGAAACATTAATAGCGCTTTCGTTAGAATCGTTTACCTGCCTCGTAACCTCATCCGCAGACTGCATAAGATTGTCCGACTGCAGCTTAATCTTTTTCATAAGATGCTGTAAATGCGCTATAAATCCATTTATACCTTCCACAAGCTGACCTATCTCATCCTGTGATTTTGTCTGAATCCTTTCAGTTAAATCTCCCTGATGCGCTTTAATATTCCGTACTATTGTATCTAATTGTGTATTAGCATCTTTAGCAGGTTTTGCAATTAATCTCTTAACTAAAAAACTATTTATAACCAATAAGATTATGCCAAGGATAATCAAAACAACGTCAAAAATTTCCGTCCCTGAGACACGTATATTACTTCTATCAACATAATATTTGTAGCTTTCATCAGCGGATTTCATCGCACTTGAATCGCCTGACTGAACAGCCTCATTGTACTGCTCAAACGTCCGTGCCAAATCTCCATTATATCTTGCCACATTAGATAAGGCCGCAAGATTTAAAAAGCAAATCAGTACAAGAATAATTCCTAAAGTCCCCATCATTAACATTACTTTTTTGCCAACACTTTTTTTCATGTACTCTCCCCCGCTCTCTTTCCATTTTTATGATAATGTAACACAATCCACTATAATAATAACACTTTTTTTAAGCATTATCAACAATTACACCTGACACCTTAATCCTATGAAAGAAGCTCGTTGACTTTTGCTGCATCAAACTCCACTTTTGAGACATGATTTGCTTCTATCTGATAAAGAGTGTGTGCAGCTATATGCTCTGCTGCCTGTTCAAGATCACGTATACCTGTTGTGTCTTTATACTTCTCTACAATTGCATCAAGAGCATCTTCTTTGACAATACATTCATCTTCTTTTATGCTCATTCTCTTAAGAACCTTTGGAAGAGAGAACTTAGAGAATATTATCTTCTTCTCCTCAAATGTATAGTCAGGAATATCTATAACGGCAAAACGTGACATAAGAGGTGCACTTATATTTTCTTTATCATTCGCTGTTGCTATTGGATAAACACCGACCGTTGGTATCCTGCACTCGATATAATTATCCGTAAATCCCAGATTATCAAGAAGAGTAAGAAGCACATCAGCAGGATTGCCATTTCCATGTCCCGATGAGGCTTTGTCAAGCTCATTTATGATGAAAACAAGGTTGGATGTACCTGCCATCGCAAACGCTTCCATTATAATACCCGCCTTTGCATTGGCATATATACGTGAGCTTCCCGTAAGCTGCTCTGCATCATTGATAGAGCTCATATCAAGTGTCGTCCACGGAAGTTTAAGAATACGTGCTACTGCATACGCTATCTGTGACTTACCTGTTCCTGCAGGACCTACAAGAAGTATACCGTACGCAGGAAGTGTATGTGTTCTGTTGATCTGTATGATTGTCTCGATGATACGCTGCTTAACACGCTCCATTCCATAAAGCTCTTCATCAAGGATCCTTCTCGCTTCATCAGGATCTATTGCTTCAAAGTAATTACTCTTCCACTGTATATTCATCATCATGGAAAGAGCCCTTTGCGCATGACGTCTTTCCTCAGCTGTAACTTCAGTTGAACGTGCAACTGCAAGATTTCTTCTCGCCCAGAGTCTTACATTGTCAGGAAGTGTTCTTCCTGCGCATGTCATAAAGTCTACTATACTTTGAAGACTTGTGAGCTTCATGTTGTCACCGTCTTCTTCCTCGTCCTCATCAACATCCGTAGTTGCAGGGGCGTCACTCGCAAGAAGTCTTTCTATCATAAACTGAAGGAAACCATCCTCTGCAGAAAGCTTTGTATCACCGCCAAATCCTACCTCTCTTATCTTATATACAGCATAACCTTTTTCTGTATTTTCACCTGAAAGGCGTACCTTAATATGATTCTCTCCAAGCCATTTGAAAAGACTGACAAATCTTGCATCTATTTCAAGTATGTTTGCACTTACCGTACCATCATGACCTTCATATTCAAATGCAGTCTTTATAATAGGATTTGTAATAAGTCCTATCGGATGATGACAACACCCATCCTCAAGCTTTTCTAAAATAATTAACGGCTTATCTACCGAAGGTTTCTCCTCATTAGACTGAAATACTTTGTATGTACATTCTGCCGGCTTTTTATCATCCGGTGTATGTGTAAAATCAAATACTGGCATAAATTTTCTCCTTGTATATTATTATAGTTCACACCTAACTTATTATATAAGTATTAGTATAATAACAATGTACCTTTCTAGCAAGTAAATTTTGTTCAGAACAGTTACTGGCACAATATAATTATTGGCGCATAGCTTGACAGCAGGTGTCAAGCTTGCGTCTGTACAGTAGCTCAAAGCATGCACTTCACCATGCATGTCTTTTCGCAAAAGCAGATTCCATACTTAATCATCTTCTGATAACCCTGATTTAGAAAAGGCTGTGCATACTTTTTCTCTTCAATCTGGTCAAATGCGTCCTTACACCCATCCTCCATCTCATTAAATTTTTTTCGATATTTAAACTCAAAAATGACCACTGGCTTTTTCGGATTATATGGGCGAAGCACTAAGTCCGGTCTTCCGTTTCCGTACTCCCGGTTGGACTGTATCTCATATCCCGAGATACTACTAAACAGTCCTAGCATAATTCCATGATAGAAATCTTCTTTTTTATCGTAATAACTTATGCTTCTCTCCAATAAATTACTTAAAAATATTTCTGCCTGTTCTGCATCTCCAGATAAAATCACCTGATAAAACGCTTTAATATCCATTGATTTCACTTGACAATCAAACCATTCACGAATCGTATTTTCATATATTGTCAATACTTCATCATTGGGAATGGACATAGTCAGAAAAGTGGTTCTGTTTTCAAACCGTTTACTTTCTACTTTGAGATATCCTGTAAAAAACAGGAAATTCCAAAGATTGTCCTGGAATTTGTGAATATCCTCATAAGTAATCTCTTCATGTACCGGTTTCTCAATTGTTCCACCATCAATCAACTGCTCTATTTCCTCTTTTACCTTTCCATCCGCAGATTCGACCAGTTCCCGGATAATACTGTTTGAAGAAGTATTTGACCAATATGGTTGCGGAAATTCAATTCCACCGTTCACCATCGAATTCACATAGTTTATGATACTCCACGGATTATACACTTCTGTATTTCCAAAGAGGTAGCCATCATACCACTGTCTGACCTCCATAATTTTCTCTTCCAATCCATAGTTTTTTAGCATTTCTTCTACTTCTAAACCTGTAAATCCAAAATATTCTGCATAATTGTTACTTAAGATAGAATTTATCTCAAAATTGTTAAGTCCGGTAAATATTGACTCTTTGCTGATTCTAAGACATCCAGTCACGATTGCAAACTTCAGTGCATCGTTCGTCTTTAATGCTGACTCAAATAATGAACGTATAAAATCAACCATCTGCTCATAAAAACCTCTTAAATAAGCATTTTCCAGTGGAACATCGTACTCGTCGATTAAAATAATTACATTCTTTTGATGATATTCGCTTAAACATTGCGACAAAAACCAAAGTGCTGTTACATATTCTTCCGATGTGCCAAGACGGTTCATCATACGGTTATATTGCTCTTTATCTGCATCAATTAATTTATCTGACTTTAGAATATATCTGTGTCTGCTATATTCTCTTGAAATCTCATCTCGCAGACAATGATAAGCCGTCTGAAAATCAGGCTGTTTTGCCGACTTAAGTGACAACTTAATCACCGGGTAGTTTCCCATTTCTGCCACATACTTCTCACCTGCTGTCATAACCTTTTTCCCGGCAAAATAATTGCCGTTATTAATCTTTTCCCCATCATACGTCCGTTCATCTTCAAAAAATGTGCGAATCATGCTCAATGTCAATGTTTTACCAAACCGTCTCGGACGAGTAAACAGATTTACCGAACTTGCCTGATCTATCAACTCCTTTATCATCCATGTTTTGTCGATATAATACGCATTTTTATCTATAATTTCTTTATATTTTTCTACTCCGATTGCAATTGGCTGATTCATATTCTCCCCTCCAATTGTTATTATAGTTCACACCTAACTTATTATATAAGTATTAGTATAATAACAATATATTTTTCTAGCAAGTGTATTTTAATATAATTAATCTTACTATCTTCTTTTTATTGTCCATCATTTAGTCCACATCTTATATCCTCCATCTCATATTTCGTATCATGTTTTTTCTTGATAATACAATTATATATCGGAAATATAAAATAAAAATTGTTAAAATATAAATAATGTGAAGTAAAAATGGTTTTCGTGCATCTTATATATGTAAAATCAAATATTTGAATTACATTGTACATGTGCAAGAAGGAAAGTTGATATGACGAAAGATATATTTATTGAAAACTTACGAAAATACAAAAAACAAATCTTACAATAATAAACCATTCTATGCATTGCATTTTATATAAAAAAGCCATTAAGATAATATTTTATATCTTAATGGCTTTTGAATTAATATATAGTAGGTTATTTATCCTCTGTTGCTTAGTATTCCTTATAAAAGTCCCATACTAAAGTATCTTTCTATCCTGTCAGCAAGAACTGTTGCTATAATCTTATCTTTTCCGTACTTCTCTGCCATCTTTTTGCATGCCCATACATTAGCCCCTGATGACGTTCCACAAAGAAGTCCCGGTCCTTTTGCAAGTTCTCTTGTCGTATTTATAGCATCATCATCTGATACCTCTACAACTTCATCTATAAGTGTTCTGTCAAGCACGTCAGGCACAAATCCGTCACCTATGCCCTGTATGCTGTGAATACCCGGTTTATCTCCATTTAAAGCAGATACATTCTTTGGCTCTACTGCAATTATCTTAACATCAGGATTCTTCTCTTTAAGATACCTGCCGATACCCTGAAGCGTTCCTCCGCTTCCAAGGCCTCCTACGAATATATCCACCTTTCCACCAAGTTCATTATATATCTCAGGTCCTGTAGTCTTATAATGAATATCCGGATTATCTTCATTAACGAACTGCTGTGGCATAAATGCTTTGTCAGGTCCCATTTCATTATAAAGTTCTGCCGCCTTATCTACAGACCCTCCTATGCTAAGCTCAGGTGACGTAAGCACAAGTTCTGCTCCGAGACTTTTAATGATTTTCTTTCGTTCTTCACTCATATTTTCAGGCATAACTATGATAACCCTGTACCCTCTTCTTACACCCACAAGTGCAAGACCTATACCTGTATTACCTGAAGTTGGCTCGATTATTGTCATTCCAGGCTTAAGTTTTCCTTTTTTCTCAGCCTCAATAATCATATTTTTACCGACTCTGTCCTTAATGCTTCCACCCGGATTAAGAAATTCTGCTTTTGCATATATATTTAATCCGGTGTAGTCTTTAAGACTAAGCATTGGTGTATCGCCTATAAGATCAATAATATTATTATAAATCACTATAAACTCTCCAATCTATTTAAGACTTGGTATATCGACCTGGACACTGATGTCTGCATCATAATCAACACCATCAATACCAAAGCCGAAAATCTCATAAAATTCTTTCCAGTATCCGTCAATATCTGCAACTTCCTTGACATTATCCTGAGATACTATATTCCATTTATCTTCTACGGCTTTCTGTACTTCCGGTTTAAGCTCATAATCATCCATACGTATAAGATTCTTATCATCTGTAACAACTTTGTCAACACATACTCTGTCATGCATCATTCTGTACATCTGCTCTATACATCCTTCATGAAGATTCTGTTCTTTCATGACCTTTAAAAGTATTGACATATATAATGGTACAATTGGAATAGCTGCACTTGACTGTGTTACAACAGCTTTATTTACTGAAACGTATGCTTCAATTCCATCTATCTCCTCATTCATCACATCTGCCGTCTTATAAAGATCGGCTTTTGCCTGACCTATAGAACCATTATAATATATAGGATATGTAATTTCCGGTCCGATGTACGAATAAGCTATAGTTTTTGCTCCATCTTCAAGCACATCTGCTGCCTTAAGTGCATCTATCCAGAGTCTCCAGTCTTCACCACCCATTACTTTAACTGTATCAGCTATTTCCTCTTCTGTAGCAGGCTCAACAGTAACATCTGACACTTCATTAGTAAGAAGATCTATAGTTTTATTGGTATAACTTTTCTCCGTTGTCTTAAGTACTGAACGGTAAGTAACTCCGTCAGGAGCCTTACGTCGTGGTGCTGCTATACTATAAATAACCATATCAGCCTTTCCCCAGTCCTTTTTGATAAGCTCTATCACTTCATCTTTTATCTCCTGGGAATATGCATCACCATTTATCGTCTTTGCATAATATCCATCTGCTGTGGCGAACTCCTCAAAAGCTGCAGTATTGTACCAGCCTGCTGTTCCTGTTCTCTTTTCCTTGCCGTCCTTGTCAAATATAACACCTATTGTATCCGCACCACATGCATATGTAGCTGCGATACGTGTTGCAAGTCCATATCCCATTGATGAACCAATTATAAGAACCTTCTTAGGTCCTTCTGCCTTTGGCTGTGACTTTACATATTCTATTTGTGCCTTTACAGATGCTTTACATCCCTCAGGATGTGCTGTTGTGCAAATAAATCCTTTTACTTTTGGTTGTACTATCATTTCATTATTTCCTTTCCTTTATACGTTTATTACTTTTAACTATCCCATTTAATATGATGTAAAACTAAAATCGTTCTGTTTTAATGTTACAGTTCACACCACATTTCCTACATCATAAAATTAATATTAATATGATACCACAAAAAAAACATAAGGTAAATAAATCTTTACACTCTCTTTTTAGGAGATTGACCATATTTTTCTACATATGCCCTGTAGAAACTTGAATAATTGGTAAATCCACTCTTATAACATACCTCAGTCATTGGAATATCATTTTTCATCAACCTTCCTGCAAGGAATAATCTTTTTTCTGTAATATATTCTTTTACAGTATAACCTGTCTCTGCCTTAAATCTGTGCATAAGGTATGAGCGATTAAGATGGACAGCCTTTGCAATAGTATCTATATCGAGAGGAGATGTCAGATTATTATTAATATATTCCATTATAGCAAGCACATTTTCATTTTGACTTACAGGCTCAATATATCCCGTTCTCCGATTATCGGACACATTATTTAACAGAATAAGATATTCTATCAGCCTGCATCTTTGTAGAAGTTCTCCTGATTCGTACCTGCCACACTCATCATCTGTAAGTTTATTAATCTTATCCGCCAACTGTACATTTTCTCTCTTATTTTGTCTTATGACATGCATCCCCTCTTTTTTACACTTATCAAAACAAGACATTAATTTATACTCACTGTATTTTTCCATAAACTCTGTTGATAAATATATAATAATCCTTTCGTACTCTTTATCACTCTGTGGTATCGGTCTGTGAATTTCACCCGCATTTACAAGTACGATATCATAAGGATGCAGTTCATACTCCCTGCCTTCTATGCTGTAATTTACATTACCACTTACAAGTACAAATATCTTTATAAATTCATGATAATGTGACGGTACTTCCCTTGTCGGTGTATCCAATATATGAAATACCCTGTATTCTGTATCAAGATAACCACGCTCTTCATAATATTGTTCTGACATCTGCAACCATCCTCCCAGGCTCTAATAAATGTTCTCTCTGAATCTCTTTCACACATGCTTTTGCAGCTGATTTTCCACCAAATACACACAAAATTATTATATATCACTTACTTCGCGTCTGATTTGCCTGTATTATACAACACTTTCTGCAAACATTTAAGCATTTTAGGCATATATTTATCTTTTTATGCTGAATATACTGTTATTAAATATAAAGTTTATTTTCTAAATGGATTTTATAATGTGAACTGTAATATTTTATATAAACTTATGTACGACAGGTTATTAAATGAGGTGATATTATGAGTTTATTTGAAGGAGCCGGTGTAGCAATGATTACACCTATGAATAAAAAAGGAAACATTGATTATGACAAACTTGAGGAACTCATAGAGCGTCAGATAAAAAATCACACAGATGCACTTTTTATATGCTGTACAACAGGAGAAGCTGCTACAATGACAGAGGAGGAGCACATAGGCACAATAAGATTTGCAGTCAACAGAGTGAAAGGAAGGATTCCGGTAATAGCCGGAACCGGTTCTAATAATACGGCTCACTCTGTACAGATGAGTATATATGCTGAAAAGGCAGGAGCTGACGGGGTTCTCCTTGTATCACCATATTATAACAAGGCAACACAAAAAGGCATGGAAGCACATTTTACAGCGATTGCTGAATCAATAAAGATCCCTGCCATTCTTTACAATGTACCTAGTCGCACCGGATGTTCTATCAATCCACAGACTGTAGCCAGCTTATTTAAAAATGTAGATAATATTATTGGAATAAAAGAAGCATCAGGCAACATAAGCAACACTGCCCAGATAATGAATTTATGTGATGGTAAAATTGACATCTACTCTGGCAATGATGACCAGATAGTACCTATACTTTCTCTGGGTGGAAAAGGTGTTGTATCTGTTCTTTCTAATGTTGTCCCAAAATACGTACACGATATGATATCATCATATCTTAATGGAGATATCAAAAAAGCTGCACAAATGCAGATTGACTGTATTCCTCTCTGCAATGCTCTTTTCTGTGAAGTAAATCCTATCCCCGTTAAAGCAGCACTAAATGACATGGGATTGGAAGTTGGTACACCCCGTCTCCCATTATGCGATATAGAATCACACAATAATGAAATTGTTAAAAAGGCACTTATGGATTTTAAGGAATTTATATGGTAGAATAGCCTTTCATTCACGTAATGAATAAAACAAAAGCTGCAACGCAGCGACTGACAGCAGTTTTTTTATAAAAAATAATCCCTATCGTTGTTGATAAGTTCAACCAATACGATAGGGATTTTTAAGTTATTATTTTTTAGAGTTTACCTTATCCTCATACATTTTCATATCAGCCTCACTAAGACATTCTCTAAAGTTCTTATGCTTACTTTTATCAAACTTACAATAAGCATTGGCTATATAAAAATCGTCTGAATAATCTCCTCTATACTCTTGTATATCCTTAAGAAGATTCTTTCTCGCTTTCTCGGCTTTTTCATATGAGCACGAAGGAGCAATTACAACAAATTCATCTCCACCTATACGATATACCATTCCACATTCTCTATATGACTCTATTATCATATTGGCTGCGTCCTTTATAAGCGCATCTCCGGCAGCATGACCAAATGTATCGTTGGTTTTTTTCAGATTATTTACATCAAATACAATCAAAAAATGTGAATCGCCCGGATGAATTGATTCTATTTCCATTTCAAAGCAGTTACGATTTCTTGTTCCCGTAACTGCATCATATTTTAATCCTGTCTCCCGCAGAAATACATAATACAGAACTTCCGTTACAGCAACACCGCCCCACATAGTCTCGAATCTTATATCGATAACCTGAATTATACACGTCGTAAATAGAAGCACAAAAAGCAACCAGAGAAAAGTCTTTTCTGACTTATCATATTCTTTAGAAACATCAATATGTACAAAAAGAATTACTCCCATACCCCAAAAACATATCAGCGAAATCAAAAAGAATAATTCTCCTCTATGATATTCACCATTACTGTCTATATAAAAAAGCAGTCCATTCCATATACTGGTGATTACCATTATATCACCTGCTATCGCAGGTGCCATAATCAACCACTTTTTCTTCTTAAGCTTTTCATTATACATAAGTCCAAATGTGACCGGTATAAGAAACAGTATAGCAAAAGCAAGAGCATTTACTACATATGCAATTGTAATCATATCCTTTGACGGATACCAATCCAAAAATATAGAAATTACTTCTAGGATTGTTACGACTAAAGTCATACATACGGTAATAATATACATTTGCATTTTTTTATCTTTTGCAAAATCACCGGAATACATCATACAAATCAAAAAAATCAGAACAAATATCCCAAGAATATCGGCACTTGGAAATGCGTATACCTCACCCATTACTCTCCCCTTTTTATCATAAAACATGATAAAACTATATTACAATATATGTTTCTCATTTATTTCATAGCACACTTTGTTGTTACTGCTCACACCTATGGTGCTTGCAGTAACGATTACATCTTTTAGCATATTTCTGCACCTGCCGGCATATTCTTTTCCGGTGTAACAAGTGCAAGATTGCCTTCTGCATCTTCAGCACAAAGCAACATTCCCTCTGACAGTACCCCTGCAAGTTTAGCAGGTTTAAGGTTTACAAGAACCATAACCTTCTTACCTACCATCTCTTCAGCAGAGTAATGCTGCTTAATTCCTGAAACTATCTGTTTAACTTCACTTCCTATCTTAACCTGTGAGCAAAGAAGTTTTTTAGATTTCTTAACTTCTTCACATGATATTATCTCACCCACCTGGAACTGCATCTTTTCAAAGTCTTCAAATGTAATCTCAGGTTTTGCTTCTATATCTATAACATCTTCTTCCTCTTTTGCTCCTCCTGCTGCTGCAATCTGAGCTTTCTGAATTTCTTCCGCTTTAGCAAGAACCTCATTTACATCGAGTCTCATAAATAATATCTCAGGTTTTTCTGTAACCTTTGTACCTGATTCATAGCATCCAAACTTATCCATTGATTCAAGACTACGTTTAGGAGCATTAAGCTGTGCAAGTATCTTTTCTGTAGTTTCCGGCATGAATGCTTCAAGAAGGCTGGCACCAATACTAATACCTTCTATAAGATTGTAGAGAACAGTTGAAAGTCTGTCCTTCTTTGACTCATCTTTACCAAGAACCCAAGGCTCAGTTTCGTCAATATATTTATTACACCTCTTAAATATTGTAAATACTTCTGTAATGGCATCGGCTACACGATACTGATCCATCTTGTCAATAACCTTCTGTGGTACACTAAGTATAAATGATTTAAGATTATCATCAACTTCTTCTGTAACACCTTTATCTTCTGCCACTCCACCAAGATACTTATTGGTCATTGATATTGTTCTGTTAACGAGGTTTCCCAGTGTATTGGCAAGGTCTGAGTTCATTCTCTCAACCATGAGTTCCCATGTTATTACACCGTCATTCTCGAATGGCATTTCATGAAGTACAAAATATCGTACAGCATCTACACCAAACATATTAACAAGATCATCCGCATATATAACATTACCTTTTGATTTACTCATCTTACCTTCACCCTGAAGAAGCCAAGGATGACCAAATACCTGCTTTGGAAGAGGCTCGCCAAGTGCCATAAGTATGATTGGCCAGTAAATAGTATGGAATCTTATAATATCCTTACCTATAAGATGAAGATCTGCCGGCCAGAATTTTTCATAGAGGTCAGTTCCATTTTCATCAGGAGTATTATTTCCATCAACATCATATCCAAGACCTGTTATATAGTTTGTAAGAGCATCAAGCCATACATATACGACATGTCCCGGATCAAAGTCTACAGGAATTCCCCATTTAAATGAAGTACGTGATACACAAAGATCCTGAAGTCCCGGAAGAAGGAAGTTATTCATCATTTCATTTTTACGTGACTCCGGCTGAATAAATTCAGGATGAGTGTTTATATGCTCGATAAGTCTGTCAGCATATTTACTGAGTTTAAGGAAATATGCTTCCTCTTTTGCAGGCTGACACTCTCTGCCACAGTCAGGACATTTTCCATCTACAAGCTGTGAAGGTGTAAAGAATGATTCACATGGAGTACAATACATTCCCTCATAAAATCCTTTATATATATCACCTTGGTCATAAAGTTTCTTGAAAATCTTCTGAACCTGTTTCTCATGATAATCATCTGTAGTACGAATAAACTTATCATATGATGTATTCATAAGATCCCATATATTCTTAATCTCTCCTGACACATCATCTACAAACTGCTTAGGTGTAACTCCTGCCTCTCCAGCCTTAAGTTCTATTTTCTGACCATGTTCGTCTGTACCTGTCTGAAAACGAACATCATATCCTTCCTGTCTTTTAAATCTTGCGATACTGTCTGCAAGAACTGCCTCATAAGTATTGCCAATATGAGGCTTACCTGATGTGTAAGCAATAGCCGTTGTTAAATAAAATTTCTTTTTCTCTGCCATTTTCATTATCCTTTCTTTTATTTAGTGAAGAAAGAGTTTCGCCTGCGAAACTCTAGTGCCGCTTTGGCATCGCTTTAAGCGACGTTTTCTCTTTCCAAAGCGTGCGCATCCTCTCGGAGTGTTCTTTACTTTATAGGATGATCTTTTCTATAAAGTAAAAAACGTCTTTAAGGTTATAATTAAATTATACCCTTAAAGACGAGATTATCCCGTGTTACCACTTTAATTTATCCACATCTCACGATGCGAACCTCAATAGCTGCATTCACAGCCCGACGCTTTAACGGGCGTACACGTCGTAGCCTAAATAACATAGCTTAATATAACATTTTTAATTTCAGGATGAACTTTTTTTAAATGTAAAAACTTCTATGTTAATTCGGTACGAAGCTCCAAGACCATCTTCAACAACCGTCAATATCCCCTTTCGCACCAACCGGGTTCTCTGTAATATCTATGAATGTCTACTCTTCTCTTCACTGCCTTTTAATATTCTAATTTATTTTAGTCTGACAGATAAAATTTGTCAACACCTGAGAGTTTTTGGCGAACATTACTTTCTTTGCTATACTGTATCGTTTACTTTTTTAACCCAAATGTGTGATATAACCATGCTTTACTATCAACCAACATATGTAAAATTCTGACTATGTAAATAGTATCCTCTTCAATTACATAGTAAATTTTATATTTTTTATAGTAATCTTGTCGAACACCTAATTCAGCAAGCAACTCATCTTCGTCTAACTCATTTCTCTCTGGAAAATTAGTCAGCAAATTAATTTGTTTTCTTATTCCTCTAACTGTATTTACTGCAGCAGTTGGATTTTCTAGTTCATAAGCAATATAATCACCTGCACGTTCTAAATCCATTTCCGCTAAATCAGTAATTTTAATTTTGTATTGCTTCATTTGTATACTTTTTCTCCAATCTCTCGCATACAGCATTAAAGTCTTTCATCTTTCCTTTTTTTATCTGTTCTAATCCTTCCATTACAAGATTTCGAACTTCTTTTTGCTGCTCATCCAAAGCTGTTTGATAATCTTCTTTTACTGCTACAGCCATAGAAATCATTCCTTTCTTGTTTTAGTATATCCACGAATCAAAATAAAATTATTTTTCTATTACTACTATTATCATAACTTAGCTTACGTTATATTACAAGAATAAATTAGATAAACTCTGCCACGATACTACGCTCTTTTTCTTATCAGAAAATTCTCTATACTATTTCGGCATAACAGATATTTCCTATACTTTTATTATTCAAACTCCGGCATATTCTTACGCAGATAAATAGGTATCATATTCCTCTGACGCTCATGGCTCTTACGTTCTTCTACTGCAATTGTATCGAAGAACACCTTCCATAATCCCGAATACTCCTCCTCAACTTCATTTAGCTTATTAATCCCTTCTTCCTCATCTTTTGTCAATATACGAATTTCCCATCTTCCGTCAGGATTATGAAATGATGCTTCGTGATGAGTCTTATCATATATAATAAACCACTCAGGATTAAACCTGTCCGCAAAGTGTTCAGTAACCATAGGCAGTATACTATGCTTGGGTTCCATAACTGCAAGCAAAAGTGAGGGTTCTTTCTGAACCTCCTTGAATCTTAGAATCTCGACAAATCGGTTTATTTCATTATTAACATTACGGTTGATGGTAAACATCCGCCTGACACAATCAAGCTGCATCGCCTCAGTAATTTTTGCACCTATTGTAAAGCCATACGTGATAAACTGGTATATAACATCTGCCCTGTCAGGTTCAGATGATATAACGACACGCATTACATAAGTATAAGCCTCATATGAAATTTTTTCTCTAATAGCTTTCAGTACACTATCAACCTTCTTTTCAGATATCTCAACCTCTATATAATCTGCAAAAAGCTCAAGCTCTGAACTCTGTCCATTTACTACAGGCTGTATACGTATATATTCATGACCATATCCTGATATTCCTGCATCATATATTGCACTGAAAATTCCATCCACGCTATCTTCACACTGATATATTCGTAATGATTTCATATTATTTTCTCCACTAAAACTACGACAACCCTACTGTCATTCTGCACTTCCTAATTGAAAATCATCAAATAAGGTTAGCTGTTTATATGTTACGCTCTCCCCAAAAGCATCCATAACACCCTGCTCGCCCGCCATAAGACTTCTTGTAATATAATCTTCTTCAACTTTCAGAAAATCATACATCATATGTCCGTTACATGTTATGAAATATACTGCCCTTTTCATAACAACTCCCATAGCCTTAAGCATTTCAAAATCTACATTTCCTGTCTTTCTCGCTCCTATAATTCTGCCTGCCGACTTCATTCCTATACCTGGAACACGAAGCAGCGTATTGTAATCAGCAGTATTAATCTCCACAGGAAAATTCTCAAGATGAGAAAGAGCCCAGTCACATTTTGGATCAAGATACATATTAAAAAATGGACGGTTTTCAGAAAGAATCTCACCTGCCTCAAATCCATAGTATCTTAAAAGCCAGTCCGCCTGATACAGACGGTGCTCCCTTTTAAGCGGTGGCTTACCACCATTTATATCAAGTGCGGAATCATTGTTGACATTGACAAATGCCGAATAAAATACTCTTTTTAAATCAAACTTCTTATATAATGCCTCTGTAACCGATAGAATCTGATAGTCACTTTCGCCTGTTGCTCCTATAATCATCTGCGTAGACTGGCCTGCCGGTACAAAACCACGACTCGTATCAACATGTCTCCACTGTGTAAGACCTGTATTTCTTTTTCCGGAATCTGGTATATATATACCCGTTGTATTTAATTTTTTATTACTATTAATATTTACATCTTCTATTCCATTACCATCATTTTTTATAATAACGTCTTTTGTTCCATCTGATATAACATCACTTAATCCTGATGCTTTATTACCTGCTGCCTTATCAGCTGATATCATGCTCTGCTTATACGCACTGCTTACCAGCCTGTCCGATGGCATATCTCTACCCATACGCTTCTGTGTATGCCAGAATGCACTACGATTGCCGCCTTTCATTCCAAGTAATTCACGGCTCTCCGCCATGCCAGACTGAATCTGACGCATTGGCATAAGTATATTCCGCCTGCTTTTATTTGGAGCGAGTTTTTTAAGTCCTTCTTCTGTCGGCAGTTCAAGATTGACACTCATCCTGTCTGCATACCAGCCCACCTGTTCTATAAGTTCAGACGATGCACCGGGTATTGTCTTACAATGTATATAGCCATTAAACCTGTGAACAACACGAAGGTCATGAAGTGTTTTACATATAAGCTCCATAGTATAATCAGGTGACTGAACGATACCTGAACTTAAAAAAAGTCCTTCTATATAATTACGCCTGTAAAATTCCATAGTAAGTTCACATACTTCTTCAGGAGTAAATGTAGCTCTGGGTACATCATTAGAAACTCTGTTAATACAATATCTACAGTTATATATACACTCGTTTGTAAACAGTATCTTTAACAAAGATACACATCTTCCATCTGCTGCAAACGCATGACATATACCAGGTGCCGATGTCGCTCCCAGCTCACCTTTTTTTGATTTTCTATCCACGCCACTCGATGTACATGCAACATCATACTTGGCAGCATCTGATAATATTTGTAATTTCTCTGATAAAGTAGCATTTTCCTCAAATATCATATTGCATCCTCCGAACGCTTTTCCAAACATTTGTTCTTATTTTTTTACATTATATCACTCGAACATTCGTTCGTCAATAGTGATATTTTAGCAACCTTGAATTTATAGCAGTATAATAGTAAAATTATGTTACTGTTTGCAGGGAAAAGTGGACTAGTCCACTTCAACTTCCTAATGTTCTCTCTGAGTCTCTTTGTGCTTGATTTTGTGAGATGATTTTTTGTCAGATGTACACAAATTTATGAGGCGTACGTGGAACGTACGTTGATTAAATTTGTGTGCATTTGGCGGAAAATCAGCCGCAAAAGCAGGTGCAAGAGAGACTCCGAGAGAACATCCTATTACATTAAAGAAAATTTTTTCCTTTAACAATTCAATCAAAATTTTGCCACACATAATATTTATACTTTTTTCAATCTGATATAATGGTAATGTTATTTAAGATTAAAATTCACATCTAACATTTCCTACATTCATAAAACATGCCGGCAATTGTCATAAAGGATACCATTTAAAAATTGGCAGATTAATTATGACAGACATTATGAATACCAATATTAAAATGAAACGGAGAATACAATGAGACAAAAAATACTAGCTGCCATATTGGCAATATCAATTTCACTGCAGCCATGTATATCGTGTATACATACTTCTGCAAGTACTTTACCGGATACATATGAGCAAAAAGGCACACTTACATCTTTACATACAAGTACAAATTCCACAGGAAGCGCCGTCAGTGACAGTTCTTCTGATAATGATTTTAGTGATAATAACGAAGAAAACAGTTCAACTCCTAATAATACACCTGACGTTACTCTTTTTAGCGAAAAATCATCTGCTTCCTCACTAAAAAGAAGTGCAAAAGGAAGCAGTCCATTTACGAGCTCTACATATACACATGATGATGCATTTGATGATATGAATATATATCACGGTGTAGATGTATCTTATTATAATGGTACTATTGATTGGACAAAGGCAAAAAAAGCAGGCGTTCAGTATGCTATAATACGTGTCGGATATCGCGGGTATGGTGCGGCAGGAACTCTTTGTACAGACACACAGTTTCTTAACAATATAAAAGGGGCTCAGAAAGCAGGTGTAAAAATAGGCGTTTACTATTTTACAGAAGCTATAAATGAGAAAGAAGCTATAGAAGAAGCAGAATACTGTATAAATAAGATATCCGATTATGATGTCACTTTACCTGTAGCTATTGATTACGAATTTCCTACTAGTGGCGGCAAGCCAGTAGGACGAATGTACAATGCAAAACTCAGCAAAAAAGCTGCCACAAAAAATGTAACAGCATTTTGTAAAACTATTAAAAACGCAGGATACACGCCTATGGTTTATGCCAATAAATCTGATTTAGCAACACTGATTGACGGTGCTGCTCTTTCAAAGAATTACAAGATATGGCTTGCAAACTATACGACCAATACTACTTACTCAGGTAAGTACGAATTCTGGCAGTATACAAGCTCAGGCAAAGTTAATGGAATTACCGGTAATTCAGGTAGAGTTGACTGTAACTTCTGGTACACAAAGACAAAGTTAGAAGATCTCACAACTTCACCAAAACCTACAGTTACTCCTACACCTACTGTTAAACCGACTCCGACACCTACTGTTAAGCCGACTACGAAGCCAACAGCAAAACCAACTCCTACGCCAACTGCTAAACCAACTACAAAGCCGACAGCAAAACCTACTGTTAAGCCGACTACGAAACCAACAGCAAAGCCTACTCCGACGCCAACTGCTAAACCGACTACAAAGCCGACAGCAAAACCCACTCCGACACCTACTGTTAAACCTACACCAAATACAACCCCTGCTGCCCCATCATCATTTACCACCACTTCTTCTTCCAAATCAATTACACTGAAGTGGAAAGCAGCTAAAAATGTAAGCGGTTATCAGATATATCGCAAAACGGCATATAATGGTACATATAAGAAAATAAAAACAATATCTGATCCATCAACAGTTACATACAATAATACAGGGCTTGGAACTGATCATGAATACTACTACCGGATCAGATCATATTCCAAAGTTGGTTCAAAGACATATTACAGCAACTATAAAGCATTGTCCGCGGCAACACTTTCACATGGTCAGGCTGCAATTGCCCAGTCAAACATAAAACTGCTAAAAAAACCGTCTTTATCTGCAGGAGTTGTTAAGACTGTTCCCAAAAATACAACTGTGAAATATATTGGAAGAACCTTCCTTGAAAATAATTCAAAATTTTTACATATAGAATACGTTCTCTCTGGTAAATCATATAAAGGTTATATGACCACATCAGCCCAGTTTAAATACTACAAACTGGGAACAACGACAGCTAATCTTAACCTGCGTAAAGCAGCTGGCACAGACAAAGACAAACTGGCGCTTATCCCAAAAGGGACACCTATAGCAATTCTTGGCAAAACTACTGTAAATAAGGTAGTCTGGTACAAAACACAATATCTTTATAATAATAAATTATACAAAGGATACGTCGCATCTACATATGTAAAATAATCCTAAAACCAAAAACAAGTGACCTGATAACGATTCAATAAAACGTTATCAGGTCACTTGTTTAAAATATTAATTTCACTCTTCTTCTTCTTTAAAATCAAACCTATAAACCGTCACAGAAAGAGGTGGCAGATTCATCTCAATAGAATAATCTTTTCCATCACATTCAACTTCTTCTGCATTGACAGTCTTACTGTTTCTCACACCGGTTCCTCCAAACTTCTTATCATCAGATGAGAGAATACGTGTGTACTTTCCGGCACATGGTACTCCGGTACGAAATTCATCATATCTTACAGGTGTGAAGTTACATATAAATAACAGCTGATCTGTTAAGGTTGAACCTCTTCTTACAAAACTAACAACACTCATATCTGAATTATCACAGCTCATCCACTCAAATCCCATTGTGTTATTATCATTTATATACATTGCATCATACTTACAATAAAGTTCATTGAGTGCCTTCACATACTGACGCATTTTATTGTGCATCTCATAATCAAGTAAATTCCAGTCAAGACTTCTTTCTTCACTCCACTCTCTAAACTGGGCAAATTCCTGCCCCATGAAAAGAAGCTTCTTTCCCGGATGACCATACATAAATCCATAAGCTGTACGAAGATTAGCAAACTTATCTTCATATGTACCCGGCATCTTCTCAATCATAGAACACTTACCATGCACAACCTCATCATGAGAAAGTACCTGGATAAAGTTTTCACTGTACGCATACTGCATACTAAATGTAAGTTTATTGTGATTGTATGAACGGAAATATGGATCAAGCTTCATATATTCAAGGAAATCATTCATCCATCCCATATTCCACTTAAATGTAAAGCCGAGACCTGATAATTCAACAGGAGCCGTAACCCCTGCCCATGCTGTTGACTCCTCAGCGATAACGGCTGTGCCCGGAGCCTGCTTTTCAAACTGCTCATTCATATGTCTAAACAGTCTTATAGCATCAGTATTTTCCTTACCTCCATGTTCATTAGGAAGCCATTCACCATCATTCTTACCATAATCAAGATAAAGCATTGATGCTACAGCATCTACCCTTAATCCATCAACATGGAACTTCTTAAGCCAGAAAAGACCATTGGCAATAAGGAAATTCTCAACTTCATGTCTGCCATAATTAAATATATATGTTCCCCAGTGAGGATGTTCCCCACGTCGTGGATCTGGATGTTCATAAAGAGGCTGACCATCAAATCTTGCAAGTCCATACGCATCTCTTGGAAAATGAGCCGGTACCCAGTCGAGAATGACATGAATCCCCCTCTGGTGCATATAATCCACAAAATACATAAAATCTTCTGGAGTGCCATATCTTCTTGTAGGAGCATAATATCCCGTAACCTGATATCCCCACGAACCATCAAACGGATGCTCTGCAATTCCCATAAGCTCGACATGTGTATATCCCATATCCGTAAGGTAATCTGCAAGCATAGGAGCTATCTCACGATAGTTATAGAATCCGTCCTCTGTTCCATCATTCTTTTTATGCCATGAGCCAAGATGAACTTCATAAATAGACATCGGTTCCTTATGCAGAGTCTGTCTGTTCTTTTTTTCTCTTTCCTTCATCCATGCATCATCATGCCATTGATATCTGTTAAGTTCTGCAACAACAGAAGCATTATTCGGTCTGAGTTCTGCACAATTCGCATATGGATCAGACTTCATAAGCCTTTCACCATTACGCGTAAGTATCTGATACTTATAAATCGCACCTTCCTGAACTCCCGGTATAAATAATTCATACACACCTGACACCTGAAGGGTTCTCATAGGATTAAGTCTTGAATCCCATACATTAAAATTACCTACTACACTTACTGCTCTTGCATTAGGAGCCCATACTGCAAAGTATGTACCCTGAACACCATTTATAGTCATTGGATGAGCACCAAGCTTATCATATATCTGATAATGTTTTCCCTCTGCAAAAAGATACAGATCATCACTACTTATCTGCGGATCAAAGCAGTATGGATCCACCATATCAACAATATCATCATATGAATACTGTATTAAAAGCCTGTACGGTTTTTTGTACTTCTTCCCCTCTACATAAATTCCAAAGAATCCGGAGTTTTCTTCAACCTCCTCAAGTTCAATACGGTTTCTCCCGTCCATATCTACGACAAAAATCTTTTCAGCTCCAGGACGGTATGCAGTAAATACCTGTCCACTGCCAAAATCATGTAATCCCAATATATTATGAGGTGCATTATGCTTTCCTTCTAATATCTCATTAAATTCAACTTTGTTAATCCACTGTTCTAACTTTTCCTGCATTCACATCTCCCCCATATTAATATAGTTTATGACATCTTATTAACAAGATCCGTAACAGCCTTTGCCATAGCTTCTGACTTACTGTCAGCATCTTCAAGTGATGTTCCGACTACACCATAGTAGAACTTAATCTTTGGTTCTGTACCTGAAGGTCTTACACACATCCATACATTATCTGACATATCAAAGTAAAGAACATTTGACTTAGGAAGACCTGTAGGCTTAACCTCACCTGTCTCAAGATTTTTAATTGTATCTGCCTGATAATCTCTGAATGATAATACCTTATGACCATCAATTTCTTTTGGCGGATTACTTCTAAGCTCTGACATTATCTCCTGAATCTTAGCAAGACCTTCTATGCCTTTCATAGTAATAGCCTGTACACCATCTTTGTAATATCCATATCTTTCGTACATAGCTATCATTGCATCCCAGAGTGTCATACCCTTAGTCTTATAATAAGCTGCTGCTTCACAAAGTGCCATAGTTGCAACAATAGCATCTTTATCACGCGCATGTGTTCCAATAAGACATCCGTAGCTCTCTTCAAATCCGAACAGATAATTTCCCTTTCCAGTAGTTTCAAATCCGAGAATCTGCTGTCCGATAAACTTAAATCCTGTAAGTACTTCAATAAGATCAACACCATAATACTCAGCTATAGCATCGGCTAAGTTAGATGTAACTATAGTCTTTATAAGCTTTCCATCCTCTGGGAGACCTTTTGTCTCTTTAATCTGTGAAATTTCATAATCTGCAAGAAGACATCCTGACATATTACCTGTAAGAGTAATGTACTCTCCACTCTTTGTATCCTTAACATAAACACCAAGTCTGTCTGCATCAGGATCTGTTGCAAGAACAAGATCAGCATCCTTTTCCTTTGCAAGTTTAAGTGCAAGTTCAAATGCTTCTGCTGCTTCAGGGTTTGGATAACTAACAGTTGGAAAATCACCATCAGGAAGTTCCTGCTCAGGAACAACATAAACATTTTCAAAACCAATTTCCTTAAGTACACGTCTTGCAGGAATATTGCCTGTACCATGAAGTGGTGTATAAACAATCTTTAACTTGCTTCCCATCTCCTTGATGCTATCCCAGTGAATAACCTGTTTCTTAAGTTCTTCTATGTATTTATCATCAATAGCAGCACCAATCTGCTCATATAAACCTTTGGCAGTGGCATCAGCCTTGTCCATTGTTTTAACATTAGCATAATCAGTTACAGCCTTAACCTCATCCATAATACCTGTATCATGAGGTGGTGTGATCTGGGCACCATCTTCCCAATATACTTTATATCCGTTATACTCAGGTGGATTATGGCTCGCTGTTATATTGATACCTGCCACACATTTAAGCTCTCTTACTGCAAATGAAAGTTCAGGAGTTGGGCGAAGAGATTCAAATACATACGCCTTGATTCCATTGGCTGCAAGACAAAGAGCAGCTTCATCTGCAAATTCCGGTGACATATGACGTGAATCATAAGCTATAGCTACACCCTGTGAAGATTTACCGGATTTTATAATATAGTTGGCAAGTCCCTGTGTAGCCTTACGAACTGTATATATATTCATACGATTAGTTCCTGCACCGATAATACCTCTAAGACCTGCTGTACCAAACTCAAGATCCTGATAAAAACGTTCTTTAATTTCATTTTCATCATCCTTGATTGCTCTTAACTCGGCTTTTGTCTCCTCATCAAAATATGGATTACTCAACCATGATTCATAAATTTCCTTATAATTCATTTTATATCCTCCTTAGCAGCGGTTTATCCGCGGTTTATTATTTAGCGGTTTATTATTTACATTTTACTATTTCTGTGTTTAAAATGCTTGCAATGTCACTTTAGACATTACAAGTTTTAACAGTATACAAATAAACATTTACAATCTATGTTGTACATTTTACCTCATAATCATCATTTTTGTAAAGAAACGATTTTATTTATCTGTCTTATCATTTGTTTCGTTGTCCGTACTATCTTTTTTATTATCAGATGATTCTTCTATAAGTTCCGGAAAATCAAATTTAGCATCTTTTCCG
Organism: Lachnospiraceae bacterium; assembly: GCA_022764445.1. GTDB lineage: Bacteria > Bacillota > Clostridia > Lachnospirales > Lachnospiraceae > Butyribacter. The sequence goes on along the minus strand of JALERT010000164.1, from coordinate 7,676 downwards.
TCATCAAGTACATTTATAGAATAACTCTTTGAAATGTAACCATTTTTACTAAGCGTAATAGTCTGTGAACCAATTATCTTAGTGAACTCACATGGTGCAACGCCCTGATATACATTATCAAGATATACCGCCGCGCCCTTTGGTCCTAAAATTTTTATTATATGCTTACTGTCAGTCTTTTTTGTCACGACATTAGAAGATTTGTCTGAACCGGCACTTGATGTCGATGATGGTGTTGGTGTTGCTGTAGATTTGGCAACAGATGCGTTCTCTTCAATAAGACTTATATTTATGGTCTTAGCAGCATCTTCTACGTCAAGTATTCCATTATATGTAGTATAACCGGTAAGCTCAACTCTGACTTTATATTCACCATAATTAAGTGCTATCGGACTACTGTAATCAACCATAGTTCCATTAATATAAAGATCAGCGCCTTTCGGATCAATCTTAAATGTTATATTTCCAATATTGCTTACAGCCGGAACATAATCACTAAAGTCAACCGTTACTTCTTTATTATCACGAACTGTTACTTTTTTAGAAGCAACAGCCATACCTTTACTTATAGTAACCTTATATGTACCCTCTCCAACTGTAATAAGCATATTCTCAGTAACAGGAACAATAATTCCATTTCCTATCGAAACCATGCCGCCGATAAAATCATCATAATTGGCAAGTCTTATATATCCATGTCCCGCTGTCCTTACGACAGAATAAACATTTATCCCTACACCTCTTACAGTAATGCAGTCCTCATTATTAATCTCCATTGGCTGAACTGTCTTTCCATCTGCCTCAAAGTAAGTTGATTCCGTATACTGAAATCTTTCACCGGCAAAAGAAAGAGCACTAATATCTCCGTCAAATGAAAATGATGATACATCCTGATATTCCCACGCATCCTCAGGCACAGACATTGTTACAATCTTTCCATTTTCAGGTGTATATGATGCCTCAAATATCTGTCCAACTTCTATTTCTTCACCTTCTATTTCCTGACCAAACTTATTGGTAATAACCGATAAAGCGCTATAATTTAGTAAATTCTCCACATCACTTTCAAGTTCTCGTATAGTGACCTGCTTCAGATCACTGTCAACATTTACTACAACACCTGTTAATGTTGATTCATTCTTTTCTTCTTCAGTAGAAACACCTTTAAAACCTCTTTGCACAGAACTTTTTTTAGTTCCACATGACGCAGTTATTATAACGGTTAATGACAATATTGCCAGGAATGTGAATTTTCTATATGCCCTATTATATTTTGTCATTCTCTTTCCTCCCGTGTATTTTATAATTATCATATCTTTTAATGATATATTACAGTTCACACCTAACATTTCCTACATTCATAAAACCTGACATCAAGAAAAGCTGGCAGTCGCTGCTTCGCATAACATACTACAGTTACACATTATACACTACGAACCATTAAAATAAAAGACTTTTTACGGACTCAAGGAACGCAAGTCTATCCTTTTCCTGTTCGCATATCTTATTTAACTTTTCATTATTTTTCTCAGACATCCATGTTTTTCTGCTGTTATAGTAGAAATTAATGAGTTTCCAGTATTTTTCAGGATAAAGAAGCAGCGTATAAAGTAACCTGCACTCATTATCAGATGGTCTACGGACTTTAAAGTAAGAATCTATTACTCTAAGCCCCATATCAATATCCCATGAATTCTTTTCCATTACCTTTCTAACAAAATCATAAAGATCAACTATCTGAACACCAACTGCACATTTTTCAAATCCTGTAGTTATTACCCGATTATCTCTAAAAAGCACATTATGGTATGTGTAATTGCCATGAACAACACACTGATTTTTGAAAGAATGCTCCCTTACCTGACTATACTCACTGTCTTTAAGAATACTGACTGCCTCTTCGCCCTGACTGTAAAACATATTGTAAGAGTTTAAAAGTTTAATCTCCATGTCATTCTTTTGTTTCTTCCCTTTTATATATGAATGAACTCTTTTCATTTCTCTGTTATGTCTAAGAAATAATTCGTATAAATTGTCTTTTTCGTAGCAGAGATTATCTTCATCCGTTTCAAGTATCATCTTCTGATGAAGCAATGCCATATTAGAAGCAGCGGGACACACTTCCCGTATATCTCTTATATTACATTCTTCACCCTGATGCCATCTCTTAACTATCCATATATCTCCACGATTATCCTTACAGCTAAGCTCCCCATCATTATTAAATATAATCTCATCAATTAAATCATATCCATCCATCAAAAGCTTATCCTGCACAAGCTTTTGAAAGCGAAGTTTCTTAACGCTTCCTTCATATTTCTTTATTATATATGTACCATCTTCCGCACAAAGCATTACTGCTCCCCTGGCTCTTTTTTGGGACACAACTTTCAATGGATACCGCTGCAATATATCGTCAATTTTATTGTCCATGCCACTCTGCTCCTTCTTACTTATTTTATAATGATATCAACCCCGCATGTTTTAATCTATGCACAGGAGTCTTAAAAAATTCTAAGAAATAACAAGAAGTATTGATTTTATCATTCAATCATGTATAATATTAGGCATAGTGGGTATTATCTGCAGGATGTAGCTAATACTTGTTGCTGCTTACATATGTATGTGAGCAATAACTTTTTACAAAACACAAATACTAAGAAAAGAGGTAAAAACAGCATGGCAAACATTGATTTAAGCAAGTATGGTATTACCGGAACTACTGAAGTTGTGTACAATCCTTCTTATGAAACACTTTTTGAAGAAGAGACAAAGCCAGAATTAGAAGGCTATGAAAAAGGACAGGAAAGCGAACTCGGTGCAGTTAACGTTATGACAGGTATCTACACAGGACGTTCTCCTAAAGACAAATTTATCGTTGAAGATGAGAACTCAAAAGACACTGTATGGTGGACATCTGATGAATATCCAAACGATAACCATAAAGCTTCTCCTGAAGCATGGAAGGCAGTAAAGGATATCGCTATCAACGAGCTTTCTAATAAGAAACTTTATGTAGTTGATGCATTCTGTGGTGCTAATAAAGACACACGTATGGCTATCCGTTTCATCGTTGAGGTTGCTTGGCAGGCTCACTTTGTTACAAACATGTTCATCAAACCAACAGAAGAAGAATTAAAAGACTTCGAGCCTGATTTCGTAGTTTACAATGCTTCTAAGGCAAAAGTTGAGAACTACAAAGAGTTAGGTCTTAACTCAGAGACAGCAGTTGTATTCAATATCACAGACCGCGAGCAGGTTATCATCAATACATGGTACGGCGGAGAAATGAAGAAAGGTATGTTCTCTATGATGAACTACTACCTCCCATTAAAGGGTATCGCTTCAATGCACTGCTCAGCCAATACAGACTTAAATGGCGAGAACACAGCAATCTTCTTCGGTCTTTCAGGTACAGGTAAGACTACACTTTCTACAGATCCTAAGCGTCTCTTAATCGGTGATGACGAACACGGCTGGGATGACAACGGTGTATTTAACTTTGAAGGTGGTTGCTACGCTAAGGTTATCGACCTTGACGCTGAGTCTGAGCCTGATATCTACAATGCTATCAAGCGTAATGCTCTTCTTGAGAACGTTACTCTTGACGAGAACGGAAAGATTGACTTCGCTGATAAGAGCGTAACAGAAAATACTCGTGTTTCTTACCCTATTGTTCATATAAAGAACATTGTACGTCCTATCTCTTCTGCACCTGCAGCTAAGAACGTAATCTTCCTTTCTGCTGATGCATTTGGCGTACTTCCTCCAGTATCTATCCTTACACCAGAGCAGACACAGTACTACTTCCTCTCAGGTTTCACAGCAAAACTTGCTGGTACAGAGCGTGGAATTACTGAGCCAACTCCAACATTCTCAGCTTGTTTCGGACAGGCATTCTTAGAGCTTCATCCTACAAAGTATGCTGAAGAGCTTGTTAAGAAGATGGAAAAGAATGGTGCTAAGGCTTACTTAGTAAATACAGGATGGAATGGTACAGGAAAACGTATCTCAATCAAAGATACTCGTGGAATCATCGATGCTATCTTAAACGGAGATATCTTATCTGCACCAACAAAGAAGATTCCATTCTTCAACTTTGAAGTACCTACAGAGTTAACAGGTGTTGACACAGGTATCCTTGATCCTCGTGACACATATGCTGATGCTTCTGAATGGGAGACAAAGGCTAAAGACCTTGCAGAAAGATTTATCAAGAACTTCGCTAAATACGAAGGAAATGATGCTGGTAAGGCATTAGTTGCTGCTGGTCCTCAGCTTTAATCTAAAATAATTATGGCATAAATTTTCCATAATATTATATACCAAAAAAGTGAGGTGAACTTAATGTTCATCTCACTTTTTATTTTATGACAATATATTTTTCTCATTAATTTCCAATAAAGCATCGTTACAAAAACAACACACATACAAAGTAAACTCTAAAAATCTTCCTTTTTATCCAAATTTATCATAACAAAGGTATCAAATATTGGATAATCTCTACCGCAAATGCAGCGGCACATGATGCAACAGCCACAAGCAAAAGGCTCTTTCTCCTGTATGCCAATATAAGACCTGTTATAGTGCCCGCAATTCCTGATGCTATCCCATCCGTAGAATATATAATAGCCGGGAATGTCATTGCACCAAGTACCGCATATGGAACATAAGCTAAAAATGACTTTATAAATACATTCTTAACCTTTCCCCTGCATAAAGCAAGAGGAATAGCTCTTATAAGATATGTAACTCCTGCCATTACAGCCAGATATGTAAAAAACTTTCCAACAGACATTACATCTCACCTCCATCGCTTTCTTCACATTCCTCATCATCTACCGGATATAAAAATGCTCCTATAGCCGACGCAATAACTGCACATATTATAATAACAAATCCTGATGAAAGTTTATTGATTACCGGTACCCATTTAAAGCAACAACTGAGTACCACAGCTATAAGAATAACTTTAAGACATCTTGAATCATCTCTTGCCTGTGGAATTATAATTGCAAGAAACATTCCGTATATGGCTATTCCAAGAGCGTCCTTTACCATATCGGGAAGTATCCCTCCAAGAATAGCACCTGCCGCAGTTCCTGCTGCCCATCCCACATATGGGACAGCTATAAGACCTGCCATATAATACTTACTTACCGATTTATTGCGGCTTACTGATACAGCGAATATCTCATCAGTAACTCCAAATCCTGTAGCAAGTCTGGAAAGAAGCGTAAAGCTCTTGTCCAGCTTTTGGGACAATGATATAGACATAAGTGCATATCTTAAATTAATAATAAACTGCGTAAGCGCCATCTCAATCATTCCACCACTCGCTATCATTATATCAAGTCCTGCAAACTGACCTGCTGATGTCACATTTGCCATAGATATAATGACTGCCTGCCACCATGTCATACCTGCTGACACAGCCATTAGTCCAAACGTAAAACTTACGGATATATACCCCAGTGCTATAGGTATACCATCATGCATTCCTTTTTTTATTTCTTTTGCTTTCATTTAATAATATTCCCATCTTATATAAATATTTTAATAATTTTTTACTTCCTAAATTTCTCAATATTTAAGAAACTGCTCAACTCATAAATCCAATCTTTTATCAACCATAAACTGTACTATTGCATATGGTTTGCCATCTTCTTCATTAAGCGATACAAATGTTTCATTATCCTTTTTATAAATTACAGGCACGATAACATCTCCAAGTACAGCCTGCTTCTTATACTCAACGCGAAGTTCCCGCACTCTTTTTGATACTCCGGAGGCAATCATAGCCATGCGCACATACTGACCATTATTTACATGATTGTTGGTATCGAGATGATACTCCTTCACCTTAAACCTTTCACCTTCTTCTCCACCCTCCGGTACTTTTATTTTACGCGGTGCATAATCCATCTCAAGCGGTTCATACTTACCATATACATCACCATACTCAGGAGTAATAATCATTGGTCTTTTCTTTTTCAAATCCATAAGAACCCATACAGAATTAGCAACAGCAACACGACTGCCATCTTGCTTTGTTATCAAAAAGTTTCTATAGCCAAACATCTTTTCATAACCGTAAGACTGTGTTCCTATAGTTATATCTTCTCCCATAAAAGGATAATCATCTATAACTATCTGCCACGAATTCAGCACCCACATAACCTGTCTTTCATTTAAAAAATCTATACCAACGCCAATATCCTCCGACTGAAAATTAGTACAGTCCTGCATATAGTTAATAATTCCATTCAGACTTAATCTGCCGTCTTTATCTGTCTCACTGTATCTTATCCTGCTGTCAAATGTATACATAATATCTCTCCATTTTATATTTTTATCAATAACAAGTACATCGAATAATAAGTATTATCATTATTTTGCTACGTTATCCAATCAACACCTTTTTCCCCTCAAAAGCAAAGCCATACTTACGGATATTTTCTTCCTTAAATCCCCTTGCAATAAGACCTGCCGCATAATCTTTCTCTTCAATCTGGTCAAGCGCTGCTTTCACCGTATCCTCAAGAGATGATTCTTTTCTCGGATTAAACACCTTAAATTCCATAATTATCGCATCATCTTCTTTATTCTTTGGTTCAAGCATAATATCATATCGTCCGAAACCACTTTCCCTGTTGGATGTGATATCATATCTGTCTTTAAGTTCTACTATAAGACCTAATACAAAGCCATGGTAAAAACGCTCCGGCTGTTTTTTTGATGGTTTGACTCCCGAATCAAAACTGCTGAATATATCCTCTGCCACTAACTCCATGTAATCATTCATTGCGTCAAGATCACCCATAAGCAAAGCTTCCACAAAATCATTATAGTTTCCCCCTGCTTCCTCAAACCATCCGCTTACCATATCATAAAACATATCCGCTACTTCCATGTTGGTAAGTGCCAGGTCATACATTACTTTCTTTCCGGCTATACGCTTCTCTTCATTTTTAATAACTTTCAGATAACCACTTGCAAGAAGAAGACTCCAGATAGCACCCTCTCTTTTTCCAAGCTGGTTATATACTATCTGCTCATCAAGTGAGCAGCGTATGATTTCTCCATGAAGAAGACTTTCAAAATTAGTCTTTATCCTTTTATCCCCTTCACGAATAAGCTTTCCAACAAGACTGTTACTGCTGCTGTTCGCCCAGTATGTGCCAACCTTTCCTTTATCCAAAAAATTTAAAATTGACCATGGATTATATATGTCTGTCTTGCTTCCAAATGTAAAGCCATCATACCACTTCTTCACAAGTTCCTTCTTATCGCTATATCCATAATCATCAAGTGCATTAAACACCTCTTCTTCCGTAAATCCAAAAGCTGTGGCATACTCATCAGAAGTAGTTGTAACGACATTTAAATTATTGAGGTCTGAGAAAATCGACTCCTTGCTTACCCTTGTTATGCCTGTCATGACAGCTCTTGCAAGATAGGGATTTGTCTTGAATGTTGAATTAAAAAGACTTCTTGTAAAAGCTACAAGTTCATCCCAGAAACCATTTACATACGCTTCCTGCATTGGTGTGTCGTATTCGTCAAGAAGGATGATTACTTTTTTTCCATAGTATCGACTGAGATAATCTGATAACTGATAAATAGATGATGTTATATCACTGTTACTTACGTCTACAGATAAAATCCTGTCAAAA
>JALERT010000159.1 GCA_022764445.1 Lachnospiraceae bacterium | reverse complement strand
CTTTTACATCTGTGCTATCGGAAAAGCAGTCCAGCGAAACATAGTGCTATTTAGTGTGATTCATACTAGTAGAGGTTTATGAGAGGACATATATATGAAGAGTAAGGAAATAGTAATACTTGGTTCTACGGGATCTATAGGAACACAGACTCTTGAAGTTGTTCGCAGCAATGAAGATATGAATGTCAGAGCCATCGCTGCCGGGAGCAATGTAGATTTGCTTGAAAGTCAGGTAAGAGAATTTAATCCCGAAATGGTGTGTGTGTTTGATGAAGAAAAAGCACTTGAACTTAAGAAACGTATATCAAATGTTAAGACAGAAGTTGTATCTGGAATGGAAGGTCTTATAGAATGTGCAACTCTTGACTCAGCAGATATAGTCGTTGCGGCAGTTGTGGGAATGATAGGCATACGCCCTGTTATCGAGGCAATTAAGGCAGGAAAGGATATAGCTTTTGCCAATAAGGAGACACTAGTTACCGCAGGTCATATCATTATGCCAATGGTTAAAAAGTATGGTGTAAAGATGCTTCCTGTAGACAGTGAACATGCTGCCATATTCCAGTGTCTTAATGGTGAGAATAGCGGTGAAGTTGATTCACTTCTGCTCACTGCGTCAGGCGGTCCGTTTAGGGGAATGACAAGAGAGCAGCTTGAAGATATTCAGGTAGAAGATGCATTAAAGCATCCAAACTGGTCTATGGGAAGAAAGATTACAATTGATTCATCTACCATGGTCAATAAAGGACTCGAAGTAATAGAAGCAAAGTGGCTTTTTGATGTATCATTTGACCAGATTAAGGTAATAATCCAGCCACAGAGTGTTATTCATTCCATGGTGCAGTTTAAGGATGGCGCAGTCATGGCACAGCTTGGAACCCCCGATATGAAGTTACCTATACAGTATGCTTTGTGTTATCCTGAAAGAAGATATCTGGAAGGAGAAAGGCTTGACTTTTGCAAGCTTTCTGATATTACATTTGAAAAGCCTGATATGGAGACATTCAAGGGACTTAAGCTTGCATATGAAGCCGGAAGAGAAGGCGGTAGTATGCCGACTGTATTAAATGCTGCCAATGAAAAGGCTGTAGCGTTATTCCTTGACAGAAAGATAAAATATCTTCAGATAGCAGATATAATAGAAGAATGTATGATGAAGCACAGTATAGTAGATAATCCTTCTCTTGAAGAGATTCTTGAGATTGAGCAGAGAGTATATAATTATATTGATGACAGATATTAGGTTACTATACCGGTATATTGATGACAGATATTAGATTACTATACCGGTATATTGATAGCAGTTATGAGGTCGCTGTACCGGCAAGCCTGGCATAGACTGTAAGGCTGTGTGTCAATGACTAAATTATGCAAGATTAGAGAGGTTGGAAATTATATGAATATTTTAGTGGCACTGTTAATATTTACCGTAATTGTAGTAATACATGAACTTGGTCATTTTTTACTTGCCAAAAAGAATGGTGTAGGTGTTCCTGAGTTTTCTGTAGGAATGGGACCACGAATCATAACATATGCTAAGACAAAGAAAGGTCACGTCTTTAAAATGTTCTGTTCCCAGAAAATGTTTGACCAAAGGGAAGACTGGCAGAATGTGACAAGGTACTCATGGAAGCTTTTCCCTATAGGCGGTTCATGTGCAATGATAGGTGAGGACGAAGAAAATGAGGCAGAAAATTCACTTAACAGCAAAGGTGTCTGGGCAAGATTCTCAATAATATTTGCAGGACCATTCTTTAATTTCATATTAGCATTTGTATTTTCTGTCATCATAATAGCCAATACGGGAATTGATTATCCAATCATTAAGCTTATTTATGATAACCAGCCTGCAAGTTCTTCAGGACTTATGGAGGGTGACAGGGTAAAGAGTGTAAATGGTCACAAGATATCAATAGGCCGTGAGATAGATACTTATATAATGCTTCATCCTCTTACAGGTGATGATGTAGATGTCGTTGTTGAGCGTGATGGTGAAGAAAAATCATTTAAGATAGATCCTAATTATGAAACATACCTTTTTGGTTTCTCATATGCTTCTGCAGACAATGCTCAGGCAAAGATATCAGATGTTACAGATAATAAAGCATTTGCCAAAGCCGGTATAAAGAGTGGTGATATCATAAGGGCAGTTAATGGTACAGAGGTAAAAAATGCCGGAGATCTTGGCAAAGTTATGAACAGTATCAATAAAACCGGAGATATTGTAAAGTTTGACATAGAGCGTGACGGTAAGGTAAGTTCTTATGAGGTAAGACCTGAAAAGTATAAGACAAAAACTCTTGGATTTACTGCCGCATACAGTGAAAAAGGCGGAAGCGCCCTTGATGTAATAAAGTATAGTTTTATCGAGGTTAAATACTGGATAGAGACAACTATCGCAAGTCTTGGACAGTTAATCACAGGAAAGCTTTCAGTAAAGCAGGTTTCAGGTCCTGTTGGTATCGTTGATACTGTAGGAAGTGTTATCGACCAGAGTAAGAGTTACGGTCTTAAAGTAATTATTATCAATATGCTTAATATGGCAGTATTACTTAGTGCCAACTTAGGTGTAATGAATCTTATCCCTATTCCAGCTCTTGATGGAGGCAGACTTGTATTTATACTTATCGAAGCTATAAGAGGAAAACCGGTTGACAGAGAAAAGGAAGGCTATATACATTTTGCAGGATTTGTTGTACTGATGCTTTTTATGATATTCGTTATGTTTAATGATATCATAAGGATTATAAAGTAGATTCGGAGGACGTAATGTACAGAGATAATACAAAAGTTATTAATATAGGACAATGTGCAATAGGAGGGGGCAATCCTGTTGCCATCCAGTCTATGACCAATACAAAGACAGAAGACGTGGAAGCGACAGTCAGCCAGATTTTAAAGCTTGAAGAGGCAGGATGCGACATAATCCGCTGTGCAGTTCCTACTATGGAGGCTGCCAAAGCATTATCAAAGATAAAAGAGAGAATCCACATCCCTCTTGTTGCTGATATCCACTTTGACTATAAACTTGCTATCGCAGCGATAGAAAACGGAGCTGACAAGATAAGGATAAATCCCGGCAATATCGGCTCAGAAGAAAGAGTAAAGGCGGTTGTTGATGCAGCTAAAGAGAGAAATATACCTATAAGAGTTGGTGTCAACAGTGGTTCTCTTGAAAAAGAAATAATTGAAGAATACGGAAAAGTGACCGCCGAAGGTCTTGTTAAGAGTGCCTTAAATAAAGTTCATATGATAGAAAAAATGGGATATGACAACCTTGTTATCAGCATTAAATCATCTGATGTACTTATGTGTATAAGAGCTCATGAGCTTATCGCAAAGGAGACAGATTATCCGCTTCATGTAGGCATTACAGAATCAGGAACTATTATGTCCGGCAATATTAAGTCGGCTATAGGTCTTGGCAATATCCTTTATCAGGGTATTGGTGATACAATAAGGGTATCACTTACAGGTGATCCGGTGGAAGAGGTCCGTTCTGCAAAGTTAATATTAAGAACACTTGGACTTAGAAAAGGCGGTGTTACTGTAGTATCATGCCCTACATGTGGCAGAACACAGATAGACCTTATAGGACTTGCAGGTAAGGTTGAGAATCTTGTTAAAGATATGGATCTTGATATCAAGGTTGCCGTAATGGGATGTGTTGTTAACGGACCGGGAGAAGCAAGAGAAGCTGATATAGGAATAGCAGGCGGAAAAGGCGAAGGCCTACTGATTAAAAAAGGCGAGATAATTAAGAAAGTACCTGAGAATGAACTTCTTGGTGCACTTAAAGATGAATTAGATAAAATGGCACAAAGTTAAAATATATGGAGGGGTAATATGGAAAAGCTTTTATTGGAAACGTTTGAAGGTGTTAATCTTACAGACAGGCAAAAAAAGCTTTTTTCTGATGTATATGTTGAACGTATTATCGTTACAAAAGCTTCAAAAACCATAGATGTATATATAAAGAGCAGCCATATTATTGCGTATCGTGAGATATGCCTTCTTCAGTATGCTATCAGTCAGGTATTTGCAGGTGCAGGCATAGAACTTAAGGTACATGATAGTTTTGATCTGTCCTCTACATATACGCCGGTGAATTTCTGGGATGAATATAAGGACAGTATCTTTCTTATACTTAAGGATAAGAATGTCCTTGAATTTGACATGCTGTATAGCGGCAATGTAACCATGAGCGATAATGTTCTTTCAATTTCATGTGAAGATGATAGCATGTACCGTGCAAGGGAGAGTGCACTTAGAGAAAGCATTTATGACATATTTAATAAGAAGGCAGGATTTGAGCCTGAGATTGAATTTAAATATGTAGAACCTGTAGAAAAGAAGCAGGAAAAGTATGAAGTATTCCATGTAGAAAATCATTCAAATAATGTACATAGTGAAGGTGTACATAAAGATAAGTCATACGATTCCCACAAAGAAAACAGGCAGAATTTAAATGAATATAAAGACAATCAATCTCCTGAAATAGTATCGGCAGAGTCAAATGTTGCTATGGGATTTGATGTTCCTGTTAAAGAAGTACAAAATGATACAACTGATAAAAATAAAGATAAAAAAGAAGTTAAACAGAAAGATTACAGTCATACAAAAGGAAAATATAAGAAGGGCGGTTTTAGCAGTAAAGCGCCTTTAGATGAAAGCTGTTTTTATGGAAGAAACTGCGACGGGGATATTATTAAGATTGCCGATATACAGGGCGAAATAGGCGAAGTTGTAATAGAAGGACAGGTTACATCAGTAGAAGAACGTGAGATACGTAATGAAAAAATCATTTATATGTTTAATATAACTGATTTTACAGATACGATTGGTGCCAAGATTTTTATACAGAAAGACGAAGCTGATGCGATACGTTCCAATATAAAAACAGGTAAATTTATCAAGGTAAAGGGTATTGTTCTTTTTGATACCTACAGTAAAGAGCTGTCCATAAGTTCTATAAGGGGAATTAAACCCGGAAATGATACAAGAACTTTACGCATGGATAATTATGAGGGAATGAAGCGTGTAGAACTTCATGCCCATACTCAGATGAGCGAGCTTGACTCTGTAATGGCAGTTGGTGATTACGTAAAGACTGCTAAGAGATGGGGACACAATGCAATCGCCATAACAGATCATGGTGTAGTCCAGTCATTCCCTGATGCAGACCATGCACTTAGTTCTGATGATGACTTAAAGGTTTTATATGGTATGGAGGCATACCTTGTAGATGACCTTATTGATACAGTTATTAATGATAAAGGTCAGGATTTTGATGGGGAATTTGTAGTATTTGACCTTGAAACCACAGGAATAGGAGCAAAGAGCAATCAGATAATAGAGATAGGCGCTGTTAAAGTTAAGGAAAAAAAGATAGTTGACAGGTTCAGCCAGTTTGTTAATCCTAATATGCCTATACCATACAATATAACACAGCTTACAAGCATAGATGATTCGATGGTTGCAGATGCACCTGATATAGATATTGTTCTTCCAAAGTTTTTGGGATTTTGTGGTGATGCGGTAATGGTCGCTCATAATGCATCCTTCGATATAGGTTTTATAAAGCAGAAAGCAAGAGAGAGGGGTATTAAAACTGATTTTACAGTTATCGATACCGTTTCCATGTCGAGAGCACTTCTTCCTGAACTTAAAAAATATAAGCTTGATACGGTTGCAAAGGCACTTGGTGTTTCTCTTGAAAATCATCACCGTGCAGTTGATGATGCAGAAGCAACAGCCGAAATTTTCTTAAGACTTATAATGCGTCTTGATGATAAGGGTATACATAATCTTAAAGAACTTAATGACTTTGGTGTACCCGACGAAGAGACTATAAGAAAGATGCCATCGTATCATGCTGTTATCCTTGCTAAGAATGAGACAGGAAGAGTTAACCTTTATCGTCTTGTATCAGAATCTCATCTTAAGTATTACAATAGAAGACCGAAGCTTCCAAAGAGCCTTTATCTTCAGTATTCAGAGGGATTAATGATAGGTTCAGCGTGTGAAGCCGGTGAGTTATACAGGGCTTTACTTGAAGAAAAGTCTGATGAAGAGATAGACAGACTTGTTAAGTTTTATGATTATCTTGAGATTCAGCCTCTTGGTAACAATGCATTCATGATAAAGGATGATAAACGTTATCCTCATATTCAGGATGAAAATGACCTTATGGAGCTTAACAGGAAAATAGTATCTCTCGGCGAAGAGTATAATAAGCTTGTAGTTGCCACATGTGACGTTCACTTCCTTAATCCTGAGGATGAGATTTACAGAAGAATAATAATGGCCGGGCGTGGATTTGATGATGCAGATGAGCAGGCTCCGCTTTACTACAGGACAACAGAAGAGATGCTTTCAGAATTTCAGTATCTTGGTTCAAAGAAAGCAGAGGAAATAGTTATTACCAATACTAATCTGATTGCCGATATGATTGATTATATAAAGCCATGCAGTCCAAGAAAATGTCCTCCTGAGATTGAAAATTCAGATCAGGATCTTAGGGATATCTGCTACAATAAAGCACATGAAATGTACGGACCTGACCTTCCTCCTGTAGTTGTAGAGCGACTCGAACGTGAGCTAAATTCCATTATAAGTAATGGTTATGCGGTTATGTATATAATCGCACAGAAGCTTGTATGGAAGTCAAATGAAGACGGATATCTTGTTGGTTCAAGAGGTTCGGTCGGTTCATCATTTGTTGCTACGATGGCGGGAATTACAGAGGTAAATCCTCTGCCGGCGCATTACTACTGTAAAAAATGCCACTACTATGATTTTGACTCTGATGAGGTCAAGGCATTTGTCGGTAACTCAGCTTGTGATATGCCTGATAAGGTATGCCCTGTCTGCGGTGAAATGCTTGAAAAAGACGGACATGATATTCCTTTCGAGACATTCCTCGGATTTAAAGGCAATAAAGAGCCTGATATCGACCTTAACTTTTCTAGTGAGTACCAGAGTAATGCCCATGACTACACAGAAGTAATCTTCGGTGCTGGTCATACTTTCAAGGCAGGTACGGTAGGTACTCTTGCAGAAAAGACAGCTTACGGTTACGTTAAGAAGTATTATGAAGAACGTGAGCAGACAAAGAGAAGTGCCGAGATAGACCGTATATCACAGGGATGTGTAGGTGTAAGAAGAAGCACAGGACAGCATCCGGGAGGAATCGTCGTTCTTCCTATGGGAGAAGAAATCTATACATTTACGCCTGTACAGCATCCTGCCAATGATATGACATCTAAAATTATAACAACACATTTTGATTATCATAAGATAGATGCCAACCTTTTGAAGCTTGATATACTTGGTCATCAGGATCCGACTATGATTCGTATGCTCGAGGATCTGACAGATGTTGACGCAACTAAGATAAGAATGGACGATAAGGCTGTACTTTCACTCTTTGAGAGTACGGAAGCACTTGGTATTAAGCCTGAGGATATAGGCGGTTGTACACTTGGCTGTCTTGGCCTTCCCGAGTTTGGTACACCATTTGTACATGGTATGCTTATGGAAGCAAAGCCAAAGAACTTTTCCGATCTTGTACGAATATCGGGCCTGTCACATGGTACAAATGTATGGCTTGACAATGCACAGTACTTCATAGCCAATGGAGACTGTACACTTTCAACTGCCATATGTACACGAGATGATATCATGATATATCTCATACACATGGGTATAGAAAATGAGCGTTCATTTAAGATAATGGAAAGTGTGCGTAAGGGTAAAGGTCTGACTCCTGATATGGAAGAAGATATGAAGGCTGCCAATGTTCCTGACTGGTATATCGAATCATGTAAGCGTATTAAATACATGTTCCCAAAAGCCCATGCGGCAGCATATGTAATGATGGCAATGCGTGTAGCTTATTTTAAGGTGCATTATCCACTTGCATATTATGCTGCATTTTTCAGCATAAGAGCCACATCATTTAACTATGAGCTTATGTGTCTCGGAAAAGAACGACTTGAATATTATATGGATGATTATAAGAAGAGAAAGAATGAGCTTAGCGATAAAGAAAAAGATACTTTTGAAGATATGAGAATCGTACAGGAAATGTACGCAAGAGGCTTTGAATTTGTCAAAATAGACATATACAGGGCAAAAGCCAACAGATTTCAGATAGTAGACGGTAAGCTCATGCCATCTTTCGCTACAATAGACGGACTTGGTGACAAAGCAGCCGAGATGATAGAAGATGAAGCAGCAAAGGGAAAGTTCTTATCAAGAGAAGACTTTAAAAACCGCTGCAAAGTAAGTGAAAAAGTCGTAGAAGCTATGGCAGACCTGGGACTTATGGGTGATATGCCTCACAGTAACCAGATGTCTATTATGGATTTCCTGTAATGGCAGCAGCCATAAACAAATAGTTATAACACAAAGGGGGCTGTCGCACTAAGTGATTAGTGCGCAGCTCCTTTTCAGTGCAAAAAAATAACTGCCAAACCTCGAAAGAATTCGGCAGTTGGTGTAAAATATAAGTATGCTGCTACCTATTAAATTACAAAAAGATTATACCCAAAATGCAAGCGGATATCAATTAAAACTTCCGCTAAATATTGAAACAATTATTCCGGAAGACGATTCTGTGCGTTTACTAAGTCAGTTTGTGGAGGCTATGGATTTGACTGACCTGTATTCTACTTATGAAAGAATAAATTCAGTATCGCCAAGAACTCTTCTCAAGATTGTACTTTACTCTTACATGAATGGAGATTATTCCTCACGTTCCATGGAACTTAACTGCAGGAGAGATATCAACTTCATGTTTCTTTTGGAAGGTGCACCTGCTCCGGACCATGCAACATTCGCCCGGTTTCGAAGTATTCATTTTGCACCCTGCTCTAAACGTATTCTTGCAGAGATGTCCAATGCACTTTTTGACCTTGGTGAAGTCTCGGGTGAAACCATTTTTATTGATGGTACAAAAATCGAAGCCAGTGCAAACAAGTATACTTTCGTCTGGAAGAAAGCCGTAACAAAAAATCAGGAAAAGCTTCTCATAAAACTTGCCGATTTTGTGGCAGAGTGTGAGCAGCTTTATGACATAAAAATCGTTTATGGCAGTACCATCAAAATGAAGCATATAAAGAAACTCCGGAAAACGCAACAGTTATTCCAAAACGGATCATGACGCTACGTTTATGAGGATGAAAGAGGATGCCATGGGAAACGGGCAGTTAAAACCGGCGTACAATCTCCAGCATGGTGTGGATTCCGAATATATCACATGGCTCACCATCGGACCCCAGCCCACCGATACGACAACCCTGATACCATTTTTAAAAGATGCGGAAACACACCTGAAATTCAAATACAAAAATATAGCTGCGGATGCAGGATATGAAAGCGAGGAAAATTATCTGTTTCTTGAAGGGAACGGGCAGCTTTCTTATATAAAACCGGCCAACTATGAAATCTCAAAGACCCGTAAATACAGGAACGACATAGGAAAAATCGAAAATATGGAGTATGATGCGGAATCGGATATTTATACCTGCAGAAATGACAAAAAGCTGACGGTAGATCATATCAGACATTCCAAAAGCAAAACCGGGTATGTAAGTGAAAAGACGATTTACAGATGCGAGAACTGCGGGGGCTGTCCCTACAAAAAGGATTTGTTCTTACGTTTAGGAACCTGGCAGCTTTCAGAT
>JALERT010000153.1 GCA_022764445.1 Lachnospiraceae bacterium | reverse complement strand
GGATAATGCCTACCAATAACGGTCTTGAGTTGTGGGAGATATTACAGTCATACAAGAAGGCAGGTACACTCAAGGAAAATGTTGCATGTGTAGTTACAGATATAGAAATGCCTCAGATGGATGGTCATCGCCTTCTTAAGTTAATTAAGAATGATCCGGAATTAAAAGACATTCCTGTAATTATCTTCTCATCACTTATCAATGATGATATGAAAAGAAAAGGTGAAAGCCTTGGCGCTGATGCGCAGCTTTCAAAGAATGATATGGGTGAGTTTATTAAAAAGCTTGATGAGATTTTAAAAGAAAAGATTGCATAATTGTTAAACAGGCAGTTTTGTACTGCCTGTTTTTTCATCTGCTATTAAAGAATTTATATATCTAAAAGTCTGTCGCATTTAATCATGCCCCAGCCCTGTCTTGAGTGAGGAAATCCCAAGTTATATGCTGTATTTCTAAGATGAAGTTTAACATCTTTATTGCTCATGGAAGGATTTTTTTCAAGTAAAAGTGCTATACATGCACTGACTACAGGCGTTGACATGGAAGTACCACTTCTTGCAAGATATGGTGCATTACCATGATATTCTATTTTATTATTTTTACGATAATATGCGGGTGAGTAGCGGCTGGTTAGTTCTATCGGATAGCAGCTTGTTACATTGGAGCCGGGAGCGACTATATCCGGCTTTTTTATGCAGTTATCAGTTGGCCCTCTGCCAGAGTAATCCCTGCTTTTTTCGTATAACATGGCATCACTTGCCCCGACTGTTATTATTTTACGACTGTTTCCTGGTGCCCCTATGCTATAAGGTGCAGGACCATGATTTCCGGCAGCCGTAAGAACTACAAGACCTGCTGACCAGAGTTTATTGACACTTTTAACAAGGGGTGAATCTTCGTTAAACTTTTTATCCTTCGCACTTCCAACTGATATATTGACTATGCGTATATTGTATTCAATATAATGCTTAAGTATCCAATCAATTCCCTTTATTACATTTTCTGTATTTCCCTCTCCATTTTTATTAAGAACCTTAATCATATATATATGGGCGCCGGGGGCTATGCCGCGATAAAGTCCATGACATGCACTTCCATTGCCTGCGATAATTCCGGCAACATGTGTTCCATGACCATTATCATCATAAAAAGTTGGACGGTTATTTATTGTATCATAAAAACCGGCAAGACAGCTTTTAGAGCCTGTCAGATCGGGATGGTGGCCAATACCTGTATCCATGATTGCAATACCTATTCCGCGTCCTGTGAGCTGATGTGATAAAGCATAATCCAGGTTAATAAGTGATGCAACTCGTTTCATAAAAACTCCATTCTATCAAAAGATATATAGTCTGATATTATTTTATGTTGATACTTAAAGCATGCCACTGTAAAATGATTTTTTTGTTATAGCTGAGCTCTGTGAGCGATTACGTTACAGAAAATGTCAGGCTGAACTGTTACAGAACCATATGTGTGTACAATAACAAGTATTTGCATACGAAATAAAGTATGATAAAATATATGTTACAGTTCACATTATATATATGAATATATAATGAGATAAATGCAGGAATTTTAAGGAGTATAATGATGGTTACGGTTTTGATGGCAGTTTATAATGGTGGTGAATATTTAAAAAAACAGTTAGAATCTATAAAAAATCAGACTTACAGTGAATGGCGTCTAATAGTAAGAGATGATATGAGCAGTGATAATTCTGTGGAAGTTATAAAAGAGTTTGCTGACAGTGTGTCTCAGGAAGTTATTATAAAAAAGAATAATCCGGGCAGCGGTTCAGCAAAGAATAACTTTGCAAGACTTATTAAGGATGCAGCAGGTTCTGAATATGTGATGTTTTCTGATCAGGATGATATATGGAAAGAAGATAAGATAGAGAAAACACTTGTGAAAATGAAGCAGGCAGAAGGTAGTGCAAAGTCTGATGTGCCAGTACTCGTACATGGGGATGTAGAAGTTGTTGATAAAGATGAAAATATAACAGCAGAGTCAATGTTTAAGTTATCACATATACCTGTGAGGCAGGAGCTGCCAGGACTTATTATCCAGAATAATGTAACGGGATGTACAATGATGATCAATGCTGCTCTTTTAAATGGCATAGGTGATGCAGCGGATGATGAAAGAATTATTATGCATGATTATCTTATTGCCCTTTATGCAGGGGTATTTGGAAAGACAGAAGTAATCGAGAAGCCATTATTGTCATACAGACAGCATGGTGACAATAGTGTAGGAGCTAAGGATAATAATAATAGTAAGTATCTTATTTCAAGATTAAAGCAGGGTAGGGAAAATTATAAAGAAGCAATGAATACATCAAGAGAGCAGATAGGATTTTTCTTGGAAAAATATGGAGAAGAAATGCTTAAAAAAGGCCTTAAGGATGAATACAGTCTTATGAAAAAATATGCTGAATCAGGCTCGTATAATCACCTAAAACGTATATTATTTTACTGCCGTTATAAGGCATGGAAAAAAGGTCTTGTCAGAAAAATTATGCAGTGCATATGGGGATAAATGTTCTCTCGGAGTCTCTTTGTGCTGGAACATATAAAAGGAACGGAGTGAATCATGAGTAAAGTTATTAAAGGAATAAAAGTAATAGGGAAATATTTTGTAATGTATCTTTCTATGCTGATGCCCAGAAATAAAAAGTTATGCGTATTTGGGGCATGGCTTGGAGAAAGATTTGCCGATAATTCAAAGCAGCTTTTTATCGAGGCGTGTGACAGAAAAAATCTCAGGGCAGTCTGGATTACAAAGAGTGAATCTGTGCTTAAAGAAATACATGATATGGGTTATGAGGCGTATATGTGGGGAACTCCAAAAGCCGTTTGGACTCAGCTTAGAGCAGGATATGCCATTGTATCAAATGGAATAAGTGATCTTGAGCATACATTTCTTGGAAGAAGTGTAATAATTGATCTGTGGCATGGAATACCACTTAAAAAAGTAGTATATGACAATAAATATGAAAAAGACTGGGACAGTCCAAAGCAGAAGCTTAGAGATAAGCTTATAAATGTTCCTCTGGGAAAGATGTATTTTGTGGCTCCCAGTGAAATGTTTATCCCGATATACCAGAGTGCATTCAGGAGAAAGAGAGAGCAGATAATATGTCTCGGTCAGCCGCGAAGCGACATTTTTTTTGCGGATAAAAAGCCTGATAAGTATTTCCCAGATAAGAAAATTATTTTATATTGTCCTACCCATAGAAATGAGGGTGCAGAAAAAATAGAACTTAGTAAGATTTTTGATCTTGAAAGACTTGAAAAATTCCTTGATGAAAGTGGATATTATTTTGTTATAAAGAAACATTTTTATCATCGTATGGAAGTAGAAAATCTTGAAGCGTATCCGCATATCATTGATATTACCAATGAAGATATGGACATACAGAGATTAATAATGGAGACAGAGATACTTATAACGGACTATTCAAGCATATATATAGATTATCTTCTTCTGGATTCGCCGCTTTTATTTTATTGCTATGATTATGAGCATTACCTTGCTAATGACAGAGAGATGTACTTTGAGTATGAAGATGTTACGCCGGGAGTTAAGGCGAAATCTTTTGATGAATTGCTGGGACAGCTTAAAGAAGTTACTGTAAATGGTGATTCATATGGAAAAGAGGACAGGGAAAGAGTAAAAAATATGTTTTATTGTAAAAAAGGACAGGGACCTGTTGGAAATATTTTGCTTGATATGATAGAGAATGGAAGTATTAGGTGTGAACTGTAATAGAAAAATGGGGTTAATCGTTTTAGTTGACAGATAAAAGTGTATTGATTTATTATGTATGATATAAGTCCCGGGTGGTTGAGGAGTGCAAAGAATGCATAGCAATGTGGCAATCCCAATACATCAATGAGTGGTCAGGTGGAAAGAAGGAATTTAGATGAAATCATATGATAAATGGAAAAAGGAACTGAAAAAGTTTAAAGAGGGTAAAAGCAAATATAAGTGGGATGAGATAGAAGAACTTATTACAGATGAATTTGAAGATGAATTAATTACTTCGGATGAATTTGACAGTCTTATGAAAGAACTTATGGAACTTGATTGTGATTAGAGAGGAAAGATTGTGGGAGAATTAACACAGGAAGAGATTGAGCACCGCAGATATCTGAAAAAAAGGATAAGGCAAAGGAAAAGACGCAGAAAAGTGATGATTGCAAGAGCAGTAGTGCTGCTTATTGTGATTATGCTTTTTGCAGGAATATTTGGCATTGTAAAATTAGTTTATAATAATGTGACAGGAGAAAGCAGAAAGGTGACAACAAAGCCTTCTGTTACAATATTACCTGAGGAAACTGATGAACCTATCACTGTGGATCTGCCTGACGGGTATGATATATATTATGAACAGTTGGATAAATTGAGGGATGATTATCCTGAGATAAATGACATACTTCTTAATATTTCACAATATCCTGAGGATTTACTTAATCTTGTTATTAATAATCAGGAAACAGTGTCATTTGCAGCAGGTTATCCGAAGCATCAGGGTGATACTGAATCATCCGGAAGCATTTCAAAAAGTGAATTAGGTGACAGACGTATACCTTTATTTCAACAGTGGGATAAAAGGTGGGGCTATGTTTCATATGGAAGTAATATTATTGCTATTGACGGCTGTGGACCTACATGTATGTCTATGGTTTATACAGGCATAACAGGTGATACATCCAAATCTCCGGCAGATATTGCAGAGTTTTGTTCTGACAATAATTATTATGACAGTGAAAATGGAACATCCTGGTCACTTATGTCAGAAGGAGCAAAAAAGCTTGGCCTTCAGTCAGAGAAACTGACAGTTGATAAAAAGAATATCAAAGAAAAGCTGGGTGAGGGAAGACCTGTTATATGCAGTATGATACCGGGAGATTTTACTTCGCAGGGGCATTTTATTGTTCTTACAGAGATAAATGGTAACAAGCTTCGTGTAAATGATCCCAATAGTATCAGAAGATCAGAGACTGACTGGGACTTTGACAGGGTATTAGAGCAGGTTAAGGCAGCTTGGTCGTATTCTGCCGGCTGAAAGCTTTGTAAATTGGAAAAGGGAAAGTGCCGCTTAAAGAAGTGCTAAGGCTTTATAAGCGCCTGATTTTAGCAGGGATAGTAATAGATAATTACATAGGATGGAGGCAGCATATGGACGAAAAAAATAATAATGATTTCGAATTAAAGATTGATAATGGTGAATTAGCTACAAGTATGATACCTGAAGACTTTACGGATCCTGCCATATTATTTGAAAAATTAAAGGAAATGGTTAGAAAGTATCATCCATCAGGTGATATATCTATAATTGAGAAAGCGTATGAAGTTGCTTATAAGGCACATGAAGGGCAGCTTCGTAAATCGGGCGAACCATATATCATACATCCTGTGTGTGTATGTATTATTCTTGCTGAACTGGAACTTGATAAGGAAACAATTGTTGCAGGAATGCTGCATGATGTTGTAGAAGATACATTTATGACAAGTGAAGATGTTGCAGCCGAGTTTGGCGATGAAGTGGCACTTCTTGTAGACGGTGTTACAAAACTTACACAGTTGAATTATGTAGCTGATAAAGTTGAACTTCAGGCAGAGAATCTTAGAAAGATGTTTCTAGCCATGGCTAAAGATATAAGGGTTATCCTTATAAAACTTGCAGACAGACTTCATAATATGCGTACAATGAAGTACCAGTCGCCGGAGAAACAAAAAGAAAAGTCTACAGAAACAATGGATATATATGCTCCTATTGCGGACAGGCTTGGTATATCAAAAGTCAAGGTTGAATTAGACGACCTTTCATTCAAGTATCTTGAACCGGAGATGTACAATGAGCTTGTTACAAAGCTTAATAGTGGCAGGGTAAAACGAGAAGAGTTTATTAAAGAAATTGTTGCAGAAGTAAGAACTCATATAGAAGAGGCTGGTATTAAGGCAACGATAGACGGACGCGCAAAGCATTACTTTAGCATTTACAAAAAAATGGTTACTCAAAATAAGAAACTCGAACAGATTTATGATCTTTTTGCTGTCCGTATAATAGTAGATACTGAAAGGGACTGTTATACTGCACTGGGTGTAATTCATGAAATATATAAGCCTATACCCGGTCATTTTAAAGATTATATTGCAATGCCTAAGCCAAATAATTACCAGTCACTTCATACTACGCTTATCGGACCACATGGACAGCCATTTGAAATTCAGATAAGAACGTATGAAATGCACCGTACTGCTGAGTATGGTATCGCAGCTCATTGGAAATATAAGGAAAACCAGTATGGTCATAATACTGCTGACAGTGAGGAAGAGAAGCTTTCATGGTTAAGACGTATACTTGAGTGGCAGAGAGACATGTCAGACAACAAGGAATTTTTAAGCCTTTTAAAGAGCGACCTTGATCTTTTCTCCGATCATGTCTACTGTTTTACTAAAGACGGTGATGTAAAGAATCTTCCTGCCGGCTCTACACCAATAGATTTTGCTTATGCCGTTCATAGTGCTGTCGGTAATAAGATGGTTGGGGCAAGAGTAAATGGCAACCTTGTTCCAATAGAGTATAAGATTCAGAATGGTGACAGAATTGAGATTATAACATCCCAAAATTCAAAAGGACCAAGCAGAGACTGGCTTTTACTTGTTAAGAGTACACAGGCTAAGAATAAGATTAACCAGTGGTTCAGGACGCAGAATAAAGAAGAAAATATAATAAAAGGTAAGGAGCTTCTTACTAATTACTGTAAAAATCAGGGCATTGCACTTAATGAGCTTGTAAAACCTGAGTATACAGAAGCCTGTAAGAAGAAGTATGGATTTAAAGACTGGAATTCAGTCCTTGCTGCAATAGGTCACGGCGGACTTAAGGAAGGTCAGGTTATCAATAAACTTCAGGATGAATATAAGAAGAAAAATCCGACTCATACGACAGATAAGGAGATACTTGCTGCAGTTAACAATGCATCAGGTGCTAATTCAGGAGCTACTGTATCAAATCGCGCATCTATTAAATCAAAGAATGGTATCGTGGTTGCAGGTATAGATGATGTTTCAGTAAGATTTTCAAAGTGCTGCAGTCC
>JALERT010000055.1 GCA_022764445.1 Lachnospiraceae bacterium | reverse complement strand
CCTCCATATGTCTCGCAGACACGTGGTGTCGGATTGCCGGGCCATGGTACATTGGCAACGCCTTTTGTAGTTACGGCTCCAAGTCGTGAAAGGTCTACAAATTCTCCGTACTCGGCACCTGAGCCAAAAGTACCGGAAGCTGTAGTTACCGGATTTTTCATCTTTACGCCGGCAAAATCTACTGAAAGATTCATATGGTTTCCTCCTTATAATTCTATCTCTTCTGCATCAAATACAGGACCGTCTTTACATACTCTTTTGTTATTTACATTGCTGTGGCTGTCCTTTTCTTTGGACTGACACACGCATCCAAGACATGCTCCTATACCACATGCCATCTTCTCTTCCATAGATATCTGAGCCTTTATCCCATTGGAAACAGCATATTCTTTTACACCTTTAAGCATAGGTATTGGACCACAGGCAAATATATTGTCTGCTTCTATGTTATTGGCTTTTATGGCATCTATTACATTACCTTTTGTTCCGACACTTCCGTCTTCTGTAGAAATGTAAAGATTGGCGTACTTTTTAAATTCCTCTGAAAGGAATAAATCATTATCCCTATAACCAAGTACGACTGACACTTCACCTTTAAGCTGCTTTGCAAGTTCAAGCATTGGTGGTATTCCTATACCGCCGCCGATAAGTAAGCTTTTTCCTTCTTTAAGTGTAAAACCGTTTCCAAGCGGACCAACTATATCAATGGAATGACCTTCCTTAAGTTTAGAAAATTCTTCTGTTCCTTTACCGACAACACGATATACGACTCTTAATATACGTGAATCATCATATATCTCACAGATGCTTATAGGTCGTGGAAGCAGTCTGCTTCCGTCACTGCTGTACATAGATATGAACTGTCCCGGTACTGCCTGCATGGCAATGTTATTATCTTTAGGGAATTTAATCCACATACTGTATATATCTTTTGAAATCATAACATGACGTGATATGATTCCTCTGCATTTTTTCTTCTGAGCCATGTCTTCCTCCTAATTTATATGATGTTCTCTCATAGTTTTTCTTGCACCTAAACACAAAGAAACTCCGAGAGAACATTGTGTAACAGCATGATTAATTAAAATATACTATTTATATCATTAATCATATCAATTACAGCCTGACGTGATGCGTCTGCGTAGTTCTCATCTCCGAATTTACTGTATTTATCCTGTTTGTATGCTGCAATTATACCTCTTGATGAATTTACGATAGCACCAAGCCCATCTTCATTGAAATAAGGAGCAAGATCTTTTGCCGTACCACCCTGGGCACCGTATCCCGGAACAAGAATGTATGTCTTTGGCATAATTTTACGAAGTACTTTACCCATCTCAGGATATGTTGCACCTACTACGCATCCTACATTGCTGTATTCATCGCCCATGCACTCTTCTCCCCACTGTGCTACCTTTTCTCCAACAAGTTCATATAATGGCTTGCCATCTATCTTCTGATCCTGAAATTCACCACTTGATGGATTAGATGTTTTTACAAGTACAAATATACCTTTGTTTTCCTCTTTACATACATCAATAAATGGCTTTATTCCATCGCTTCCAAGATATGGATTGACTGTTGCAAAATCCTCATCAAATCCTGCATATGATTTGCTTCCTATCTTTACTTTTCCGAGATGACCTACAGCGTATGCTGCTGATGTAGAACCTATATCCCCACGCTTTATATCGCCTATTACTACAAGTCCTTTTTCTTTACAGTAATCAACAGTCTTTTTAAAAGCTGTCATACCGGGAATTCCAAACTGCTCATACATTGCAATCTGTGGCTTTACGGCAGGTATAAGATCATATGTGGCATCAACTATACCTTTATTGAACTGCCATATTGCTTCTGCTGCACCTTCAAGAGTCTCGCCAAATTCATCAAATGCTTTTTTCTGGATAAATTCAGGTACATAGTTAAGCATTGGATCAAGACCAACAACGACTGGGGCATTTTTTTTCTTAATCTCTGATACTAATTTATTTATCATATTATACCTCTTTTCTTTAGGACATATATTAAAGACCTACATTATAATTTTTCTATTTATTTTCACTACGGTATACAATTTTTCCATCGGTAATCGTCAGAAGGACTTTTCCTGTAACTTTCTTTCCGTCAAAAGGCGTATTGTGACCTTTTGATGCAAATTTAGAACTGTCTATCTTATACTCAGTGCTGATATCTGCAATAGCTATATCTGCCTTTTTTCCTTCAGCAAGATTTCCTTTATCTATTCCAATAACTTTAGCAGGATTTACACTCATCTTCTCCACAAGCTGTGACAAAGTCAGGATTCCCTTCTGCACAAGTTCAGTATAACCTATGGCAAATGAAGTTTCTAGTCCTACTATTCCAAATGGTGCTTTTTTCATGGACTGTGCTTTTTCTTCTGCTCCATGAGGTGCATGATCAGTTGATATAACTTCCATTATTCCGTTTTTAAGACCTTCTTTAAGTGCAGCTACATCTTCCTTTGACCTGAGTGGAGGATTCATCTTAAATCTGCCATCATCTTCTGTTATCTCGTCATCTGACATTGTAAAATGATGCGGACATACTTCCGCAGTTACTTTTAATCCCTGTTTATGCGCCATTTCAACCAATGTAACACTATCTGCTGTGGAACAGTGGCAGAGATGAAGCCTTGCACCTGCCTCCTTTGTCATTATTATATCCCTTGCAACGATTACATCTTCTACAGAATTAGTTATACCAGGAAGACCAAGTTCATCTGCCTTTGCTCCCGCATTCATAACACCACCGTTAACAAGAGCCTTATCTTCGCAGTGTGAGAACATAGGTATATCAAGCCTTGCTGCTTCATGAAGTGCCTCTCTGAATAAAAGACTGTCCATAACAGATTTACCGTCTTCACTAAGAGCCACTATACCGGCTTCTTTCATTCCTTCAATGTCCGCAAGCTCTTTACCTTCCTGACCAATAGTTACGGCTCCAACAGGGAGCACATGAACAGGTGCATCCTTTGAACGCTCTAAAAGTTCTTTTACCATCTCCGGAGAATCTATTACAGGCTTTGTATTAGGCATAGGACATATAGATGTGACACCGCCTCTTGCTGCAGCCTTTGTACCTGTAGCTATTGTCTCCTTATATTCAAATCCAGGTTCACGAAGATGTACGTGTAAATCGATAAATCCTGGCATTACTGCAAGACCTGATGCATCAATTATCTCATCAGCTTCACATTTTATTTCATCCGCAACTTTTTCGATTTTATCATCACGTATTAAAATATCTGCTACTTTATCAATTTTATTGGCAGGGTCAACTAGTCTTCCCTTTTTGATTAGTATTGTACCCATTATTTTCCTCCTTTATATCCTTATCACCCTATACATACAGAGAGCACCTGTCAGACCAGGCTGACAGATGCACCCATAAAACACTAGAATAAATCAGCTTTCTCCAAATCGTCAAGCATGCGCTGATTATGAATATACTTCTCAAAATCAATTGCCTCAATCCATTTGGCATCATTTAGTTCTTCTGAAAGAATTACATCTTCCTCGTCCTGTTCAGTAAGACACAGATAAGCAAGCCCCAGATTACACTCTGAACCAATCATGAAAGTCCATGTATAAAGAACTCTTGCTACTTCAGCGATAAGTCCTGTCTGCTCCTGAATAATTCTTACAACGGCAGCATCAGGTGATTCTCCAAACTCTGCCTCACCGTCAATAAATTCCCATTGATATGGTTCAATAATGTTATCATCATACCATTTTTCCACAGTCAGATATTTATTGCCCTTCTGAACAATACCCTTTACCAAAATGCGATACTTATTCATAATCTGCCCCCTATCCACAATAGTATACTAATTTATTTAAATTATATCTTATTTAGCTGTTATATACTTCTGTGCCGTAAGAAGCTCTGCGATAAGAACTGCTCCACCTGCTGCACCACGAATAGTATTATGTGATAATCCTACAAACTTATAATCGAATAAAATATCTTCACGAAGACGACCTATTGAAACGCCGAATCCATTCTCATAATTAACATCGAGTGCTACCTGTGGACGGTTATCGTCTTCAAGATACTGTATGAAATGCTTTGGAGCACTTGGAAGATTTAATTCCTGTGGAAGTCCGCTAAATTCTCTCCAGATTTTAATAATTTCTTCTTTTGAAAGCTTTTTACCATCTTCAAATGTCATAAATACAGCGGCTGTATGACCATCCTGGATAGGTACACGTATACACTGTGTTGTGATTACAGGTGATTCTGCCTTAACGATCTGACCATTCTCAATATGTCCCCAGATACGAAGTGGCTCCTGCTCACTCTTTTCTTCCTCCCCACCGATAAATGGGATGATATTATGTTCCATCTCAGGCCAGTCCTTAAATGTCTTACCGGCACCTGAAATAGCCTGGTATGTTGTAGCTACAACTGTCTTTGGCTCATATCCTGCCTTCTTAAGGGCATGAAGTGCAGGTGTATAACTCTGAATAGAGCAGTTTGGCTTAACTACGATAAATCCTCTTGTAGTTCCGAGGCGCTTCTTCTGATTCTCAATAACAGCAAGATGCTCAGGATTTAATTCAGGTACTACCATTGGTACATCAGGTGTCCATCTGTGAGCACTGTTATTTGAAACAACAGGTGTTTCTGTCTTTGCATACTCTTCTTCTATCTTTTTAATTTCTTCCTTAGTCATATCTACAGCACTAAATACAAAATCAACTTCTGAAGAAACTCCCTGAACATCACTGACATCCTTAACAACTATCTTCTTAACAGCTTCCGGCATAGGTGTAGTCATCTTCCAACGGCCGCCGATAGCTTCTTCATATGTTTTTCCTGCACTACGTGGGCTTGCTGCAATAGCAACTACCTCAAACCAAGGGTGATTCTCTAATAAAGAAATAAATCTCTGTCCTACCATTCCGGTACCGCCAAGGATACCAACTCTTAACTTCTTATCCATGTTTTCCTCCATATAGTTAATCTCACCGGTTAACCGGCTCTATTTTGATGCGTACATATCAATTAGTATTAAATACGATACAGCATATTAAATTAAATTTTACACTATTATTTTTAATAAGTCAAAAAAGATTTTAATTATATTCGTATAAAATTTATCTTTTTAGATACATTTTTTTATACAAAATAGCGATATACGGGTGTTTTTGTTGATGAACACAAAGAAATATGATAGAGTAATATTATTGTTTGCATATAAGGAAATGCTTTAATTCAGGTCTTTCAGACCTTTTTGAATAAAAATTATATAGCAGAAAGGATGTTATAAATGAAATCAACACCAGTTAAAGGTACAAGAGATTATTTACCAAAGGAAGTACAGATACGTGATTATCTTCAAAATGTAATATTGGAGACATATCAGGATGCAGGGTTTGAGCGTATCACAACACCTATTATTGAAGATGCAGTCAACCTTGATAAAAGTGAAGGTGGGGAAAATCTAAATCTTATCTTCAAAATTCTTAAAAGAGGCCGTAAGTTAAGCTCTGCGCTTGAACAGGATAACGTATCTGAAAAAGAATTATCTGATATGGGACTCAGATATGATCTTACTCTTCCACTTTCAAGATATTATGCTAACAACCGCAATGAACTTCTTACACCATTTAAAGTAATACAGATGGACCGCGTATATCGTGCTGAACGCCCTCAGAAAGGACGTCTCCGTGAATTTATGCAGTGTGACATAGATATTATAGGCAATGAGTCTCGTGATGCTGAGATTGAGCTTATACTTACAACTACAAAAGCTCTTAACCGTGTCGGCATAAAAAATTATAAAGTTAAAATCAATGACCGCCGTATCCTTAGAAGTATATTCGCTTATGCAGGATTTGATGAAAAAGATAATGAAAAACTTGCTATTATTTTTGACAAGCTTGATAAGATCGGAATTGACGGTGTAAAGGGTGAACTTGAAGCCGAGGAGTTTAATCAGGATTCCATAGATAAATTTATATCTCTCTTTGAAAGCGGCAGTCTTAATCTTGATTCTATAGCTGATGTATGTGATGCAGATTATGTAAAAGACCTTAAATATATCATGGATACCGTAACTTCTGTATCTGATGGAGCAATAACCATAGAGTTTACACCTTCTCTTGTAAGAGGACAGGGTTATTATACTGGTACTATCTTTGAAGTTGAAGCAGAAGGTTACAGCGGTGCTGTCGCTGGCGGCGGACGTTATGATAACCTTATAGGAAAATTCCTTAATGAAGATATTCCGGCTGTAGGTTTCTCAATCGGATTTGAACGTATATTTGGTATACTTATGGAGCAGGATTACGATATACCTGGTCAGAAAAAACGTATCGCAGTATTTTATGATTCAGAAAACTATGCTGAAGCTTTAAAATATGCTGAAGAACTTCGTAATGAATATAAGGTTTCTATAATCGCAAGACCTAAGAAGCTTGGTAAATTCCTTAATAAAATAGAACAGCATGGATTTGACGGATTTGCTGTGTATGGACAGGAAGACGGGGTTAAGCTTTTCTGATATTAATAACTTTGATTATAAGCAAAAAAATAGTTTCACATAGTGAAACTATTTTTTTATTTATCAGTGAATAAATACTGCTTCTTTATATTTGAGCATATTGAATATGGTATGTGCATCCTGTGGAGAAAGATTTACACATCCATGAGATCCCCTTGACTGATACATTTCTTTTGTCCATGATCCCCAAGGTTGCCAGTGTGCCTCATGAAATCCTGTACCCGTCCATGATATTCTTACCCAGTCATGTACTTTTGTGCGGTATGTCTCGCCTTTTAATATAGCAACAGGCTTATGCTCTTTTATAAAGTAAACACCCGTCTTTGTAGCTCTTTCCGGATCAGATGGAAGACCTGTAATGCACTTAGTTGAAAACGCCACTTTACCATCACGTATAACATATACCATCTGTTCTGCTATTGAGACTTCAGTATAATTATTTTCGTCAAAATCTTTCATCTTGTCATCAAAATTCTGCGTATAAGCTGTTCCTGAATAAACAGCTTTTTTATTGATTATAAGTGGTTTTTTATTGGCTGATGAAGGATCCTTTATATATGCATCCTGTAAAGAACTTTTAAGCTTCTTCTTTAATGCATTTTCAAGCTGTGAAATCATCTGGTCATAATCAAGACGCCATCCATAATCGCCACCCGATATCTGAACGTCCTGTCCTGTGTGGGATTTGAAGGTACGTGTTCCTCCAAGCGTCTTATACTTGAGACACATCTTTTCCATCCAGTTCCTCATAGCCTGTGTATCATAGTTTACACTTCCGTTTTTATACGAAATCCATTTACTTATATTCTCAGGTGTAACCTTTTCTGTTACACCGTCTGCAATTTTCCACTTAATCCATCTAAGAACTGCAGAATTCATTACTTTAATTTCTTTTTTTATTTCTTTGCAGTCTGATGTGATTTTTGGCATTTTGTATACATTTCCATATCGGGAAGTATCTGATATATCTATACTTTCAATACCCTCATCCAAAGCCTCAACTACAACCTTTAAAAGTTTTTTTATAATTATTTTATTTCCATTAATTTCTTTTACTATTTCATAACTTCTTTTATCCTTTGAATAAGATACTGTTGCATCAACGGGTTTGATAATCTTGTAATTGTTACTTCCTTTTACGATTTCAGAATTTTTAATTAGTTTCTTAAGTTTATCTTTATCATAAGATACAATTGGATTAATTGATACATCCTTTTTCTCAAATAAACCCAAAAGACTAAAATTGGCATGTTGTCTTTCAAATTCTTCTTTAATTGTTTCGTCTATATTGATTATGTAATCTATATCGTCTCTTCGAACTGTAAGCCTTCCGTCAGTTTTTCCTTTTACTTCAAGCTTATAATTATTGTATATCTTATGTAATGCAATCTTTGACTGATTAAGCGTCATGCCGGAAACATTCGTATCAGCTATGTATGTATTGGCATACCAACGTCCACTGTAATATATCCTTGGAACTAATATTGCAACCAATATCGCTGCTACGATTAGAATTCCCGGAATTATAAATAGTTTAGGATTTATTCTTTTTCCCTTTCCGTATGTTTTATCCGGTTCAATATCATACAATCTGTTTTCTTCTAAACTCACTTTTACTTTTCTCCATTTCAATTTTAGTTACCATACGAATTATAGTTTTAAAGATATATAATGTCAATAGACAAAACAAGGACTGCCACATATTTCCTTGTGACAGCCCTAAATTTAATCTTTTCTTAAAATTTCTGTAATATTATTCATCACCCTGCAAAGCATCGAAGCCCTGATCGCCTGTACGAACCTTTACAACATTTTCAACATCATATACGAA
>JALERT010000209.1 GCA_022764445.1 Lachnospiraceae bacterium | reverse complement strand
AATTTTTTTTACATGGTATTAACCTGCCTGCAGGTCATAAAATCTGATGAGCAGTCAGAAATGAAGTATAAAAATGTTACGATTATGTTAGCTCTTTTTTCTGGTATAGCTATAATAATCCAGATGAGTACCAATATACTTCTTATCGGGGCAGCATCTTCTATAGGATGTCTTGTTATGCAGCTTACGCTTCAGAATCCGCGTATGATTAAAGAAGCGAAAGAGACAGAAGCAAAAGCACGTCAGGCAGCAGAGGAAGCCAACCGTGCCAAAAGTGCATTCCTTGCCAATATGTCGCATGAGATAAGAACTCCTATGAATGCCATATGCGGCATGGCTGATATACTGGAAAGATGCGAACTTACCAATCTGGAGAAAGAGTATGTCAATACGATTCAGCTTGCGGGTCGTAATCTTCTTGAGATAATTGATGAAGTACTTGATTTTTCTAAGATAGATGCAGACAAGATGGAAATCATAGAAGCGAATTACCGTCTTGATGATTTACTACATTTTATAGAAAATATAATAGCGGCAAGAATATATCCTAACGATGTCCGTTTTGAAGTTAATATAAGTGAAGGTATACCTGTTAATCTTTGCGGTGATTCAGGAAGAATTAATCAGATTCTTATAAATATACTTGGCAATGCAGTTAAGTTTACTGATAAAGGAAAGATAACACTTAAAGTAGATTACGAAAGACTCCCTGATAATAAAGTGAAGTTGATATACTGCGTTTCTGATACGGGTATTGGAATAAAGAAAGATGATATGGACAAGCTCTTCAATCAGTTTAGTCAGGTTGATGCCATGCGTAACCGAAAGCGTGAAGGAACAGGTCTTGGTCTTGTTCTTTCTAAGAGGCTCGCACAGCTTATGGGCGGAGATATAAGTGTCATTAGTGAATACGGTATAGGAAGTTCATTCACTATAACAATGATTCAGAAGGTATATAAAGAGAATGATATTATTACTTATGATGATAATGATACAGTTATTTTTATATATGAGAAAGATTATGACTGCAGATGGCATATGGCGCGTATTTTAGAAAAATTGGGTTTAAAATATATAAGCATATGTGATATAGAATATTGTGTTAACGGACGTTATCCTGAGTATGACTACTGTAAAAAAATACTTATTTATAATTATGAGCAGTGGAAGGAAGCTGGAGTTCCACTTCCAAAAGGTATTGAAAAAGTTGCAATACTCGAATACTATGCCGTACTTGAAAAAGGAGAACTTGATATCAGGTACATAAGAAAACCATTTGATATATTTAAAATCTATCAGGCAATATTTGAACCTTTTAATCAGGATGAAAAAGATGATAATAAGCCTAAAAAGATAAGTTTTAAAGATGTTCATATTGCCATAGTAGATGATAATAAGGTAAATCTTAAGGTGGTTGCCATACAGCTTAAGGAATTGGGAACAATGCCTGAGGCATTTTCAAGTGGAGAAGCAATTATTAAGGCATTGGACAAAGGACGTAAATATGATATTATCTTTATGGATCACATGATGCCGGAGATGGATGGCGTAGAGACAACTAAAAAGATACGTGCAATGTCAGGCAAATTTTTTCATAATGTTCCTATTATTGCACTTACAGCCAATGCGATACAGGGTGTTGAGATAGAATATCAGGCAGCTGGAATGAATGACTGTATATTTAAACCGGTCAACCTTGATCAGATAAATGAGATGCTTGTAAAGTATCTGCCTGAACAAAAGATAGAAAAAGAATAACTAGGGGGGGCTTTTTTATGAAAAGAGTAGTAGTAACAGGTATGGGACTTATAACTCCTATAGGAAACGATGTTGAAACTTTCTGGAAAAGTATTCATGAGGGAAAAGTTGGAATAGGACCAATAAGAAACTTTGATACATCAGATTATAAAGCTAAGCTTTCGGCAGAAGTAACAGATTTTGATCCAAAAGATTATATGTCTCCAAAAGATGCTAAAAGAATGGACAGATTTAGTCAGTTTGCCATAGCCGCTGCTACAGAAGCGGTTAATGATTCAGGATTGAACTTAGAAAATGAAGACTCTTACAGAGTAGGAGTTTATATTGGATCAGGTGTAGGAAGTCTTATGGGTATCGAAAGAGAATATGACAAGCTTCTTGCTAAAGGACCTAACAGGATTCATCCGCTTACTGCACCAATGGTTCTTGGCAATATGGCAGCAGCCAATGTTGCCATAAAGTTCGGATGTCATGGTAAATGCCTTGATGTTGTAACAGCATGTGCTACAGGTACAAACTCTATCGGAGAGGCATTTAGAAGTATACAGCACGGAGAAGCAGATGTGATTCTTGCGGGTGGTGTTGACAGTTCTGTAAGCAGATTAGGTGTAGCAACATTCCAGGCGCTAACAGCACTCAGTTCATCAGAAGATCCTTTGCAGGCTTCAATTCCATTTGACAAAAAGAGAGATGGATTTGTAACGGGTGAAGGAGCAGGTGTACTTGTCCTGGAAGAATTAGAACATGCACTTAACAGAGGTGCTACAATATATGCAGAGGTAGGAGGATATGGTGCAACATGTGATGCAAGCCACCTTACCGCACCGCTTGAGGATGGTGAAGGTGCAGCAAGAGCCATGAGTCTCGCCATAGAAGATGCTGGTCTTAAACCGGAGGATGTGGATTACATTAATGCACATGGTACAAGTACACCTATGAATGATAAGTATGAAACAAGAGCCATTAAAAAGGCATTTGGAGATTATGCTTACAAGGTTAAGATTAATTCAACCAAGTCTATGATTGGTCATCTGTTTGGAGCAGGTGGAGCAGTTGAATTAATTACATGTATAAAATCAATTAATGAGGGTTATATTCATCAGACAGTAGGTCTGAAGGATGATGATCCGGAATGTGATCTTGATTATACCAAAGGAGAGGGAGTATACATGCCTGTAAATGTGGCTATCAGTAATTCTCTTGGATTTGGTGGTCACAATGCTACAGTTCTCGTTAAAAAGTATTAGCATATTTTGTGCACCGTGGGTGTGAACGCTAATAGTATCGTTACAGTAACATAGTATTAGTTTATTGGCACAGAGAGGATGAAAATTATGGAGAAAAACGAATCAAATATGATAAGCGGTTCACCGGATGGTGTCGGAGGAGTACCTGATATTATAACATCAGAAGAGTTAAAAAGACTTTTGAATATGTCGGAATGTGCACTTTTTATTGCAAAGCCGGGTGCAGAAATTGAGATATTATTTGCTAATGCAAAGTTTTATTCCATGCTGCAGTATACGAGTAAAGAGTATAAAGAAAAGTATGGAAACAGTCTTATGGCAGCAGTTCTTCCAGAAGAGAAGCAGAAAATAAGAACTCTCATTGACAGGCAGATTGCAGCAGGAGGAACACTTCATCTTGAATTCAGGGCTGCAAGGAAAGATGGAGGTGTTTTGTGGCTTTCGCTTTCTGCTCATACCATTATGGTTGATGGAGAAATGAGATATTATGTATCATGCATGGATATTACAAAAGTAAAAAGAAGTCTTGATGATGTTTATAAGGCAAAAAATGAGATGGAAATTATCGCAAATAGTATTCCGGGTGGTGTTATAAAACTCAGAATGAATGATAAAAAGATAATTTATTCAAATGATGGATTTTATCTTTTATCAGGTTATTCGCGTTCAGAATTTCACATGAATTTCGGGGATTATTTTGACCAGATTCTATATCCGGCTGATATGGAATTTGTTCAGGGACAGCTTGATACAGCTATTGAAAACTTTGGACTGCTGGGATTTGAATGCAGGATTTTATCAAAAAATAATGAAGTAAAGTGGCTTTATATAAATGGAAGGCGTATTGATGATGATAAAGGGCAGCCGGTATATTTATGTGTAATAATGGATATAACCTCCAAAAAAGTAATGGAGGAAGAGCTTGAGGATAATGCTAAAAGGGCAGAGCTTATATCCAATTATATGCAGGAGACCATATGGACATATGATATAAAAAAGAAACGACTTTCAAGAAGTGGAAATCTTGGTACTACATATTCAGATAAAAGTGTATTAGAGGACTTATTTTCATCTGAAAAAGTGTCTGATATAATACATCCCGATGACAGCAGAACATTTGAAAATGATTTGAAAAGATTAAAGGAATCCGCTGTAAAAATGAAAGGCAGATACCGTATTAAGGATAATGTAGGTAATTACAGAACGTTTGAAATAAGTATGATATCTGTTAGTGATGACGGAACGGATTCTGATAAAATATACGGTGTTACAAGATTTATTGATGATGAAAGAGAAGAAGGCGGTCATACAGTAGTTAAGACTCGTTCTATGGAGAATAAGCTGGTTACAATGGCTAAATCAGCACAGGCCAAAACAGAGGATTACATAACAGGACTTGTACCATATGCTACATTCCTTAAAAAAGCAGAAAAGATATTAAGTAACAGGTCAGAGGATGACCGTTATGCTTTAGTTTGTGCAGATATAAATGAGTTTGGAAAATTCAGTCATCATTATGGCTTTTCTATAAGCAACCAGATACTTAAGACTTTCTCTAAAATTCTTTTGGATAATATTGCTGAAGATGGTATGTGTTCAAGAGTAGATGGCGATTACTTCATTGTTCTTTTTCAGTATTCGCACCATAAGGAACTCCTTAATATTATGTCTTCCATGGTACGTTCGCAGGAAGAGGTGCTTGAAAAGAATGGAGGCATAAATTTTGGTACTACGACAGGTATTTATCTTATTCAGCCTTCAGATCATGAACTTATAGATATGCTTGAAAAGGCAGATCTTGCAAGACGAAGCATTAAAGGTCTTATGGGAAATCATTATGCTATCTATACAGATGATCTTCAGGACGAACGATTTACGGAAGAAGAGATAATAGAAGAGATATATAGTGCTATAAGTAACAGAACCATTGAGATTTGTTATTTGCCACGTATCTGCGGCAATAAAGAAAATATCGTGGGATGTAAAGCAATACCACGTGTTCAGCTTAAGGATGGACAGTATCTAGAGTCAGACAGATTATATCGTCTTATAGAAAGAGGAGGAAAACTTGATAAGTTTGCATTTGTAACATTGTCCTCCGTCTGCTGCAGTATCGGGGCATGGAAGAAGAAGGGAAATAAAATATTCCCTGTATCAATCGAGATGACAGCAAGTGAACTTTCTTCACAAAATGCAGTTGATATTATAGATAATATTGTTGTCAATAAGAATAATCTTGAGCCGGAGGACATCATTATCGAGATTCAGGAAAGATATTTCGCAGAGATAACAACTATATTTGAAATGACAATTGAAAAACTCGTCAAGAGAGGATATAAGGTTGTAATAAGCAGATTTGGATCAGACCATACAGCTCTTCATTCAATTAGAAGGATACCTGTAACCGGTATTAAATTTCATGGTGAATACTTCAATGAAAATATGACAAATGAAAAAGAGAAGATAATACTTGGTAAGGTAGTTGAAATGGCTAAAGAGCTTGATATGTCAGTCTCATGCGGTGGTATACATACTCAGCTGCAGGAGAATTTTGCAAGAGAGATTGGCTGTGATGTGCTTGAGGGTGATATGTATTACGGCGCAGTAAGAAGCAATGTCTTTGAGAAGTGTTTTCTGAAATAGCATTTAAGAGATGTCAGGTGTGAACTGTAACACTGTGTTACTTATAACAAAAAAGCCCTGGTTTTAAAACTTGCATTATAATAAAGATATGTGTACAATAATTAATTAGGCAGAAAGTTTATTAAGTTTAAAAGGAGATAAAGTAATGATCGACATTAAATTTCTTAGAGAGAATCCGGATATAGTAAAGCAGAATATTAAAAATAAGTTTCAGGATGAAAAACTTCCACTTGTAGATCAGGTTATTGAACTTGATGCACAGGCACGTAAGACTCAGCAGGAAGCAGATGATCTTCGTGCTTCAAGAAAGAAGATTTCTAAAGAAATCGGTGCATTAATGGGACAGGGTAAGAAGGAAGAAGCTGAGGCTAAGAAAGCCGAGGTTGCAAAGAATGCAGAGCGTCTTGAAGAACTTTCAGCTAAAGAGAAAGAGCTTCAGGAAAAGGTCAAAGAGATAATGATGACAATTCCTAATATCATTGATCCAAGTGTACCTATCGGTAAGAATGATACTGAAAATGTTGAAATAGAGAGATTTGGTGAGCCTGTAATTCCTGACTTTGAGGTCCCATATCACACAGAGATAATGGAAAAGTTTAATGGTATAGATATAGATGCAGCAGGTAAGGTTGCAGGTAATGGTTTCTATTATCTTATGGGAGATATTGCAAGACTTCATTCAGCAGTTATATCATATGCAAGA
This sequence comes from Lachnospiraceae bacterium, assembly GCA_022764445.1. Lineage (GTDB taxonomy): Bacteria > Bacillota > Clostridia > Lachnospirales > Lachnospiraceae > Butyribacter. Next base: position 34,188 of record JALERT010000209.1, on the reverse strand, counting down.
GATTTTATGATCGACAGAGGTTTCACATACTGCATACCTCCTTATATGATTAGAAGTAATGTAGTTACAGGTGTTATGAGTTTTGATGAAATGGATGCCATGATGTACAAGATAGAAGGAGAGGATTTATATCTTATCGGTACAAGTGAACATTCTATGATTGGAAAATTCATAGATACAATAACTGATGAAAAAGAACTTCCAAAGACTCTTACAAGTTATTCGCCATGTTTCCGTAAAGAAAAGGGTGCACATGGTATAGAAGAAAGAGGTGTATACCGTATACATCAGTTTGAAAAGCAGGAAATGATTGTAGTATGTAAACCTGATGAAAGCATGATGTGGTTTGATAAATTATGGCAGAATACAGTAGACCTTTTCCGTTCACTTGATATTCCTGTACGTACAATTGAGTGTTGCTCAGGTGATCTTGCAGATTTAAAGGTAAAATCTATTGATGTAGAAGCATGGTCTCCTCGTCAGAAGAAGTACTTTGAAGTTGGAAGCTGCTCAAATCTTGGTGATGCACAGGCTCGCCGTCTTCAGATACGTATACGTAAAGAGGATGGAACAAAGTACTTTGCTCATACGCTTAATAACACAGTTGTTGCACCACCTCGTATGCTTATAGCATTTCTTGAGAATAATCTTCAGGCAGATGGAAATGTCCGTATACCTGAAGCTTTAAGACCATACATGGGTGGTAAAGAATTTTTAAGTAAATAATACGTCAGTTGAATAAAAGGGAGTTATGTCTGATATATTATTTGCCTTATAAGTTATTTTATATACTGGAGGGATTGTTGCATGAGGCTAGATATAAAAAACAGGCGTGAGAATTTCAAAGAAAACACAAAATACTGTGCTCAGTGTGGCAGGACTTTGAATACACTGTATAAAGATGATATTTGTCCGGAGTGTCAGGAAATCAATCTTTTTTCAGAGGTAAAAGAATATATCAGGTCTAATGATGTACGTGAATCAGATGTTGCAGAGCATTTTAATATACCTATCAGGAAAGTTCGTGAATGGATTAAAGATGGGCGTATCCAGTATAAGGACAATGGTAATACAACGGTAAGTACTGTTTATTGCCAGATATGTGGAAAACCTATCGATTTTGGAAGTGCATGTTCTGAATGTAGAAAACTGCAGAAACTCCAGGTTGTAGCAAAGAGATATGGAGATGCTCAGGAAGCTGGTATGCATTTCCTTGGTAAAAATAAAGATGGTCAAAGTTACTAGTTTGAGAAAGGAAAGAGTTTCATTTTAAGTGAGACTCTTTCCTTTTTGATTAAGTGATTATAACTGATATTAATTTAACAAGGCTTTTTATCAATCTGACCATTAAATGCATAGAAGTTTTTATGATCAAGATCATCCTGCACGCGTCTGAGACATTCACCAAATCTCTGGAAGTGAACAATTTCACGTTCACGTAAAAATTTTATTGGATCAGCTATTTCAGGATCCTTAATTACACGAAGTATATTATCATATGTGCTTCTTGCTTTTTGCTCAGCCGCCATGTCTTCATAAAGATCTGTTATCGTATCACCTTTACACTGGATTTCACATGAATTAAACGGAATTCCGCCGGCTGCCTGTGGCCAGATTGCAAGAGTATGGTCTACATAATATTTATCAAAACCTGAAGCTTTTATTTCTTCAGGGGTGAGATCTCTTGTCAACTGATGGATAATAGTTGCTATCATTTCAAGGTGTGCAAGTTCTTCTGTTCCTATATCGGTTAATGCACCGATAACTTTTCTGTTTTCCATGCTGTAGCGTTGTGAAAGATATCTCATTGATGCGTTAGCTTCACCATCGGGGCCACCGTATTGAGACATTATGATCATAGCTGCCTTTGGATCACATTTCGTTATATGCACAGGGTATTGTAGTCTCTTTTCATAATTCCACATTTCTATCTGTCTCCTTTCATCTATATACCTGCCAAGGCCATGGATCTTTAACCCATTCCCAATAGCATGAATCATCTACCTGGTCATTAAGAAGTGGTCCGTATTTCATTGAGTATTCTTTCAATGCTTCTTCACGGGCTTTCCTTAGTTCCTGATAGTAGGCAAGTGCATCAGTGTCGCAGGGATGCGTATCGAGGAAAAGAACAACATCATTAAGACTAAAGCTGACCTGTGTAATATATACTAATAAATTGTGTTTATCTTTATTCATAATGCACCTCCGTTAGATCTGTCGTGGCTGCGTGGTGGTATACAGCCATAAAATGGAAGATTAAGAGGTGGAAAGATGGTAGCTGCTTTTAGTGCATCGCATGGGTTATATATTTCACCCCATTGCTGCCATGGAACATACCCCATTCCTATTGGCATACCGTATATCGGATCATTATGCATGCTTGAATCGGCGTCACAGCCGTTACATTTGTCATTCATGTAGTTCCTATCCTTCATACACCCCATATCATCCATACGGTTTCTATTTTTCATACATCCCATATCATTCATGCGGTTTCTGTCTTTCATACACCCCATATCATTCATACAGTTTTTGTCATTCATACAATCTTTATCCTTCATACAGCCACAGTTATGTTTCATAGGTGGTCTAGTCATATTATTCATAAAAAACATCCTTTCGTTAGAAATAAACGGAATTAATTTCCGTATTAGTACATAATATTCATATATCAGTAATTGGTGAGAAAATATAAGACAAGATTTATAAGAAGAATATAAGTTAGTGTACAGTAATGAATATAAATTCGGATAAAAGCATAAATTATCAGCAGGTCAGTAATGAAAACAAATAGAAATGGGGAGCATTGTGAAAAAGGAAGATTACAGGTATCCATACAGACAGAAAAGAGAGAAAGAAAATAAAGTAAAGTATTTTAAAGTATTATGCACCATAATATGTGTAATTGCCCTTGTGAGTGGTATTTTATACCAGAAAGGAATAATAGTAATTCCTACAGGAAATAACAGACAGAATACTGGAGAGGAAAGAACAACGGAAGATACACAGGAAGATTTCTCTCGCTTTATTCAACAGGTGTTTGTCGATGAAGTTACAGATAACAGCATTACACTTAATTATACATTGAAAAATAAATCTCCATATGAGATAGAAGAGACAGAGGCATCGTTAGGTGATGTTGGTATAGATGCTATGAGAGAAAGTTTATTTGTATCTGAAAACAGACTGGCTTCGCTGGAAACATTTGAATATAAGAAACTCACAGATGAACAGAAGCTTATTTATGATATCATGAAGAAAATGCTTAAGCAGAATCTAGAGTCATCAGAACTTCTTGAATATACCGAATATCTTGGTGTAACATCAGGTATTCAGGCTCAGCTTCCTATACTTTTGGCAGAATATAATTTTTATAGCAAAGAAGATATAGATACATATTTGGAATTACTAAAGCTAATACCTGATTACTTTATGAAAATAGAGAACTTTGAAAGACAGAAATCAAAAGACGGACTATTTATGAGTGATACGACTGCACAGGCAATTATTGATCAGTGCAAAGAATTTATTAGCGATTCTTCCGACAATTATCTTATAAAAGTATTTGACAATAAAATAAAAAAGTTTAAAGGTTTATCAGAGGAAGAGGTATCATCATATATCGATACCAATAAAAAAGAGATTACAGGATATGTAATTCCGGCATATGAGAGTCTGACAGATACACTTACTTCCCTGAAGGGTACAGGTGTTAATCCCAATGGGTTATGTGGTTACAAGAAAGGAAAGAAGTATTATGAATATCTTGTAAAAACAAAGACTGGTTCAGATCATTCTATTAAAGAAATTAATGATATGCTTGATAAAAATATAAAGCAGGCGAGTAAGTATATGTCAAAAATAATTACTGATTCACCGGATATATATTATGAGTCCCAAAATATAAAATATCCATATGATGATCCAAAGGAGACAATAAATCACCTGCAAAAAGCCGTAAAGAAAGACTTTCCGGAGTTGTCAGACAACATTTCCTGTGACGTGAAGTATGTTGATAAATCACTGCAGGACAGTTTAAGTCCGGCTTTTTATCTGACACCTGCCGTAGATAATTACGAAAATAATGTTATATATATAAACAACAGTGAAAAATATGATCTGTCAAAAATATTTACAACAATCGCTCATGAAAGTTATCCCGGTCATCTTTATCAGAACTGTTATTTTGCTTCAACAAACCCATCACCGGTAAGAAGCATAATAAACATAGACGGATATACAGAAGGCTGGGGAACGTATGCAGAATTATATGGTTATTATCTTGCAGGGCTTGACAGGAAAGTTGCAGAACTTCTTGAGAAAAATACAATTGCTACACTTTGTCTTTATGCTAAGTCAGACATTGGTGTAAATTATCTTGGATGGGATTATAAAAAGCTTGAAAAGTATCTTAACCAGTATGGATTCAGTGCTGCACAGAGCCGTATCATTTTTGACTCAATGGTTGCGGAACCGGCAAGTTATATGCCTTATACGCTTGGATATCTGGAAATAGCCAATTTAAAGAAGGAGGCTTCGGAAAAACTCGGTTCTGATTTTATATTAAAAGATTTTCACAAATTTATCCTGTCAACCGGTCCGGCACCTTTTGATATTATAAAAGAAAGAATGGATAAATGGATAGATGGATAGATGGTATTATTAGTAAATAAAACTAAAATATATTGACTTTAGACAAACGAAAAAAGTATAATTAGGTAAAAACTAAAGATAAAAAGAGCAGGAGTTATTTTAATGAAAAAGAAAGAAAAAAAAGCGACAGGACGTTTCTTAATCGTATTTATCATGGCATTGTTTACATCAGCGGTATTTATCTGGGCTATTGGCGGTCTGATTGGCAATCTCAACAAGAAATCCCCAATGCAGGGCGAGAGTAATGATGACATAATTAGTGATAAAACTATATCAGAAGTAAACAAAATAGATAGTGAAAAGCTTGCAGAGAATATTTTGTCTAAAGTCAAATTTGATACGGAACTTAAAAGGATAGATTCATCTGTTGCAGAGGGTATGATTAAAACGGATAAAGAATCGGAATTAAATATATACATGGGCAGTGGTAATTTTTCTGATGAGTTAATTATAGTAAGGTCTGCTGATGAAGAAAAGGCAGAAAAGGATCAGAAGGTCGTTGAAGATTATCTTAAGGATATGAGGAAGTCTTTTGAAGCATATATACCCGAACAGGCAAAGAAAATATCGGATGCAGTTATAATCAGAAGCGGATGTTATGTTACGGCGTGTGTCAGCGGAGACAGTGACAATACCAAAGATGTCATTTTGTCAGAGTTTAAGTAGGAGTGGAGCAGTACAAATGAAAATAGGAAAAGTTGCAGTAGTCATTATCGGTGGTCTTATTTCCATCTTATGTACGTCATGTACCAAAATAGGGACAGATGACTCTGCAAAAAAAGCATATATTATAATATCTGATTCTCTTATGGAATCAGATACAGATGTAAGTGCAGGCGATAAAGACGTAAAAGTATATACACTTCCAGATAGTGATTATAAAGAAAAAGATGTTGCTACAAAATCATCAATTACAGCAGGATACCAGGAGATAAAATCGAAAGGCAAAGTGAAAATGTATAATTCCGGAGTAGCTGTTATCGGTGATACAGCATATGAACAATATAATTATGTTGAAAGTGCATCTAAGAAGTACATAGATACCGTCAATAAGATTTCAAAGAAATTTGAAGAGAAAGTTAATGTATATGAAATGATAATACCTACAAGTATAGCTATTACTCTTCCTGATGATAAGTATGATAAAGTTGATTCGTCAAATCAGAAAGATGCAGTTAATAAAATGTATAAACGTCTTTCAGACAGAATTATGCCTGTTGATATATTTGATGAATTGATGAAACACAGGAAAGAGTATATTTATTTCAGAACTGATCATCACTGGACTGCGCGTGGGGCATATTATGCTTATAAGGTGTTTTGCGAAACAAAAGGTATAGTTCCCAATAATATTGAATCATATAAGACGGATTCATTTGGTAAATTCAAGGGCTCTTTTTATAGAGAAACAGATGATAATGTACATCTTAAGGCGGACAGGCTTGACGCTTTGTATCCGATAGATAATGATAACATTTCTACTGAATATACAGAGAATTCGGGAGAGGTTAAAAGTGGACATATCATTGAAGATGCATCATCATATGCAGAAAATCTTAAATACTGCTCTTTTATAGACGGGGACAATCCATATACAGTAATTACCAATAAAAAAATAAAAGCCGGTTCTTCATGCATGGTTTTAAAGGAATCTTTTGGCAATGCTTTTGTACCGTTTCTTGCAGATCACTATAGTAAGATATACGTGATTGATTATCGTTATTGGCAGGGAAATATAGCTAAGCTTGCGAAAAAGAAAAATGTGGATGATGTTATATTCTGCAATAATATTTCAATGACGCGTAATGCATATCTTATTGGTAAGCTTATGCAGCTTGTGGAGGATTAGAGATGGTTTTTAGCAGCATATTATTTTTATGTGTATTTATGCCGGTGGTATTTTGTCTATATTATATATGTCCGGGCAGGTTAAGAAACTTTTTTCTGCTTGTTGCAAGTCTTTTATTTTATGCATGGGGTGAGCCGAAGTATATCTGTATTATGCTTTTTTCTACGGCGTTTAATTACATTGATGGAATATTGATTGAATATTCTAAAAAGCATGATAAAGAATTTATGAAAAAAGCGATGCTTGTTTTGTCTGTTATAGGTAATGTTGCTATACTCTGCTTTTTTAAATACACTGACTTTATCATCAAATCTTTAAATGATTTATGGGGCACTCACTTTAGTCTTTTGGGGATTGCACTTCCCATAGGAATATCATTTTATACATTTCAGGCAATGTCATATACGATAGATGTTTACAGAGGGCGTGTAAGTGCACAGCATAATTTCTTTGATTTTGCTATGTATGTCTGCATGTTTCCTCAGCTTATAGCCGGGCCGATAGTGCGCTATGAGCAGGTAGAAGGGCAGATAAAAGAAAGGAAAATTACATCTGGGAATGTTGCTTTGGGATTACAGAGATTTATAATAGGTCTTGGTAAGAAAGTTTTATTGGCAAATCAGATTGGAAGTCTATGGGATAAAATATATACTATGGACGTATCAGAGATTTCTGTACTGTCTGCATGGCTCGGAGCTTTTGCATATACATTTCAGATATATTTTGATTTTTCAGGATATTCAGATATGGCTATCGGTATGGGGCAGATGCTTGGATTTAAATTCCCGGAGAACTTTAATTATCCGTATATGTCAAAGAGCATCACAGAATTCTGGAGAAGGTGGCATATCACTCTTGGACAGTGGTTTAAAGAGTATGTATATATACCTCTTGGTGGCAACAGGAAAGGACTGGAAGTTCAGATAGTTAATCTTTTTATAGTATGGTCGCTTACGGGATTGTGGCATGGTGCAGGATGGAATTTCCTGATATGGGGCTTGTATTATTTTGTCATTCTTTTAATGGAAAAACTGTTTTTACATAAACTGCTTGATAAATTACCGGGTATTTTTTCTCACATATATTCAATATTTATAATTGTAGTGGGCTGGGTAATATTTGCATGTGATAATTTTGATAAGCTTGGAATTTACATAAAGGCTCTTTTTGGAATGGGAGTTTCTGTAGTAAAAGGAACTGATATATATCTTTGTTACACCAATGCGATTTTATTTATTATACTTATATTTGCATCTACCAATTTTCCTGTAAAGGTAATATCTTTTGTAAAGAAAAAGTTTATGTTAAAACTAAAAGGTTTTATGTTAGCATTTTGTAAAAATATTGGTTTCTGGTGCTGTGCAGTATTTTATCTTATCATACTGGCTTTGAGTATAGCACTTATTATAGGAGAAACATATAATCCGTTTTTGTATTTTAGATTTTAGGGGGAATTAAAGTGCGGATTTCATATAAGATTTATATAATTATAATTATTGCTTTGCTTGGGGCAGCAGGTGGAATTACCTTATTTTCTGAGCAGAAAAGTTATTCGCCTAATGAGAACAGATATCTGGAGAAATATCCTAAGCTTAGTGCAGAGTCTGTTATGTCAGGTGATTTTCAGGATGACATGATTAATGCATTAAATGATCAGTTCTTTAAAAGAGACAATTTTATGCAGGTTTCTACAGAGTTAAAAAAGATGCTTGGTTATAAGGATATAGGCGGTGTTTATCTGGCAAAGGATGGTTATTATATTGAGAAAAAAGATGAGGCTCAAATTTCTCAGGAAAGATATATGCAGAACTTAAGATATGTGCAGTACTTTTTATCTAAACAAAAGGGAAGTTCCTTCACAATCTTAGTTCCATCCGGCTGTATTGTTCTTAAAGATAAAATGCCTGAGTATGCATCTTCTTATGATGCAGAAGCTATGTATAAGGCGGCAGAGACGGTACTGTCGTCATCAAAGTTAATTGATATCAGGGATAGTTTAAAAGAGGCTGAAAAATCAGAGCAGATATATTATCGTACAGATCATCACTGGACTTTGAGAGGAGCGTATGAAGCGTATTGTGAATACTGTAAAGAGATGGGGATTGATAAACGTAAATACGACGAATTTAATGTAAAAGAGGTTTGTGATAATTTTTATGGATCGTTATATTCAAAGGTCCTTGACAGAGAGGCATCACCGGATAAAATATATGCACCATTTTGTGATTCTTTAGCCAATATAAAGGTAACAGATGATGGAAAGATTACAGACGGAATATATAATGAAAAAGAATTGAAAATGAAGGATAAATATTCATATTTTTTTGGCGGTAATTGTGGCAGGGTTGATATAAGTACGGGAGTCGAAAATGGATTAAAGCTTTTAGTCATTAAAGATTCATTTGCCAATTGTTTCGTACCGTTTCTTATTGACAGTTATTCTGAAATTACAATGATCGATCTGAGATATTATAGCGGTTCAATTACAGAATTGGCTGAGTCAGGTACATTTGATCATACGCTTATATTGTATGAGATGAGCAATTTTGCCGGGGATACTAATTTATATAAGTTGACAGAAAAATAATAAATTAGTTGTATGAAAGTCCGATATGCAAAGAAGAGCAGGTTCCTCATGAATGAGAAAACTGCTCTTCTTTGTTTTTAAAAGTTAAAGTAGTTTTTGCCAAAACTTTCTTTTGTCTTTTTATGACGTCTTCTTGAACGTCTTCCTCTCGAGAAATTATTTTTTTCTTTTACATTTTTATCTTTATTGTAATGTTTACTGTGATTACGTCTTTTATTCTTATTCTTTGATAATTCACGTCTTCGTTCTCTTTGTATTCTTGCATGTTTACGTCTTCCACGTCTTGTCCTGTATCCGCCGGTACCGATTTTGTCATCAGATGGTAATCTGCGGATTATGATAAAAATTATAAGTATAATCACAGCCAGGGCAATTACAATGATTATAAGATTTGAAATGATAAAATCAGCAATAGAGGAAAATGCGGTAGAAATGGCATTTGCAAATTTTGATAAAAACCTAAATTTGCCTGAAAGTTTTTCATTTTTTGTTTCTATTTCCTGAATTTCATTATTGATTATATCACGAGATGCTTCATCAAGATGCGTTGTTTCAGACTTATCATATATTATATCAGTACTTCCCACTGTTTTGCCTGCAAACTGATATGTCACCTGACCAATTATATTTTCGCCATCCTTGATAGAAACGTCATTATTATACTTTATTTTCTGTGTAACGTCAGTTGGTTTTACTCCCTTTGGAAGTACAACAGCTGACTCGCTTGCAAGGTGTATAGGCGATTTCTCAGAATTGAAAAAATTATCGTAGTTATTAAAAAGATTTGAATTAATATTTGTATCTGATTCGTTTAATGGATATTTTTTATATTTTTCAAAACCGAAGTTTAAAAGTGATATTGTATCTGTATATTCATTTGGTTCTCCGGTAAGAGGATTGCCTGCTTTCATAACAACGCATACAAGCTGCATACCGTCTTTCTCTGCAAATGTTACAAGCGTATTTTTAGCAACCTGTGTAAATCCTGTCTTTCCACCTGTGCAGTATTTATATTCATATTGAGGAAATTTGTAACCATTAATCATCTGATGGTGGTTATTCCACACGCGTGTTACCTTGTGCTTATTAGTTTTTGCACATACATATGTCCTTGTGTTAAATACTTTACGGAAAGTTGAGTTTCTTGCCGCTGTTCTTGCAATAACAGCCATGTCATATGCCGAAGTATAATGCTTAGGATCAGGAAGACCGTTAGGGTTATTGAAATGTGTATCTTTAAGGCCAAGCTCTTTGACTCTGGCATTCATCATGTCAACGAAATTACTTATAGAACCTGCGATATGTTCGGCGACACCAAGACAAACTTCATTGGCTGACTCAAGGGCTATAGCATAAAGACACTGCTCCATAGAAAGCTTTTCACCAACTTCTGAATAGATAGTAGAGCTGCCCTGTTCAATACCATAAACAGCAGTTTCTGAAAAATTAACAGTTTCACTAAGAGAACTGTTCTCTGCTGCAAGAAGTGCGGTGAGTATCTTTGTAATACTTGCGGGATAATGCTTTTTATGGATATTTTTTTTATAAAGAATAGATCCCGTTGAAACTTCCATAACAATAGCTGAATCACAAGACAGTTTGCTTGAGGAAGGACCTTTAGGCCAGTTAAATGTATCATTTTTAGAATCGTCTGATACAGATTGTGTATCAGATTTGGCAGGGGCAGCAGATGCATATGTTCCTCCTGTTGACGTTATAATTATCAGTCCGATTAAAAGGGCTGCAAGTGTACGCTTAATTTTCATGATTTAAACCTTTCTTATAATAAAACTTGTTACATTTCACACCTAACATTTTTTACTATTAATATAATAATATAAAGAAAGAGTTTCGCTTGCGAAACTCTGCTTTTAAGCACTCCCAGTAGGAATCGAACCTACAACTGCCCCTTAGGAGGGGGCTGTTATATCCATTTAACTATGAGAGCGTACTTAGATATTGTATCATAGTAGATACCCAGCGTCAAGCATCTGAAACGTTCATACACAACATTTCGTAACAGTTGTTACAGTTCACACCTAACAGTTCACAAATGTTTAATAATTATAGAGTTGACTAAGTAATATAACTTGCGTTAAGCTAAAGAACAAAGGTTTTTAAAGTTGTAGTTCATTTGTACTATAGTTTTGATTGTAGATTACAGTTATATGAAATAAACCGGATTGGAGAGTAATATGGCAGAAGATATAAAAAAGACAAATGATGATAAAGATTATGAGGATGTATGCTACATATGCAGACGTCCTGAAAGCAGGGCAGGAAAGTTAATTCATATACCTAATAATATATGTATCTGCAGTGACTGCATGCAAAAGACATTTGATTCTATGGGAAATATGGGCAATCCATTTCAGGGAATGCCTTATATGGATATGTTTAACATGGTTCCTCCAAATATGCAGGATGGTGTTCCAAAGCGTCAGAAGGTTAAGAAAAAGAAGGCAGAACCTAAGAAGGATAAGTCAATGTATGATGAAGGAACATTTGATATACAGCATATGCCTGCTCCTCATATTATAAAAGAAAAGCTTGATGAATACGTTGTAGGACAGGATTATGCCAAAAAGGTTATGTCAGTAGCAGTATATAATCATTATAAACGTGTTCTGACTGACAGTCCGGATAATGATGTTGAGATAGAGAAGTCCAATATGCTTATGATCGGACCTACAGGATGTGGCAAGACTTATCTTGTAAAAACTCTCGCGAAGATACTTCAGGTACCTCTTGCCATAACAGATGCGACTTCACTCACAGAAGCAGGTTATATAGGAGATGATGTAGAAAGTGTTCTTTCCAAACTTCTTGCTGCAGCTGATAATGATGTGGAGAAGGCGGAGCATGGTATTATATTTATTGATGAGATAGATAAGATAGCTAAAAAGCGCAATACCAACAGTCGCGATGTAAGTGGAGAATCAGTACAGCAGGGGATGCTTAAACTTCTTGAAGGAAGTGAGGTTGAAGTACCTGTGGGTGCTACAAGTAAGAATGCCATGGTTCCTCTCACTACAATAAATACACGTAATATATTATTTATTTGTGGCGGTGCTTTTCCAGAGCTTGAAAAAGTTATAAAGAACCGTCTGACGAAGCAGTCATCGATTGGTTTTGAAGCAGAGCTTCGTGATAAATATGATAAAGATGAGAATATTCTTTCAAAGGTAACGACAGAGGATCTTAGAGAGTTTGGAATGATACCTGAGTTTCTCGGACGTCTGCCTATAGTATTTACACTTCAGGCAATGACAGAAGATATGTTGTGCGATATTCTTACACTTCCTAAGAATGCCATACTTAAGCAGTATAAAAAGCTTCTTGAACTTGATGAAGTTGAACTTATATTTGATGATGATGCAGTGCATGCAATAGCAAGAAAGGCCGCTAAGAAGAACACCGGAGCAAGAGCATTAAGGGCAATTATAGAAGAATTTATGCTAGATATAATGTACGAAATACCAAAAGACGATATGATAGGAAGTGTAACAATTACAGAGGATTATATTGAGAATAAGGGTGCACCGGTTATTAAGATGCGTGAAAGCGGAGAAGCGAAGATACTTACACAGCGAGATATTCCGGCTATAGAGTCATCAGAAAATTAATTATTTCATAAAATTGCAGGGCAGATAGGTAAAATATCTGCCCTGTATAATTTGTTTTATATTTTTATATGAATTTTCAATCATTGTATCATTAGGTGCATATATTAAAAAAAATGAATGGAATAAAATCAGATGGTATGCGCAGATAGAATTTATTCAGAAGATTATGAGGATCACATTGTAGAATATTATGGTGATGAGCAGTATCTTTATCAGAAGTATCCGGATGCATGTTTTCAGATTGTATCAGAAAGATATGCCATTGCTTATACAAAAAGTGGTTCAATGGATAACTATGTAAGTGATGGCTCATTTATTATACCGCATTGTTACGGACTTATGTCGTCTGAGCAGGTGCTTGAGTCATCAGGAATATTGAGGACACAGCGTCAGCCTGCCTTAAGTCTTTTTGGACAGGGAGTTATGATCGGATTTATTGATACGGGGATAGATTACACACATCCTGCTTTTCTAGGTTCAGACAATACAACAAGAATATATTCTATATGGGATCAGAGTATAGAGCCGGATGATACCAATAAAGGCAGGATTCCGGAGGGATTTGCATTTGGTCAGGAATATACAAGAGAAGATATAAATGATGCACTTTCGTCTGATAATCCATGGGAAATAGTTCCGAGCAGAGATTTAAATGGCCATGGTACATTTGCAGCCGGGGTAGCATGCGGCAGCAGTATTGAATCAAAGGCTTTTTCAGGAGTTGCACCACTTGCAGATATATGTGTCGTTAAATGCAAGGAGGCAAAAAATTCTTTAAAAAGATTTTACAGAATAACTACAAATGAACCGGTATATGCTGAAAATGATATTCTTCTTGCTGTCAGATATCTATGGGAAACGGCAAATAAAAGGAATAGACCGCTTGTTATATGCCTTGGACTTGGAACCAGCATGGGTGGTCACGAACAGGGAGGAGTGCTTGGAAGATATCTTCAGACGGTAGGAGACTACAGAGGTGTTACTGTAGTAACGTCGTGCGGAAATGAGGCAAATACATCGCATCATTATCGAAGTGATATGGTATCTCCCGGTACGGATGTTCAGGTTGAGGTAAGAGTCGGCAGTAATAACGGATTTATGATTGAACTGTGGAGTGAAGCTCCTTATCTTTACGCTGTAGCTCTGACATCGCCAAATGGTGAATACAGTGGGAAAATACAGGCAGGACTTGGTGAGAAGAGACACATTGATTTCATTCTTGATGATACGGTGGTAGATGTGGAGTATCTTCTTTTTGCATATGAAAGTGGAGATGAATGTATACAGATTCGATTCGATAATCCCTCTGTAGGAATATGGAATATAAGAGTTTTTAATGAAAATGATGCAACAGGTTTTTTTGATATGTGGCTTCCAATAAGAAATTTTTTGCCTGAAACAACTTATTTTTTAAAGGCAGATCCTGATGTTACACTTTGCGATCCAAGTAATAATACAAATCTTATATCAGCATCATATTATAATTCATCAAATAGAAGTGTGGCTATTAATTCAAGCAGAGGCTATACTCGTTTAGGGTACATTAAGCCTGATATTGCATCTCCGGGAATTGATGTTTACGGACCATTGCCATACGTCGGCAATAAATATCCCGGTACGGAAGAAGAACGTATGCTTTTAACGAGATTTGGATATATGAATGGTTCAAGTGGGGCCTGTGCAGTAACGGCGGGAGCTGCGGCTCTTCTTCTAGAGTGGGGGATAGTAAGAAAAAATGATATAAGTATGAATACGGTAAAGGTACAAAAATATCTGATACGTGGGGCGGATGCTTCAGGGATGAGTGGAGTCAACAGATTGTGGGGGAATGGTACACTTTATCTGTACGGTGTCTTTGAAAGTCTTATTTCAGGCAGGAGTTAATTGTTATTATTTTCACTAAGCATCTTTACATCACGAAGAAGTACTTTATATCTAAGATTAGCTGCATTTATTTCATAGATATAACTGTCAATAAGATCGGGATCATTTACATTTTCTAATCCTTTGTAGGCATTTTCAAAGCTTTGCTGAGCTTCTAAAAGAGCTTTTTTTAGGAAATCTTCCTTTTTAGGGAGATTTCTTTTTTTTCCCATAAATAACATAGACTAGTCCTTCCTTAAATATGATTATGTGCGTGTTACGTTTCCATTTATATAAGTATAGACAGTAATGGAAGATTTATGCATTATTTGGCATGTCTTTTTTAGAAATTCCAACATATTATGATGTAAGTGGAAAAGTTTAGTTTTGGTACTAATATCATAATATGATAAAAAAATGTGATTCATTCAGAACAGACAATGTTCTCTTTTAGGTTCTATGTGCATGATTTCGAGAGAACATTACATATTAAAGGAGGTATCATTAGTTGAATTACTTTTATTATGTGGCATTTTTGATGATTTTTTTACTGTTTCTTAGTTTTATGAACGTAAATGTAAAGGAGCTGTTTATAAATACACTTACAAGATGTCTTTCAGGCATTGTATTTATTACATTTGCGAATTTTTTATTAAAAATGATGGGGTTAAATCTTATGGTAAATATCAATCAAATTTCACTTGTCATTTCGGGCATATTAGGTATAAGCGGAGTTATTTTTACTTATATTTTTCAGTGGATATTAACAAGTGTGCTTTAGAAAATTTGTGTATAATTCATAATATTACATATGTTTGACAAATGATTACCATGGTGCTATATTGTCGTCACACTCAGGAAAGGAGAAGACGATATGAGCGAAATAGTTATGCTGCATGTTTTAATTCTATCAGGGCTGGATGATCTTAAGAATTGTAAAATCAGGAATTCTATCATACTGACCGGGTGGTTTTTGGGAGTTATGATTTTTCTTATGGAAGGAGATATACAAAATCTTGTGATTGGGATTTTGCATATCTTAATAACTATAGTAGCAGCATTTCCATTATACAGATTTGGTGGTATTGGTGCCGGCGACATAAAACTATGGTCTGTTATAAGTCTTTTATATGGTCTGAACTTCCTTTGTGAAATGCTTGTCTGTCTTTTTATTATAGCTGGTTTTGTGTCATTGATACGTTTGCTTAGTCACAGATCACTGTTAAAAAGGTTTATGCATCTTTTTACATATATGATGTATGGGAGAAATTGTAATTCCAGATATTATTCATTGCAAAGAGATGGTAAAGATAATGTTATACCAATGGCACCTATAACGGCAGCCGCATATTTTATCACACTGATAAGGAGGGGATGTTGTTGAGCAAAATTAAAATAGCATTGTTGGATGATATATCATACTCAAGGTGTTTTTCAGAGTATGTAAGTCATAAAAAGAATGATTTTATGGATGTGCAGATATTTACGGGACTAGATAGCATCAGACAGTATTTGGCTGACAATGTAATCAATATCCTTTTAGTGGGACAGGATATGGTTAATGATATAGCAGGGTGCAGACAGATAAAGAAAATAATTGTACTTTCAGAAGGTGACAGCGTCTGTGAGTATTCAGAATATCCGGTTATATTTAAGTATCAGTCAATTGACAGAATTATCAAAGAAATTTTTAATATCATAGCTGATGATGATTCTATAGAAGATTGTCAGGCAGGATTCAGACGTAAAGATAAAGAGATTATAGGGGTGTTTTCTCCGTTTGGAGGAAGTGGAGTATCAATGTTTTCATGGAAGCTCGTAAAACAAATTAATAGCGTAAAAAAAACTCTTTATATAAATCTGGAGATGTTTGACGGACTGGATATAGACAGGAAAAAGGAATATGAGAATGAGTATATCAGAGGAATGTCTGAAGCTGTATTTTATATCAAGCAGAAAAAGGGAAAACTTGGTATGAAAATTCAATCAATTATACATAATTATGAAGGCTGTGACTGTATTCTTCCTGTTGATGATTATAGAGATTTATACAGTATTACAGCCGGAGATATGAATGAGTTTATTGATGTCATTGCAAGGAAAACAGATTATGAAACGATAATATTTGATATTGGGTTTATAAGCGAGGCTTCACTTGTTTTAATGAAATCATGTGATAAGCTGATGGTTCCAAAAGCAGAGGATAGTTTCCAGAATAAAATGCAGGAATCTTTTGAGAAATATCTTATGCGTGAGGGAATGGAGGATGTATTATCTAATATTAATTTTGTGAATTTATGCAGTCAGTGAGTATGCATAATATTGCAATCCGAAAGTACATAGTAACAGGATGGGAGGATGATACTGTTAGAAGAGAACAAATAGAAGAAACAAAAGAAAGATTAAGGGAAAATATCGTAAGGTCAATCAATAGTGAAGGGGCTGTATCAGATGAGTATATACATGATCTAATAGAGGAATATGTACTAAAAAGTGGACATGATACATATCTTTCCGTCGATGAAAAAGAGTATCTTGTAAGAAGTATATATAATTCTATAAGAGGACTTGATGTTTTACAGGATATAATTGATAACCCGGAGATTACGGAAATAATGGTCAACGGAACATCACATATATTTATTGAGAAAAATGGTGTAATAGATGAATATCCATACAGCTTTTCAGATAAAGCAAGATTAGATAATGTGGTGCAGCAGATAGTATCAAAAGTTAACCGCATGGTAAATGAGGCTAATCCTATAGTTGATGTAAGACTTCTTGATGGTTCCAGAGTAAATATAGTATTACCGCCTGTTGCACTCGATGGACCTATAATAACCATCCGTAAATTCCCGGACAAGCCTATTACTATGGAAAGACTTGTAGAGATTGGCTCTATTACAAATGAGGCAGTATCTTTTATGAAAAAACTTGTTAGGGCAAAGTACAACATTCTTATAAGTGGAGGTACGGGAAGTGGTAAAACAACTTTTCTTAATGCGCTTTCAAATTATATCCCTTCTGATGAAAGAATAATTACAATTGAGGATTCGGCCGAACTTCAGATACAAAATGTTCCTAATCTTGTAAGACTTGAGACAAGAAATGCCAATGTTGAGGGAAAGAATGAAATTACAATAAGAGACCTCATAAGATCATGTATGCGAATGAGACCAGACAGAATAATCGTTGGAGAAACAAGAGATGCATCTGCCTTCGATATGCTTCAGGCATTTTCAACAGGAGCAGATGGAAGTTTAAGTACGATTCACTCTAATTCGGCAAGAGATTCACTTAGAAGACTTGAGACTCTTGTCCTTATGGGTAAAGATATTCCGGTAACTGCTATCAGAAATAATATTGCATCGGCTATAGATATTTCAGTCCAGCTTGGAAGATTACGTGACAAGTCAAGAAAAGTGTTGGAGATATCAGAGATTCTTGACGTAAAAGATGGAGATATACTTGTTAATCCTCTATATGAATTTAAAGAGGAGGGAGAAGATCCGACAGGGAAGGTTATCGGATGCCTTAAATCAACAGGAAATAATCTGAAGAATATAAGAAAATTACAGTATGCAGGGATAGAGGTGTGATGATAGATGACTATACAACTTAAAAAAGTACATCCGGATATTAATGATATAAAAGCTTTTTTATTTGGATTTATAAAAGGTGGTGCAGTTCTTTATTTTTTTTACAGATCTTTTGCAATAGTTCTTATATTAGGCTTTATATATGGAATCTATAGTATTCCGCTTGAAAGAAAAAAGCGTCAGAGTGAATGGAGGTGGCGGATTAATCTTGAATTTAAAGAGGTGATGCTTGCAGTCGCTGCATCTCTTAATGCCGGATATTCCATTGAGAATGCCTTTAAGGAATCGATAAATGATCTAAAGATATTATATGGAGATGAGTCAGAACTTGCAGGAGAAATAGAAAATATAATCAGCATGGTAAAGCTTAACCAGCCTCTTGAAGAAGTATTAATGGAATTTGCGGAATATACAAAGGTAGATGATATATATAATTTTGCTGAGGTATTTCAGATAGCAAAGAAAACTGGTGGTGATCTTATTGATATAACAAGAACTACTGCATCAAGGATAAGCAGCAGAATAGAGGTTAAGAGGGAGATAAAGACACTGATTGCCGGAAAGAGCATGGAAGGAAAGATTATGAATTTTATTCCACTTGGAATTATATTGTATTTCTGGATATGCTCACCGGGATTTCTTGACTGCCTTTATATTGGAGCAGGAAGAATGGTAATGACAGTATTGTTTATAGTATATATATTAGCCTTTAAATGGAATGAAAGGATAATGGATATTGAAGTTTAAAGATATTATTAAGAATAATCCATTTTATGGTGTTTCAGAAATAATATATGATTATCTGAATACAAAATTCAGACTGTCAATAAATAAGGACAGACTGGAAAAGCTTAAGAAAATTTATGTAGGTATTGATTCAAAGGAAATAGAAAGAGAATATTTTAGTAAGATTATTACATCTGTTACATTAATCCTGATATGTATTTTGCTATTAATTCCCATTTGTATTGTCTCATCTGGCGGAAAGAAGATCTTATACAATGATTACTTTATTGAAAAAGAGGATGTAGGAGGAAGCGAAAAAAGTGTAAATATCAGGACTAAGATTGATGGTGAGGAAAAAGATGTGACGGTTGATATTCCGGCTAAAGAGTATTCTGACAAAGAACTTAAGAAAAAAATAGATGAGGCGCAGAGATATATAGATAAGAATTATCTTGGAGAGAATGAGTCAGCAGATAAAATTACTAAAAATCTTAATTTCGTTAAGTCAATACCGAATAGCGCAATTGAAATAATATGGAATGGTGATTCAGAAGAATATATAGATGATAATGGAAAGCTTAACAGAGATGGATTAAAAAGTGAGAAGCAGCTTGAGATAGGAGTTACGCTTAAGTATAAGGATTATAAAAAAGAGTTATTTTATCAGTTAACTGTAATTCCACCACAAAAGAGCCAGCAGGATCTTATATGGGATAAGTGGAAAGAGATGTTAGGAATTGCAAAAGATAATACGTCAGATCAGAAATATCTTATGCTTCCAAAAGAAGTTATGGGACATAGCGTTCATTATAGTGAAAAAAGGGATAAGAGTATTGCCTGTGTATTATTGTGTGGTGTGTTATGTATTATTTCGGTTCCATTTGTAATGGACAGCCAAATGAAATCATCTATAGAAAAAAGAGATAAGGAACTTAGGAAGGAATATCCTGAGCTTATTGAGAAATTTATTCTTCTTATAGGTGCCGGTCTAGGTGTAAGGGGAGCCTGGAACAGGATGACTGATGAATATCTTGACAGACTTGATAAGGATAATAAAAAGTCATACGCATATGAGGAAATGCTTGTTACACGTCATAACATTGAAAACGGCATGTCTGAGATAAAAGCATATGAGTTATTTGGAAGGAGGATAGGATTACTTCCATATATGAAATTCAGTACTCTAATAACACAGAATCTTAGAAAAGGAACTTCAGATATGCTTAGAATACTTGAATATGAGGCTGTTGATGTTATGAATGAAAAAAAGGAAAACGCCAGGATACTAGGAGAAGAAGCCAGCACTAAACTTCTTTTTCCGATGATGATAATGATGGTCGAGGTATTTGCAATTATTATTTATGCGGCATTTCAAAGTATGTAAGAGAAAGAGAGGTTTTAATTATGGTTAGAATATTAAAAGAGTTTTGGAATGAAGAGGATGGAATAGGTGTTGTTGAAATTATATTGATTCTTGTAATACTGATTATGATAATTGTTATTTTCAGAGAACAGATTACCAAGATAGTAAAAAGTGCATTTGCACAGATTAATTCCGGTGCCGGAAAGGTTAACGAAAATATATCAATAGACTGAATGAGAGATAATTATATGTGTAAAAGAGGGAGTATAACTGTATTTTTAACGTTCATATTTGTAATTATAATGTCAATGATAACTGCAGTTATAGAAAATACAAGAGTTCTGTCATCTGATGCGTATGTCTCTGTGGCTGCTGATTCTGCTGCAGAGACTGTTATGGGGGATTATAACAGAGAACTTTATGAACAATATAAGCTTTTTGGATATGGAGGATATAACGGATTAGGTGAAATTGACATTAATAATGAATTTAATGAAATTCTTAAAGACAATCTTACTGTCCGTCCTGAAAATTCTTATAAATCTTACTCTGACATTTACAGGCTTTGTAATATTAAGTCAGAACCGGATAAATGTAAGTATATTACAGAAGATGACTTTTTTGATAAACAGATATCATCTTATCTTAAAGTAGTTGCAGTTGATGATATTAAGAACAGCATTATGAATACAGATACAGGATTAATGAATAGAAAGATGGATACTGATGGATTGTCTGTAGCAGATGATTACGAAAGTGGGAAATTTGATCAAAATGACAATGGAAGCAATCCCAAAGATGGCAGTGGAAATTTACCAAGTTCCAATGCTAAGAATACGGGTAACGATGATGAGAAAAAAGATAATACTGTTAGTGACAGTGCAGGTGGGAATCCGCTTAAATGTCTTAAGGACATGGTTAAGGATGGAATTTTATCTCTTGTATGTGATGTACATAATGTTTCTGAAAAAGAAGTATGTAAAAGAGAATCATGTGATGAAAAGAAAAAAGATAAAGCAGGTAATGATGAAAAGTTTAGTGCAGGAGGATATCTTAAAAAGTATATAGAGGATAACCAGTCTGGTCAGGGTGTTGAATTAGAAAAGGAGGAAAAATCATCCGCCGGAAAGATAGAATATATCATATATGCACAAAAGATGTTTTCGTCATACGTTAATAATCTTAATAAGACAGTGGACTATGGGAATGAGTATATAATTGCAGGGAAGGAAAGCGAGAAGGACAATCTGTTATATGTAGTAAACAGACTTATGGTCATGAGAATGGCTGTTAATTACTCATATATTGTATCTGATCCAATACTTCAGGAAAAAAGTCTTGCAACCGCTACAACGATAGCAGGGGTAATAGGCATACCTGCTGTTATAACGGCAGTAAAGTATACAATACTTACTATACTTGCCTATGAAGAATCATGTATTGATTTATGTGCAGTACTTCAGGGAAGGGCTGTTCCTATGGTTAAGAATGTCACGAATTTTAAAATGTCATATGAGGAAATCTGCCTTGGCTCAAAGAATCTGTTTGAGCAAAAGGCTCTTCAGTATGGTGCGGAGTCTGATATAAAAAGAGCAGATGAATTTACATATATAAAAGGAATTTATATGCTTCAGATGCTTGTTCCTAAAAAGACTATTAAAGAGAGGATGCTTGATCTGATACAACACGATATGAGAAAAAGATTTCAGGAAAGTTTTTGTATCGATACCTGCATATGCAGTGCCAGGTTTAGAGTTTCATATGATATACCATATGCATATTCGTATTTAAAAAGGGATGAAAAAGGTGAGATGATGTCAGGAAGAGAGGTGATCGCTTTATATGAATACAAGAGCTAATGGGGATGTCCTCTATCAACAGAAAAGTAACGATAATAACAATAAATTAAATTCTATTATAAAGACAGCTCCCCTGATTAACAATAAATATACACATAGAGGACATTCCCATTGGCTTTTGGGTTCTATGACAGTGGAAGCATCATTATGTGTACCAATATTTTTCCTTGTTGTTATATCATTATTTTATGTGTTTCAGATTTTATTGGGGATAAATACCATGCAGTTTCAGATGTCTGAGGCTGTAAGAGAGTATGAAGCATACAATACTAAAATAAGCAGTGTATCTACATTTTTGTCAGACGGAAAAATGCTTGTATGGGATGAAGATAATAAGTTATGCCATGTAGAATATAAAGAAACAATACCTGTAATCGGAACAAATTTTTTTAAAGTGAGATTATATCAGCAGATGAGGTTTAGTGACTTTAAAGGCAAAAGTATGATGGAAGGCCTGCCTGATAAAACGGATGATGTATATGTATACATAACTGAAAATGGAAGGGTATATCATAGAAATTCCGGGTGTTCATATCTTAATCCTTCTGTGGTCAGCTGCCTTATTAATCAGGTTGATAAAAAGAGAAATTCTTCGGGTGGCAGGTACAAACCATGTGAAAGGTGCTGTGGTGCAAATAGTAATGGAGGAGATGTTGTATATATTACATCATATGGTGACAGGTATCATACAGATAAAGGATGTTCAGGTATTAAAAGAGGCATACGTCAAGTAAAATTAAGTGATGTTGGCAGCATGCCACCTTGCAGCAAATGTGGTAAATGAGGTGATAAAAGTGGAAATTAATGAGATATTAAAAATAATTAGTTATATTGCTGTTGGAATAGGTCTTTTTATATGCACTATAACAGATATAAGATCAAAGAAAATATATTTGGGAGTAGTTATTCCGGTTAGTATTATTTGTATTGTATTAAATATCATTACAGGTCAGTTAAACTTATTTGAAGTCATTTCACTAATTATTACTGGTGGCTTGTTTATTGCTATATCTGTAATAAGTGGAGGCCAGTTAGGTCTTGGAGATGTTTGCGTATATATAATGACTGGTGTCGGAATAGGTTCAATTAATAACATATATCTGATATTTATAAGCTTTATGATTGCAGCATTAGGTGCGGCATATCTTATGCTGGTTAAAAAGAAGGGACGTAAATACCAGATGCCGTTAGCACCATACGTTATGGCGGGATATATTATTTATTTTGTGCTGTAGCAGGTTAAGATGGCAATACGACAGATAAACTAGGGGGAAATAAGATGCATTTTGGTAATAAAAAAAGAAAATATCATTATCCTAATAGCAGATTGGGACTGCCAGGAAGTTATACGGTAGAAGCATCATTTATTGTTCCTATTGTTTTAGGGATTATATTTGCCATGATATTAATGCTTTTTTATCTTCATGACAGGGTAATATTATATGCCAATATAAAAGAAAAAACGGTGGAGGTGGCACAGGAAATGAAGTCATATAATTCTTCTAAGGTGTGGCAGCGTGATATGCAGAGTAAATTATGGATGATGAATGTGGAAGGTGGGAATATATCAGACAAAAAAATATCAGTCGATGCAAGTGTATCTGCCGTGAAGCATATAGCTGTTCCGCTTATAAGCAGGTATATGAATACAGATTTAAAGCTTGCATATAAAATTAAATATATGAAAATACATCCAGAGTCTGTTATCAGAACAAAAGAAATATTTGGCGACAATAAGGAAAAGACGCATGACAGGCAGTAAAATTAACAGAAGATAGTGAAATTAATTGGAATCATAAATAAAAATAGTAAAAGGGGTAGATAATTATTCTAGACAGAACAGATATAAAAGACAGTAGAATGTCATATTTTATGCTTACAGAAGAAAACGAGGAAAAAGATACACTGGCAGAAAAGATGCTTATTAATAATGATATTAACTGTATTATTAATATGGAGCTTAGATATGAGGATAATAAGAAATGCTTTTATTATAATACAAAAGGCATGATATCAGTGGAGGAATATCTTAAGATAAAAAAAGCAGATTATAGCTTTTTGTATAATGTATATGATGGTATTGCAGGAGCTCTTCAACAGGGAGAAGCATATTTTATATATGAAGAAAATTATGTTATAAAGCCGGATTATATTTATCTTGATAAAAGAAATAATAAGATTGCAGTATGCTGTGTGCCTTGGAGAGAAAGTGACTTTCAAAAAGATATAATTGAATTAACATCCTTTTTCCTTAAAAAGACAGATCATAATGATAAAATGGCAGTGGAATTTATATATGGTATGTACAACATTTTGGCTTGTGACGGATTTTTATATGATAATGTAAAACTTTATATGAATAACTTCCAGTGTATACCTGAAGATAAATCCGATAGTGATACGGATTATAATAAAAATGAAGAGAGTATCTGTAAAGACACAAAATATGATAAAGGTGTAAAAGCAACAGATGATAAAGTGTATGGTCTTGCTTTATGTGGCGATTATAAATCAGATAAACGATTTGGTGGTAAGGTGGCTCCAGAAAATATTCTTATAACTATGCATAATGGCATTACAATGAAAAAGGACAAAGAAGAGGGATATATAATTGGAAGATCAAATGAAAGTGATATATACATACCATTAATGCAGATAAGCAGACGCCACGCAATGATATATCCTGAATCTGATGGGATAAATATTAAAGATCTTGGCTCCACCAATGGTACATATATTAATGATAAAAAGATATCTGCCCATGTAACTATACATTGTAAATTAAATGATATAGTTACATTTGCAAATATCAAATATAGAGTTATAAAAAAGGAGGCATTCAAATAAACGGAAGTAACATAATATTTATTTAAATACAACTGAATTTCCCATATATTCTGTTTTAACAACTATATAAGGATAAGTTGCCCTTTCGTGTACTTTATCATCTTCGGAAGGTCCTTTTATATCAGTTTCAAAAATTATATTGTCATCTGACTGATATAGATCGGTGACACTTACATTATATCCGGAGGTGTCATGTCTTCCGTATCCTTTTACAATATAAAGATATGATCCGTCACTGTAACTTAACTCGAAGCTGTTTTCGCGTCTTTCTTTTATAAGTTCTTTTAGTTCTGAAGGAATATCAGAACCTGTTACTATGGTATAATCAATGTCTGAAGTCTTTGGATAGTCTTGTTTTGATGAACATGAAGTCATAAAAGGGCATAAAATAAGTAATAATAATGAATATAATAATAAATTTATTCGGTTATAACAGTGTTTTTTTCGGTTTAACATATATGTTCCTTTGATGTAATATTAGTAAATATATATTAATTTAAGCAAAAAATATGCTCTAATAATAGGTGAAAAATAAGGAAAATACATTGTTTTAGGAAAATAAGCAGCAATTTTATGACGCTAAAACAATGAACTAAAAAAATAATAATAATTAATTGATTTTTAAATAGCGGTAGTATATAATGTTAAAGTAAATTCAGAGTGTACATAATAGATGTTGTTGAGGAGGAACATATAGATGAAAGAATTGAACAAAGAAGAATTCAAAAAAGAAGTTGAAGATTATTTAAAAGTACTTTTCCGTAAGTCAATAAGTGAAGCAGATGATCAGCAGAAGTTCCAGGCTGTGGCATATGCTGTAAAAGATTTTGTGGTTGATCAGTGGATGGCTACACATAAAACATATGAAGAACAGGATGTTAAGACAGTGTATTATTTGTCAATGGAGTTTTTGACAGGTCGTGCACTTGGTAACATTATTATAAATTTAAAAGGTAATAAGGCTATTAAAGATGCGATAGAAGAACTTGGTATGAATCTTGATGTTATAGAAGATCAGGAACCTGATGCAGCTCTTGGAAATGGTGGACTTGGACGTCTTGCAGCTTGTTTCCTTGATTCATTATCAACATTAGGATATCCCGCATACGGATGTGGTATTCGTTATAAGTATGGTATGTTTAAGCAGGTTATAGAGAATGGATATCAGGTAGAAAAGCCGGATGACTGGCTTAAGTATGGCAATCCATTTGAGATTAAGCGTCCTGAGTATGCTGTTGAAGTTAAATTTGGCGGTTATGTAACTATACGTAAAGATAAGAATGGAAAAGACAGATTCGTTCAGGAAAATTATCAGTCAGTACGTGCAGTACCTTATGATGTACCTATTGTCGGATATAATAACAACGTAGTTAATACTCTTCGTATATGGGATGCTGAGGCGATAGATACATTTAACCTCGATTCATTTGATAAGGGTGATTACCAGAAGGCTGTAGAACAGCAGAATCTTGCACGTACAATCTGTGAGGTGCTTTATCCAAATGACAATCATATGGCTGGTAAAGAGCTCCGTCTTAAACAGCAGTACTTCTTTGTATCAGCAAGTGTACAGCGTGCAGTTCTTAAATATATGGAAAATCATGATGACATACACAAGATTTATGAAAAGGTATGTTTCCAGCTTAATGATACACATCCAACAGTTGCAATAGCAGAATTAATGCGTATACTCATGGATGATTATGGTCTTTCATGGGAGGAATCATGGGATATAACTACAAAGACATGTGCATATACTAATCATACAATTATGTCAGAAGCTCTTGAAAAGTGGCCTCTCGAGTTGTTCTCAAGACTTCTTCCTAGAATTTACCAGATTATAGAAGAGATAAACAGAAGATTTATCCTTGAGATACAGGCTAAATATCCTAATGATTATAGTAAGGTTCAGAAGATGGCTATAATTTATGATGGTCAGGTTAAGATGGCTAATCTTGCTATCGTAGCAGGTTTTTCCGTAAATGGTGTTGCCAGACTTCATACTGAGATATTAAAGAATCAGGAGTTAAAGGACTTCTATGAAATGATGCCGGAGAAGTTCAACAATAAGACTAACGGTATTACACAGCGTAGATTCCTTCTTCATGGTAATCCTCTTCTTGCAGACTGGGTTACAAAGAAGATTGGTGATGAATGGATTACAAATCTTTCTCATATTAATGAGCTTTCAACATATGTTGATGATGAACTCAGCCAGAAAGAATTTATGAATATTAAATATCAGAATAAGGTTCGTCTTGCAAAATATATCAAAGAGCATAATGGTATTGAGGTAGATCCTCGTTCTATATTTGATGTTCAGGTTAAGCGTCTCCACGAGTATAAGAGACAGCTTTTAAATATACTTCATATTATGTACCTTTATAACCAGTTAAAGAAAAATCCTGGTATGGATTTCTATCCACGAACATTTATTTTTGGTGCAAAGGCTTCAGCTGGTTATAAGAGAGCAAAGTCAATTATCAAACTTATCAACAGTGTTGCTGATGTGGTTAATAATGATAAGTCTATTAATGGTAAGATTAAAGTTGTATTTATCGAGAACTACCGCGTGTCAAATGCAGAGATAATCTTTGCGGCAGCAGATGTATCAGAACAGATATCTACAGCAAGTAAAGAGGCATCAGGTACAGGTAACATGAAGTTTATGCTTAATGGTGCTCTTACTCTTGGTACAATGGATGGTGCCAACGTAGAGATAGTAGAAGAAGTTGGTGAGGAAAATGCATTCATATTTGGTATGTCTTCTGATGAAGTAATAGAATATGAGCATAATGGCCAGTACAATCCTAGAGATATATATAATACAGATCCTGATATTCGTGCCGTACTTACACAGCTTGTAGATGGAACTTATTCACCAAATAATTACGATGAATTCCGTGATATCTATAACTCATTACTTGATGGTCAGGGTGGTCGCCCAGATATGTACTTTATCCTTAAAGACTTCCGTTCTTACGCAGAAGCACAGAAGAGAGTTGAGGAAGCATATCGTGATACTACAGGATGGGCTCGTTCAGCTATGTTAAACGTAGCAAAATCAGGAAAGTTCTCATCTGACAGAACTATCGAAGAGTATGCAAAAGAGATATGGAATCTTAAAAAAGTCAAGGTAGAAGTTGAGGGATAATAGTTTATATTAAACGCATATGTAAAAATACGGATGTTGCCATATTTAATCAATATGGTGATATCCGTATCTTATCTTATATGATTATATTTTGTACATAATTGTTATATTAAATAATTGGAGGAGTATATCATGAAAACAAAGCAAATTGTTGGTATCGTAGTTACAGGTGCTGTAATTATAGCAGTAGGAGTAACGGGAGCATTGTCGAATGTACTTAGCAGTAAGATGGCTGCAAAGCAGGCGGAAACTACTAAGAGCGTATTCAGTCAGATTATTGATGATCAGGCTAATCAGAAAATGGATCTTCCTAATGAAGATTTTATAGGTGTTATGAACATCGAAGGAGAGATTGGCGCATCATCAGATTCAGCATTTAAATCTGACAGTGGTTATAATCATGAGTTATATATGAATTATGTCGATCAGATGGAAAAATCAGATAAAAATAAGGGAATACTTTTATATGTAAACAGTCCTGGAGGAGCCGTATATCAGACAGATGAAATGTATCTTAAGCTTATGGAGTATAAGGAAAAGACAGGAAGACCTATCTGGGCATACTTTGCAGATGAAGCTTGCTCCGGAGGTTATTACATGGCAATGGCAGCTGATAAGATATATGCTAACCGCAACTGTTGGACCGGTTCAATTGGTGTTATAGTTTCACTTATGAATTGTAAAGATTTATATGACAAGATTGGTCTTAAAGAAATTGATATAACAAGTGGAGCAAATAAATCTATGGGTTCTGCTGGACTTGACCTTACAGATGAACAGTATAAGATACTTCAGTCACTTGTAGATGAAGCTTATGATCAGTTTGTTGGAATTGTAAGTACTGGAAGAAAAATTGACGAGAGTACAGTGAGAAAATTAGCTGATGGTAGAATTTACTCTGCAAAGCAGGCTAAAGAAAAAGGTCTTATAGATGAGATAGGTTCAATTGAAGAAGAGAAAAAAGCATTTGAAGAAGAAGCAGGTCTTCCTAAAAATATTACATACTTTACACCTGACGATAGTCTTTCTAGTTTTATGAAGAGTTTGTTCGGTGCTGCAAAGAAGCTTACTCCAAAGTCAGAAACAGATCTGGCACAGGATATCATAGAGAATAAAGGAAACGGGGTGTTAAAGTATTATGCAGAATAAAAAAGCAGATAATAAAGTATATGCCGGATTCTTTGTACGTCTCGCTGCTTATATAGTAGATATGATCATCGTAAGTGTTGCTTTACTTGTAGTCAGGATACCAGTCTGGATATTTACAATTGCAGCTCCCAATAATTTTATTGTAAAAGATATAATATTTGATTATTCTATAAAAGATATTGTATTTTATTTATTAACAGTAACGTATTTTGTACTGCTTACTTATTACACCGGCTCTACACTTGGCAAGAAACTTTTTCATCTCCGTGTAGTAAGCACAGAAGAACGTAAAATGACTTTTTTTGAGGTTGCATTTAGAGAGTCAGTAGGAAGATTTCTCTCTTCTGTAATAATATATGTCGGCTATATTATGATTGGTGTTGATAAGGAAAAGAGAGGTTTGCACGATCTTCTTAGTGATACCAGTGTTGTATATTATCATGAGAAAAAGATATATACGCATGCACCTGTATATTATCGCAATATGACAGAAAATCAGCCATATCCACCTGTAAATGGAGGAAATATAGCTTACAACCAGCCACAGCCATCTGTAAATGGAGATAACATGGCTTACAACCAGTCACAGCCACCCGTAAAAGGAGATAACATGGCTTACAACCAGACACAGTCACCTGCAAATGGAGATAACATGGTTTATAGCCGGACACAGGGTTCTGTAAGTGAAAACAATGATGTTTATGATAATACAAAGTATTCTTTAAAAGATAGTAATGTTGTTTATAATCAGTCACAAAGTTATGTAAACGAAAGTAATGACGGTTATGTTGATTCACATGGTTCTGAAAATGATGGAAAATCATCATATGAAGAATCGCAGAATTTTGTAAATGATAAAGAATAGATATATATCAAAGAAAAAAAGATAATAAAAAAATTGTGATTTCGCAACCCAAAATGAATAAAAGAAAAATATCTGTTAAAAATACTAGCAGATACTATCGCAGCACTCCGATTAGCATCGGGGTGCTTTTCATTTGAAAGGAGGAAATAATTATGATTGAAGATAAGGAATCATTTTGGAAGAAAAAAGGATTTTATCTTTCCGTTTGTACAGCAATGGTATGTCTGCTTGCAGTCGGAACAGTGTATTACAAGATGAATTATGGCAAAAAGGACAATGGAGGAAATCTTTTTGCAGAGACACAGACAGAAGATTCTAATAAGGCAGCATCAAATAAAAATGGAGATGAAGTGGCTGGAAAAACTGAAAAAACCACTAAAACAGCTGATATATCAGATCAGAAAAGCAAAACAAATGAAAAAACAGAAGATAAAAAAGACATAAAAGATATCACAGACAAAAAAATTGATTTAGCAGAAAATAATAAAGCAAATAAGAAAAGTAATGATGTTAAGGATGATAAAAGTAAAAGCGAAGATAAAAACGATGCAGTTACCGTTATGTCGGGAGTGAATGGAAAACATACATTTAATGAAGAAAAAGGGCTTATATGGCCTGTCAATGGTGATGTAATCCTTAAATACAGTATGAATAATACAGTATATTTTAAGACACTTGCACAGTATAAGTGTAATCCTGCTATTGCAATAGCTGCTAAGAAGGGAACAGCTGTAAAATCGGCAGCAGATGGAACAGTTATTAAAGTTGGAAAAAATGAAGAAATAGGTAATTATGTTACTGTCGATATAGGAAGTAATTATACCGTCACATATGGACAGCTTAAGGATATAACTGTTAATAACGGAAAAGAAGTAAAGGAAGGGGAACTTTTAGGAAAAATAGCCGAACCAACTAAGTATTATACAGAGGAAGGAAGCAATCTTTACCTTCAGGTTATGGAAAATGGTAAAACTGTAGATCCTCTTCTTGTATTAAGATAACAAACAAAAAATTTACTTTTCAGACAAATATTATTATGATAAAATATGTTTATATTTAACATATTCTAAAGTACAAGGTATGCAGCTGCATACAGATAAGGGGGAAAAATGAAATATAGAATTATAGGGAACACAATGCCTGCAGTTGAGGTTTTATTTGACCAGCCGGGGGAGCAGATGTATACACAGTCAGGCGGAATGGCTTGGATGACAGATGGAATTAAGATGGAAACAAGTACAGGCGGTGGTCTTCTTAAAGGCGTTGGAAGAATGTTTGCCGGTGAATCAATGTTCATGGCGTATTACACTGCAACGCAGCCGGGAGCATCTATTGCATTTGCATCAACAGTAGCCGGAGAAATACTTCCTATAGACATAGGTCAGACAAATGGTCTTATTTGCCAAAAAGGAGCTTTCCTTTGTGGAGAGCCAGGAGTTAATCTCAGTGTAACACTTACAAAGAAATTTTCATCAGGTCTTTTTGGTGGTGAAGGTTTCATCCTTGAAGAAATCACAGGTAACGGAATGGTATTTCTTGAGATAGACGGAGATAAGGTTATAAAAGAATTAGCTCCCGGAGAAGTGATTAAGGTAGATACAGGAAATATCGTTGCATTTGACAGAAGTGTAGGATATGAGATTGAGACCGTAAAAGGCTTTAAGAACATTTTCTTTGGAGGGGAAGGATTATTCCTTACAAGACTTGTCGGACCGGGAAAAGTAATTCTTCAGACACAGAACTTTAACGAATTTGCAGGAAGGATAGCAAGGATGATTCCCTCAAAATAGTTCCAGCTCATCTTCAGGGATATTTGATAAATTAGATGATGTCTGGGACATATTCTAGTATGAACTAATGAAGAAAACCTGCAACTTTATTTGCAGGATAAATGAAAATCAGACTGTAAAATAGTCTGGAAGTAGATGGCTCTGCTGCTGAATAGGTGGCAGAGTCATTTTTCTTCTAAAAGAAAGATTGTCCGATAGATGAAAATATCTGCGAGTATGTTAAAGTTTACACATAATATTTCCTGCATTCATAAAATCTGTCAGCGGATGTGATAAGGAGGTACTAATTAAAAATTGGAAAATACCTTATGACAAATTAATGCATGGGGCTGTAATCTGGCACAATTTAATTATTTGTGCATAGTTTGACAGCAAGTGTCAAGCTTGCGTTTGTACAGTAACCAAATATAGGATTATTACACTATATATGGATAAAAAATGCTTGTCATTAATCAGTGGCTATTTTATAATAAAATATAGTTTTTAAAAAATATGATTTGTTTCATAATCATACAAGGAGGATAAATATCAATGGATAACGAAAAGGTAATAGTCATTGATTTTGGCGGTCAGTACAATCAGCTTGTAGCAAGACGTGTCAGAGAATGTAATGTCTATTGTGAGATTTATTCTTATCGTACTTCCCTTGAAGAGATTAAGGCGATGAATCCTAAAGGAATAATTCTTACAGGTGGGCCAAACAGCTGTTATGAGCCTGATTCACCGACATATAGTAAGGAACTTTTTGAACTTGGTATCCCGGTACTGGGGCTTTGCTATGGTGCACAGCTTATGATGCATGTGCTTGGCGGTAAGGTAGAGACACCGGAAGTTGGAGAATACGGAAAGACAGAAGTTACTCTTGACTGTTCTTCAAGACTGTTTGAAAATCTTCAGGAAAAAGAAATCTGCTGGATGAGCCATTTTGACAGAATAGCAACTCCTGCTCCTGGATTTAGAATAGTAGCCCACACTGCCGACTGTCCGGTTGCGGCAGCAGAGAATGAGGATAAGAAGCTTTATGCAATACAGTTCCATCCTGAGGTGCTTCATACAGAGCATGGTACAGAAATGCTTTATAATTTTGTGCGTAATATATGTGGCTGTGCAGGAACATGGAGAATGGATTCGTTTGTTGAAAATTCCATAAAAGAAATTCGCGAAAAGGTTGGTAACGGAAAAGTTCTTTGTGCTTTATCAGGTGGTGTTGATTCATCAGTAGCAGCTGTTATGATGTCTAAGGCAATAGGAAATCAGCTTACATGTGTATTTGTAGATCAGGGACTTCTTCGTAAAGACGAAGGCGATGAAGTAGAGGAAGTATTTGGTCCTAATGGTCCATACGATCTTAACTTCATCCGTGTAAATGCACAAGAACGTTTCTATGAAAAACTTGCCGGAGTGACAGAACCAGAGAAGAAACGTAAGATAATAGGTGAAGAGTTCATTCGTGTATTTGAAGAGGAAGCTAAGAAAATAGGAGCCGTAGATTTTCTTGTACAGGGTACAATTTATCCTGATGTAGTTGAAAGTGGTCTTGGTGGAGAGTCCGCTGTAATTAAATCACACCATAATGTAGGTGGACTTCCTGATTATGTTGATTTTAAAGAAATAATTGAACCACTTCGCAGTCTTTTCAAGGATGAAGTACGTAAAGCAGGACTTGAGCTTGGTATCCCTGAAAAGCTTGTATTCCGTCAGCCATTCCCAGGTCCGGGACTTGGTATCCGTATAATCGGAGAAGTAACAGCTGAAAAATGTAGGATCGTTCAGGAAGCTGATGCAATCTACCGCGAGGAAATTGCAAACGCAGGTCTTGATAAATCAATAGGTCAGTACTTCGCAGCCCTCACCAACATGCGTTCAGTTGGTGTCATGGGTGACGAAAGAACCTACGATTATGCAATAGCACTTCGTGCTGTCAACACAATTGATTTCATGACAGCCGAAAGCGCAGAGATTCCTTTTGAAGTTCTCCAGAAGGTTATGAGTCGAATTATAAATGAAGTTAAGGGAGTTAACAGGGTATTTTATGATTTGACCAGTAAGCCACCGGGAACGATTGAGTTTGAATGATGTGAAAATAGCGGGAAGCCTTATAAATCAAGGCTTCCCGATTTGTGTGCTTGCAAAATGCTTGCAGTTTTTTGAAAAGAAATGTGAAGAAAACTTTGAAAAGTTATCCGTTTAGATAATTGGTTCCCCAATCGCACATGGCATCAAGAATAGGAGCAAGCGTCTGACCAAAGTCAGTCAAT
>JALERT010000189.1 GCA_022764445.1 Lachnospiraceae bacterium | reverse complement strand
CCTACAGGTTGTGGAAAGACTACGGTAATCAATCTTTTGATGAGGTTTTATGATGTGGATAATGGAAGCATAAAGGTAGATGGTACAGATATAAGGGAGCTTACACGAGAAAGCCTTCGTCATAATATCGGAATGGTACTTCAGGAGACATGGCTTAAGGACGGCACTATTTATGACAATATAGCTATGGGTAAACCTGATGCTTCAAGGGAAGAAGTAATAGAAGCCGCAAAAGCATCGCATGCACACAGTTTCATAAAACGTCTTCCTAATGGTTATGACACAATTGTTAAAGAAGATGGTGATAATCTTTCACAGGGACAGAAGCAGCTTCTTTGTATAGCAAGAGTAATGCTTTGCAAGCCTCCTATGCTTATACTCGACGAAGCAACATCTTCTATAGATACACGAACAGAATTAAAGATACAGAATGCCTTTGCCAAACTTATGGAAGGGCGCACAAGTTTTATAGTTGCCCACAGATTATCTACAATACAGAGTGCGGATATAATTCTTGTAATGAAAGACGGCAACATCATAGAGCAGGGAAATCATGAAAGTCTTCTTGCAGCAGGAGGATTTTATGCTACCCTTTACAACAGCCAGTTTGCATAAGATAGAAAAACA
This sequence comes from Lachnospiraceae bacterium, assembly GCA_022764445.1. Classification (GTDB taxonomy): domain Bacteria; phylum Bacillota; class Clostridia; order Lachnospirales; family Lachnospiraceae; genus Butyribacter. The sequence goes on along the minus strand of JALERT010000189.1, from coordinate 5,582 downwards.
GTAATTCAAAGTTTAAGTTAGGGGTAAAGAACCAAAAGCATTTGCCTCTGATATCATATAAATAAAAACAGGAGTAAATTTACAATGGATAAAAAAGTTTTAGTATTAGACTTAGACGGAACACTAACTAATTCCAATAAGGAAATAACACCGGATACAAAAGAAGCAATTATGAAAATACAGAAAATGGGACATACGGTTGTACTTGCATCGGGAAGACCAACTCCTGGAGTAGAGCCTCTTGCAGAAGAACTGAAACTTGATAAATTCGGCGGATATATTTTGTCATACAATGGAGGAATGATTAAAGAGTGTAAGACGGGAGAAGTTGTTTATCAGCAGACGCTTCCAAAAGAAATAGTTCCAAAGTTATTTGACATGGCAGATGAATTAAATATAGGACTTGCCTCATATGACAGTGATGGAATAGTGGCCAATGACAATCGTAATAAATATATTGAACTCGAATCAAGGATAAATAAACTTCCTATACAGTATAGAAAAGATGTGGCAGAATATATAGATTTTCCTGTAAATAAATGCCTTGGTACGGCTGATCCTGAAATCGCTCCGAAAAAAGAAGAAGCGATAAAAGAAAAGTTTGGTGATGTTCTTAACGTTTCACGTTCAGAACCATTCTTTATAGAGATAACACCAAAGGGAATAGACAAGGCAGCATCACTTGAAAAGTTCTGTGAGATTACAGGTAATAAAAGAGAAAATATGATAGCATGCGGTGACGGATTTAATGATATATCAATGATTGAGTATGCAGGTATAGGCGTAGCTATGGCAAATGCGCAGCCCGAAGTAAAAGAGGTTGCGGATTTTATTACAACCTCGAATGATGAAGATGGGGTAGCGAGAGTTATTGAGGAGTTTATCATTTAATACGTATTGTTCTTTTGATTAACAAAAAGAAAGATTGAAAAGTAAAGCTTAGAAATGGTTTGGATGTATGTTATACATTGCATTGCCAATAGGTGTAGACAATCTTGAAGATGAAAAAAATTCATCATTCAAATGAAGAAAAGTTCACGTTTTCGCTTTACATTTTCTAAATACTATGTATAATAGTAATTGCTGAGTGAAAACAACGAAACATTAAAGTGAAATAAATTCAACATAACTGAGTTGGCAAATTGTGATATTAAATAATAGTATATTTTAGGAGGATATTATGAAGAACGGAATTGAAATCAGATGGCATGGCCGTGGAGGTCAGGGAGCAAAGACAGCAGCATTACTTCTTGCTGACGTAGCATTCAAGACAGGACAGAACGTTCAGGGATTTCCTGAGTATGGTCCTGAGCGTATGGGAGCACCTATTACAGCTTACAACAGAATAAGTCCTGATAAGATTCGCGTTCATTCCAATATATATACACCTGATTATGTAGTTGTTGTAGACGAGACGCTTCTTGATTCTGTTGATGTAACAGCAGGTCTTAAGGAGGACGGCGCTATTATTATCAATACTTCAAAGTCAAGAGAGGAAGTAATGGATAAGCTTAATGACTATGAAGGCAGAGTTTACACAGTTGATGCCAGAAAGATTTCAGTAGAGACGCTTGGCAAAAACTTCCCTAACTCACCTATGCTTGCAGCTACAGTTGCAGTAAGCAACGTAATGCCTAGAGAAACATTTATTAAAGAAATGAAGGCATCATACAAGCATAAATTTGCAAAGAAACCGGAAGTTATTGCAGGTAATATGAAAGCTCTTGAAATGGCATATGATACAGTTGCAGAGGCGATTGAGAAAGACATGAGTCTCAGCGCATAAATGGTAATTGTATAAAAGATTATATTGATTTTGTCATTAGAGATTGCGTTTTTTGCAATCTCTAAATGTTTGTAAGGGCTAGTGATTTATATGGCTGAATTGTTACAATTCAGCCTTCCATTCCCTACATTCATAAAACCTGCCAGCAATTTTTATTTATACAAAGGAGTATAGTTATGGATTGCTGTCAGTCGCTGCTTTGCAGCTTTTGTTTTATTCATTACGAGAATGAAAGGCTATTCTACCATATAAATCACAGATAGTATACAGAGCAAGCTCGAATCTTATCTGTGATTTATATGGCTGAATTGTTACAGTAATTAAAAAATGGGAGACAACGATGAGAACAGATATTACAAAGATTAATGAAAAAACTCCTCATGAAGATCTTACAGAAGGTCTTATGATATTTGCGGGAGGAACATCCAAACTCTTCAAGACAGGTGAGTGGAGAACGAATACACCGGTATTTCATGCAGATAAATGTAAACAGTGTCTGCTTTGCGCACCGGTATGTCCGGATTGCAGTATACCTGTAAAGGATGGCTTAAGAGGTGAATTTGATATGGATCATTGCAAGGGTTGCGGTATATGCGCCAATGTATGTCCGTTTGGAGCAATAGAGATGAAGGAGGGCAATATCTAATGGCTATTAAAGAACGTATGTCAGGAAATGAAGCTGTATCCTTTGCGATACGTCAGGTAAATCCGGATGTTATGCCGGCATTTCCCATAACACCTTCTACAGAGATACCACAGATGGTATCAACATATATATCAAATGGTGAGATAGATACAGAGTTTATCCCGGTAGAGAGCGAACATTCTTCCATGAGTGCTGCGATAGGAGCAGAGGCAGCAGGTGCAAGAACGTTAACAGCAACATCATCAGCGGGACTGGCTCTTATGTGGGAGGAACTTCTTCTTGCCGCATCCAACCGACTTCCTTTGGTAATGACACTGGTCAACCGTACACTTTCAGGACCAATCAATATCAACTGTGATCATTCAGATGGTATGGGTGCAAGGGATACAGGCTGGATTCAGATATATGCAGAGAACAATCAGGAAGCATATGATAACTTTATTCAGGCGTACCCTATAGCAGAAGATGCGAGAGTGCATCTTCCGGTTATGATTTGCCAGGATGGTTTTATCACAAGCCATGCCGTAGAAAATATAGAACTTCTTGAAGACAAACCTGTAAAAGATTTTGTTGGAGAGTACGAGCCGGAGGAATATCTTCTTAATCCGGGAAAACCTATAGCAGTAGGACCTTATTCAGTTTCCAACTATGCTATGGAAGCTAAGAAAAATCAGGAGGAAGCTCTTGAAAATTCTAAAGAAGTTATACTTGAAGTAGCAAAGAAATTTGCTGAAATATCAGGCAGAGAGTATGGCCTTTTTGAAGAATATAAGACAGCAGATGCTGATTACATTATGCTTATAATGGGTTCGGCAGCAGGAACAGCAAAAGAAGCTGTAGACCATCTTCGCAGTAAAGGTAAGAAAGTCGGCATACTTAAGTTAAGAGTGTTCCGTCCATTCCCGGCAGAAGAGATTGCACAGGCACTTAAAGGATGTAAGGCTGTTGCGATTATGGACAGATGTGAAAGCTACAATGGTAATGGGGGTCCTTTAGGAAGTGAAGTTACACAGGGTCTTTATAGAAGCAAGGTTATGATTGAAGCAGTCAATTACATCTATGGTCTTGCAGGAAGAGATTTTACAGTAAATGAAGTGTATGACATATTTGCAGAGCTTGAAGACATTGTGGTTAATGGTAAAAAAGTCGAGCAACATAAATACATAGGATTACGCTAAATATAGGAGGCCATAAATGAGTGATTATAGTTTAAAAACAATGATGAATAAACCGGAGCGTCTTGCGCCGGGACACCGTATGTGTGCCGGATGCGGTGCTACCATAGCAGTTCGTGCGGTTCTTCGTGCACTTCATGAAGGTGACAGAGCTGTTATAGGCAATGCAACAGGATGCCTTGAAGTTTCTTCTTTCATGTATCCTTATACAGCATGGGAAGACAGTTACATACATAATGCATTTGAAAATGCAGGTGCTACTCTCAGCGGTGTTGAGACTGCATACAAAGCTCTCAAAAAGCGTGGAAAAATTCCAGAGGATGAGACTTTTAAATTCATCACATTCGGTGGTGACGGCGGTACATACGATATAGGATTCCAGTCATTATCAGGAGCTATGGAACGTGGTCATGACATGGTATATGTCTGCTATGACAACGGCGCATATATGAATACAGGCATTCAGCGATCTTCAGCAACACCTATGTATGCAGACACAACTACAACACCTGTAGGTAAGAAGTCAAACGGTAAGATGCAGAACAGAAAAGATCTTGCAAGCATCATAGCCGATCATGATGTACCATATGTGGCACAGACTACTTTTACACCGGACTTTAAGGATATACACATGAAAGCCGAAAAAGCCATCTATACAGAAGGCGCATGCTTCTTAAATGTAATGACTCCATGTCCAAGAGGATGGAGATACGATACAGCCGATATAATGAAGATATGTAAGCTTGCCGTAGAGACATGCTACTGGCCACTCTTTGAAGTAGATCATGGAAAGTGGACTCTTACATATGAGCCAAAGAAAAAACTTCCTATCGAAGATTTTCTCAGAGCGCAGGGAAGATTTAAGCATCTCTTCAAAAAAGGAAATGAAGACCTTATCGAGCAGTTCCAGGCAGAAGTTGACAGACGCTGGGAAGAACTGCAGTATAAGTGTGCGAGGTAATACATTGAGCTGTAACAGTTCACATCTAACATTTCCTACATTCATAAAACCTGCCAGTTGTAGCTTATGTTTTATTAAAAGGTTCTCCTTATTTATAAAATCCCCGCTTCCGGATATGCCATAGTCCGGGAGTGGGGATTCTTACTATATAGAAAAGTTCTTTCTCGTAATAGATACATTATTTGATATAGATTCACATAAACTAAAAATCTCAGATAGAAATCCTAATTGACAATATATTTGAATAAAAATATACTAAAAATACAGATAAAATGAGGAATATTTATTTATATGAGATGAGGTGAGAAAATGGGCGTGTATTTTAATCCTGATAATGATAGTTTTGCGAGTGATAAAAAGAGCAAAATATATGTAGATAAAACAGGACTTTTGAAATATTTAAATGAAGTATTAAGCACTAGTAGTAGATATCTTGCAGTAAGCCATGCCAGACGCTTTGGAAAATCACATGCAGCCGGAATGATTGATGCGTACTACAGTCTTGGATGTGATTCCACAAAGTTATTTGAGGATACGAAGATTGCTTCTCATGCAGATTATAAGAAATACATGAATAAGTATAATGTAATACATTTGGATGTTTCTTCGTTTTGGGATGATTTCAAGGATAATCTTACAGATAAGATAAAGGAATATATAATAGATGAATTAAAGCATGAATTTAATGAAGAAATTGATTATTCAAAAAAATTAAGTACAGTTCTTATGTCTGTTTACAAGAAAACAAATATACCATTTGTAATTATTATAGATGAGTGGGATTGCGTCATCAGAAACAGCAATGATAGAGAGATTGTACACAATTATTTGCAGTTTCTTCATTCGTTATTTAAATCAGAAGAATCAAAATCCTTTTTGGCTTTGGCATATATCACAGGAATTTTACCGATTAAGAAGATAAAGGATGAGTCTGCACTCAATAACTTCACGGAATATACAATGCTTAAATCAAAACCGATTACACAGTATTATGGATTTACAGAAGACGAAGTT
>JALERT010000150.1 GCA_022764445.1 Lachnospiraceae bacterium | reverse complement strand
TTTCAATTTCTCCCTCCAGAGGAACACCAAAATCAAACTTTTCCTCTCTATTTTCTATAAGAAGGATATTGTCAGGTATTCTGCTGTCAATATTCCACAGATAAAAATATACTGCTACAAAGATATTTAAAAAAAGAGCTGATACGAGACATCTTTTATATACAATTTTCTGACTATCACTTAACTGGATTTTATGCATCATAAATGACCTCCGGACTTATTATATGTTCTCTCCAAATAAAGAATTTTCTTTGCTAATTAAAAAAAGAAAACGAATGTTACATAAATATAATGTACCATTCGCTCTCTTTCTATGCTTTTATATTTTTAAAATAAACGTTCAGCCATATCATTTATAAATGCTGTCATAAGACTTTTGCTTTTAAAAATATTGACTAAACATATGTTTTTACTGGCGTATCTTCTTTTTCACATCGCCGGCAAGAAGCTTCATCTCTTTTGCACTTTCTATGACAGCATCCGTAATCTGCACTCCGCCAAGTATTCGTGCAAGTTCATCAACCGACTTTTCATCACTTAGTAGTTTTATGTCGGTACTTGTATGGTTGTCATCATTATTTTTTTCAATCAGATAATGTGCATCTGCCATAGCCGCTATCTGTGCAAGATGTGATATGCATATTACCTGATGAGAACCGGCTATAAGTGCCATTTTCTCTGCGACCTTCTGTGCTGTACGTCCGCTTATTCCCACATCTATCTCATCAAAGATAAGTGTACTTATCTCATCATGCTCTGCAAGCACAGCTTTTACTGCAAGCATGATTCTTGATAATTCTCCGCCTGATGCAGCCTGACCTATCGGCTTCATATCCTCTCCGGGATTGGTTGAAATCATAAATTCTATCTCATCAATACCATTAACTGTATATTCTTCAAGTGGTCTTACTTCTATCTTAAAATTAACCTGTAGAAAATTTAATTCGATAAGTGCGTCCGTAATCTTTTTCTCCAAAACCTTAGCACATTTCTTTCTGACTGCTGAAACTTCCTCAGACAATTTTTTTAATTTTGAAAGCTCTTTTTCAATCTTTTCATCAAGTTCTTTCTGGTACTCTTCATATACCTGGTATCTGTCAAGCTTTTCCTGAAGTTCTTTGGCATACTCATTGACCTTTTCGGTAGTACCGCCGTACTTTGCTTTAATATTTCTGATGCGGTCAAGTCGTTTTTCGACCTCGTCAAGTCTTTCCCCGCTAAGTTCCATACCATCTATAAAATCAGATATTTCCCTGTTAAAGTCAGATACAAGTTCATCTATATCAGAAAGCTGACTTGCAAACTGACCGATTTCATCATCATATTCACACAGCTTATTGATAATCCTAAGACTGTAACCAAGTGAATCTGATACACTCTGGCTTCCCCCACTTCCTGTCATAGAATATATCTCGCCAAGTCCTTCGGCTATAGAAGAAGCATTGGACAGTTTCTTATACTCTTCTGCAAGTCTTTCTTCCTCACCGTGCACAAGAGCTGCATCCTTTATCTCATCAAGTTCATAGCGCACAAATGCTTCATCCCTTAGTCTTTCCTCTTCAGACATATCACTGGAATCCTTCTTTGCAAGTAACTCCTTATATTTTCTATATGATTCGGCAAGTTTGTCATCCTTTCCCTTCATCATATCCTTTGCATACCTGTCTACTATCTCCATGTGCTTTGACTTGTGAAGAAGAGACTGCTGTTCATTCTGTCCATGAATATCTATAAGCACCGCAGCTATCTCTTTTAACATAGATAACGTAACGCTCTCCCCATTTACCCTGTTAATGCTTCTTCCTCTTGTCAGCTTACGCGAAATAAGGATGGAATCGTCATCAAGATCTATGCCAAGCTCTTTGATGGCATCTCTTTGTGCATCACTTTCAATAGAAAAAAGAAGTTCCACAAGAGCTGATTCTTTACCTTTACGAATAATATCTTTGGAAACTTTACCCCCAAGCGCCAAATTAATCGAGCCTATTATTATCGACTTTCCGGCACCAGTCTCACCGGTAAGGACATTCATTCCTTCCGAAAAATCAACCTCAACCTCATCTATAATCGCAAGGTTTTTAACGTGTAAATTAATTAACAAATATTTACCCCTTTCTAAAAGCAATGTAACAGTTTAACCATAAGGCTAAACTGTTACAATTAATCATTACTATGGTTATTTTACACACCTACGGTGCTATAGCAGCTTACTGTACACTTAAGATTAGAACACCTATAAATGTCTAACTATTTACTGATGTAATGGTTACTTTACATCCAAGCTTACATCCATTTACATATGCATAAATATATGCTGTACCCTTGCCTTTACCGACAACAAGACCATTATTATCGACAGTTGCCACTCTCTTATTGGATGAATACCATGTAACCGTATTCTTTGCACCAAATACAGTAAGTGTTTCTGAATCATACTGTCTCATCTTAATTGACTTCTTATTGAGTGCAACGACATTTATATTAACATTAGCAGTAATTCCACTCGTTGTAAGTATGGTTATTTCAGCATCACCTGTTCCAACAGCATGTACAACACCTTTACTATTTATTGTAGCTACACGCTTATTGTTAGATGAGAACTTAAGTCCGTCAGATGTATCGGATGGTAATACCGTAAATGAAAGCTTAGCCGAATCACCACGCTTCATAGTCATATCTTTCTGGGCTACAACAATACTTGTTGCAGGAACAGCTTCAAGTACCTTGACATAACATTTTGCCTTTTTATTGCTTCCATCTGTAGCAGTAGCGGTAATGTATGTGTCACCTACTGATATACCTCTTACTTTTCCTGAACCTGTTACTCTTGCTATCTTTGAATTGCCAGATGTCCATTTAACCTTCTTAACGGTTGCATTAGAAGGCCTGAATCTTGCAGTAAGTGTCTTGCTCCTTCCTACATAAAGAACCATATAATCAGTGTTAAGACCAATACTTTTAGCACGCCGTATAACCCTTACATTACATACAGCTTTGGCATGTATCTTGTCTTTTGTTATAGCTGTTATCTTGGCAAGACCTACACGTATACCTTTAATCTTACCCGAACTATTTACGGTAAGTATACGCTTATTGGATGTTTTCCATGATAATTTAGGCGTTGTAGATGCATTTGACCATACTGTTCTCTTGATTGTGTATGTCTGACCAACACCTATACGTATATTAGTCTTATCAAATTTAACTTTACTGTTAAGTTTCCTTACTTTTACTATACACTTAGCACTCTGATTATAATTGGTAAGTGTACATGTGATCGTACAGGTACCTATTCTCTTACCTTTTACTTTTCCCTTAGAGTCAACTGTGGCAACGGCAGTATTGGAACTCTTCCATGTAGCTGTCTTATCAGCAGTGGAAGGCTTTGTAACTTTAATAGGCGTAAAGCTGTGACCTACAGCAAGTTCCCTGACTGATGGATCCAATGAAAACTGTATGGCATTTTCTACATGTACCGCACATTCGCTTCTAAATCCTCCATCTTCAGCCACGCACACAATCAGCACATCTCCTGCGCCGACACCTGTAACTACACCATTGTTGTCTACGGTAGCAACGCCTGTATCAAGTGACTGATAATCAACATTCTTGTTAGTTGTATCAGTTGGTGTAAATACCGGATTAATATTAAAGGTACCACCTACTAATATATTTTCTGATGCCGGTGATACTGAAAAGTCGGTGGCATAGACTATAGGCGGCTCTACCTTAAAACTACAGCTCCTTGTTATAGGTTTTCCATTCGGAGCATCTGTATAAACTGCACTGATTACTACCTCACCTACTGCCTTTGCCGTAACAACACCTTCATCTACAGTTGCGATGTTGGCATCTGAAGTGTCCCATGTAAGATTGGTCTCCGTAACTCCACTTGGAGAGAAACTTTTCTCCAGTGTATATACATCTCCCACATGTATAGTTTCCTTATCAGGACTTAATACAAAGTCAGTAGCATAGACAGGTTTCGGCGTTACATTTACAAGTGTGCTTATACCTGCACCACCAATATCCTCTGCGATTACATTAAGAAATGCTATACCTGGTGCTACACCTGTAAGTACACCATCCTTTGATACTTTAATAATACTTGTATCAGATACAGACCATGTAAGATTAGTATTGACATCCTTCGCAGGATTAAATACCACATCTATTTTCTGGCTGTTACCCGCTGCTATGTAGATAGGAGCCGCAGCAAACTTGATTGAGTTCAGCTTATTACGAACATTAATATTGATAACAGCCTCTGCAAATTTATTAGGATTGTTCGTCGTATCATAAGCAACATTAGCTTTAACTACGATACTTGTCGAACCAACACCTACCGCTGTGATAAGACCGGTATTACTAACCTTGGCAACTTTGGTATCAAGCGATGTCCATGTCATGCTTGTCTCAGAGGCATCTGTAGGCTTATAAGTTACAACTGCCTGATATGTCTCACCTTTTTTCATATCAAGCTTTGTAACATCTGTGGTAATATCTGTCATTACTTTGTCTGTGACGGTGAGGATACATGTTGCCATAAGACTGTTAGGGTTATGTACCGGCTTAACCTGAATAGTAGTTTCACCCTTTGAAAGCATTGTTACCATACCATTCTTATCAACAGTAGCAACCTTTTCATTGGTTGATATCCATTCCATCTCTGTCTCTGTGGCATTATTTGGCTGATAGACAGCTTTTAAAAATACATACTGCTCTCCCAAAGCTGCTGTATATGCAGGACCTTTATCTATCTTAAGAGAGGTAACTGACGAAACGACTGTAACCTTACATGTTGCATATGCTTCATTATCTGGGTTATATGCTGTAATTACAACATCACCTGTCTGAGCTTGAGCTTTTACTTCCGTTTTAACAGCACCAGACTTAGGATCCACAGTAGCTATATTAGTATTCGATGACATCCATACGATATTCTGGGGATCCGAAAGGCCCTCGATAGAAAGTATCTCTGATGAACCAGACTCCAACTTAAGCGTCTTATGATTAAGCTTTAGATTAGTGGCAGAGTTTGTTATAATAATCTTACACTTAGCAACTCGTGTAACACCCTCATCATCAGTCCACTCAACTGTAACTTCAGCATATTCAATAGGATTAGTTGGAGTTGGGTTATTAGCTTTTACTGTTACATATTGCCCCTGCTCACTGCCTATTAGTTCGAGATATTTCTTGTCAATACTCCACTCAAACTGGGAATCTTCTGCATGTACACCTGAACCTATTACACCATGAAGATCAAGCGTCGAACCAACCGCCATAGTCGTTTCTGTTACATTCATAACAAATGAATCTATTACGTTAATAGTAATAGTTATAGGATTATCCGTAGCACCTGGAACGCTTGCATCAGCATTTTTTTTCAATTTAATAATAGCTGTTCCCAGCTGTGATGCTTTAAATATATTGTTATCTACAGGAGTTGAAATTATATTACCAATACCTACGCTTTCGCCTTGCACTACTGAAAATTTTTTCTTCAAATCATCTTTAGTAATATTCAGTCCTTCAGACAAACTATAATAACCATTTATATTAACAGTTATTTCCTTGTTCTTAAATGAACTCATAACTGTCATTTCAAAATTTACAGTATCACAGTCAGTTTTTAATATACATTGGTCTGGGTCTATGTCCTTATCTGGAAAAGTAGAGGGTGATTTATATATTCCATGTACATAAAACTGAACTAAATATTCTCCAGCTTTACAATCAACCTTATATTTTAATACATCAGATGTATTACTACTGTCTTCTATAAGATTAGCCTCTCCTTTATGATCAGGGTGCTGATATCCCGTTGAATCACGTATGATAACTTTCTTTGAAAGACCATTATCATCTGTATATTGTTTGATTATTGCCCAATCTATTTTCTTATCTATGTTTATGTGAGGCTTATTTCCTTTAGATACTGACACCTCTAATGAATTACCGTTTTCTACTTCACCAAATGAAGTAGGAAATGTCTGAGTACCATTTGCTTTATAGTTCCCATTTATAATCTTTATTTCAGGTGTTACACAAACAGGTATCGACCAGGATCCACTATCGCTCTTTGCAATAAGTGTAGCCGTACCTGCACCTTTTGCGATAACCCATTTTTTACCAGCATCTTCTTCAACATCGACAACGCCTGTATTATCAGATTCCCAAACAGCATCAGATGCGTTCATAAACATCATATTAAGTTTATTATAGTCTACAGGTACTTGTGTACTGTCCCCACCTATTTCAAGTTTTGTTGCAGGTTTATCATCAGAACCAGAAGTATAATTCATAATAATTGAATTACTTAGATCTGTTGGAAGGAACTGTCCCATTTTAACTTTATCTGTTGGAGTCAAATATTCATCAATAACAGCATCAACCTTAATATATATGTAAATTGGAATACTGTCTCCTGCTTCAGTATAAACTGTACATTTAATACCTATAGGGGTGTCTGTCTTTTGTACTGCCTTTAAGTTAACAGTTGATAAATGACTATCAGCATCTCCATCATCATTAGAATCCTCTACAAATGTAACATACTCTTTCGCAGAAGTATGCCAATCACATTTAGAAATCTTAACATTCGAACCATTAATTGGTGAAATTGACAATTCACTTTTCAACTTATGCATTGTAAATATACCATCTGGTAGCTGCGGATTATTCGTATAATCTCTAAACTCAAACATATTAGTTGTTGCCGCTTTCGTCTTTATCACCCCAATATGTGAAAAGCACTCAACAAATACGACTGCCATTGCAATAGTCAGGCATATAAGCCGTCTACATTTCTTTATAAAATTTCTGCTCTTATTTTCCATAACCGTCCTCCGTGACCATTTTTTATTAAAATTTAATAATATGGTGATATGAATATCAAAAGATATACTGTATCATTTGATACACGAATC
>JALERT010000149.1 GCA_022764445.1 Lachnospiraceae bacterium | reverse complement strand
GGTTTGATTGCATCTTTAAGAAGTGCAGCCATAGAACCTACTGCATTAAGCTGTCCTGCTGTAACAGGTTCTCCGTCATAATTGTATGCAACGATAATCTTGCTGAGTCTTTCTTTAAGGTCTTTCATATTCTCTGCAAGACAGAGTATAGCCATAATCTCTGATGCAACTGAGATTATAAAGTGATCTTCACGTACAACACCATCAACAGGTCTTCCAAGACCTACAACAATGTTTCTAAGTACGCGGTCATTCATATCCATACAACGCTTCCATACAATCTGATTTGTATCGATATTTAATGCATTGCCCTGCTTAATATGATTATCAAGCATAGCTGCTAAAAGATTGTTGGCTGATGTTATGGCATGAAAATCACCTGTAAAGTGAAGGTTAAGGTCTTCCATCGGTACAACCTGGGCATATCCGCCGCCGGCAGCACCTCCTTTTATTCCAAAGCAAGGTCCAAGGGATGGCTCACGAAGTGCTATTGCAGCCTTTTTATTAAGTTTTGCCATAGCCTGACCAAGACCTACTGTCGTTGTTGTTTTTCCTTCTCCGGCAGGAGTAGGATTAATTGCAGTTACAAGTATAAGCTTACCATCTTCGTTATCTTTAACTTCATCCCAAAGTTCATCTGTAAGTTTTGCCTTATACTTTCCATACATCTCAAGGTCATCTTCTTTGATACCAAGCTGTTTAGCCACATCACGAATATGAATCATTTTTGCTTCCTGTGCAATTTCAATATCTGACTTCATTAAATATTCCTCCTATTGTAAGTAATTTAATACAAGACTATATCCGGTTATTTTTAATAGGATTCGGATGTCAAAAGTTACTATCTACAACGTAATGTTATCAGTAACGTCAAAAGTGACTCCTTAATCTTTATAGCATACTATACCATAGCATATTATTAAAGTCTAGTACAGCAAAAACTATTAATCCACGAAACATAATCGGATACGATGTCCTTATCAGTGCATTTATATAACATCCTTGAACCTGCCATTTCTTCGAGTTCATTAAATACCAGATTGTTATCTCTGTCCAGAATAAAGTCAATGCCAACCATTCCTAATTCTTTATCGCCAAAGGCATCTATAAAATTTTGGATATATTTTTTCTGATATTCGTCCGGTATGTATTCTTCGACATGGCCGCCAAGAGAAAAGTTAGATCGAAAGTCATTATTGCCATGGCGGAGTATTGCAGCATAAATTTTTCCCCCCACAACGTAGACACGAATATCGTTAGAATCACTGTCTATTACTTCCTGTATGATGCAGTCTTTTTCCTTTAGATTATTTAGTGCTTTGTCCTGAGACTTGATATCAGATACCATAAACACCTCTTCGCCGCCATGACCATTTAAAGATTTTATAATGTATCTGTCTCTGATCAACTTTTTCTCTTTATAAAAAGCATTTAATTCGTTTGATGTGAAGAGTCTGCTTTCGGGACACCACTTTGTTTTTAAGATTTTACCAGGAAGATTTCTTTTTAGATATGAAATTGTCTTATATTTGTCGTTTCCTATCCGTGTGATAAGTGATGAATGAAAGACTTTAACTGCCCTGTCTTCATACCACCTGCTTACCTTATAATCTCTTGTCCTGTTTATTACAAAATCAGGTAAAGGATGATTTTTATATGTGTCATAGCTTATATATTCAAAAAAGATGTTATACTTAATCCCTGCTTTTTTGAACATATCTATAAATGCAGCGTTTTTTTCAGCCTCATCCTGATGATAAATGATATATGCTTTCATATCTTCTCCATATTATATTATAAGTGTGCTTCCAGAATGATTACCAAATCGAAGATGCCAAAATCCATTATAATTGTGATAAAATGTACTCTATTATCTTCTCTGCAACATTTATACCTGTACATGTATGAATGTTTTTAAAATGAGCATTAGAATTAACTTCACAGACAATATCTGCTTCGTCTGCACCATTCTTACCGGAGCCGCTAAAAAGCAAATCTATCCCAGCAAAGTCAAGACCAAGTGCTTTTGCTGTAAGAAGTGCCAGATTACATTCTGCCTCTGACGGGGTATAACATTTCATACTTCCACCATTGGTGATATTGGCTCTAAAATCACCATCTGTAGAATATCTGTACATGGCTGCGACTATTCTTTCTCCTACTACCTGAATCCTTACATCCCTGCCGCTGCTTTTTTTTATATACTTTTGATAAATAAGCTGCTTTCCGGCAAGTTTCGTGGTGAGATTTACAACTTCCTCATACGTTTCTGCTTTATATACCTGTGCTCCAAAAGAACCGTAACATTCCTTAACTATAAGAGGAAGTCCAAGCTTTTTAATAACATTATCGATGAAATCACATGAGGTATAACCGATATTCGGATATGTCATTGGTGCAACTATTGTAGGTATGACAGGAATCTTCTCATTTTTGTGAGCATTATTCCACTCCCATATCTTTTGATACGTTTCCGCTTTATTATCACAAACCCTTATAGATTCTATAGAATTATATACAGGGATATTCATTTCTTTACATATACCGGATAACTTTTCTCCTGCTAAGATATCTTTATCCCAGTATATAACAAATGATACATCACGAAGTCTTTCTTTAAGTCTTTCATCATCACCTGTATCATATCCACTCATTATTTCTGTGTTGTCCCATAGTGATAATTTAATTTCATGGTCGGCTGCAGCTTTTTCAAGCCATATATAATGTTCTGCAAATTTATCTGTATTAAGAAATTTATTAGTAATTAATATCGCTTTTTTCATTATTCTTCACCATAGATATCGGGAGCCGGTATAGTGCTTACTGTATTTTCGTCAGAAAACTCCTGTGCAACAGCTTCTATTTCTTCTTCGGATACAGGCTGTCCACCGCCACCCAGGAATATTTCAAACTCCTGCATAGTCATAAGTATCTTTCGTGGCTTTGTTCCTTCTGCGGGACCGACAACACCTGCTTTATGAAGCTGGTCAATGATTCTTCCAGCCCTGTTAAATCCGATGGAGAATCTTCTCTGAAGTTGTCCTGCCGCTGCTCTTTCTGATTCTATAACGAATCTGCCGGCTTCTTCAAAGTACTCATCTCTGTCAGACTTCTGGGATTTTTCATTATTTTCATCAGGAGCGGCTGTTTCAACAATCTCTGTAACATCATGATTGTATTCAGGTTCTTCATTGTTACTTCTAAGAAATTCAACTACTCTGCTTACTTCCTCATCAGAAACAAATGCACCCTGAACTCGTACCGGCTCTGAATATCCTGACGGGAAGAAAAGCATATCACCTTTACCAAGAAGTTTTTCTGCTCCGCCTTTATCAATGATGGTTCGTGAATCGATGGCAGATGAGACTGAGAAAGCTATTCTTGATGGTATATTTGCTTTTATTATACCTGTTATTACATTGACGGAAGGACGCTGTGTAGCAAGTACAAGGTGAATTCCGGCGGCTCTTGCAAGCTGAGCAAGACGGCATACTGCATCTTCTACTTCTTTAGAGGCTACCATCATAAGATCTGCAAACTCATCGACAATAATAACGAGGAATGGCATTTTAGTGTAACCCGCTTTTTCTGCATCAGGTACAGTCTTAATTTTTTCATTATAACCGGCGATATTTCGTACACCAAGTTCTTTGAATTTATTGTATCTGTCAGTCATCTCACGAACAGACCAGTTAAGTGCTGCTGCAGCTTCTTTTGGATCTGTAACAACAGGACAGAAAAGATGTGGTATTCCATTATATACACTAAGTTCCACAACTTTTGGATCAATCATTATAAGCTTTACATCGTCAGGATGAGCCTTATATAAAATGCTCATGATAAGTGTATTGATACAGACAGATTTACCGGAACCTGTAGAACCAGCTATAAGAAGGTGCGGCATCTTACTTATATCTGTCATTATTTTCTTACCTGCGATGTCCTTACCAACGGCAAATGTTACAGGTGACTTTGATTTATTAAATGTATCACCTTCCAAAAGTTCTCTGAAATAAACTGAGCTTGCGACTGTATTCGGCACTTCTATTCCCACAGCTGATTTTCCGGGTATAGGTGCTTCTATACGTATGCTTGAAGCTGCAAGACTTAGTTTAATGTCATCAGCAAGATTAGTTATTTTATTGACACGTACCCCCTGTTCAGGAAGAAGTTCGTATCTTGTAACTGTTGGACCGCATGTGACTGCTCCCATTTTTACATCAACATTAAAGCTTTGAAGAGTTTCCTGAAGTTTTAATGCAGTTGTACGCAGTTCATCATCAGACATCCTGTTTTCTGATTTATCAGGTTTAGATAAGAGGTCTATTGAAGGAAATTTATATTCTTCATTTGTCTTTGCAGAACCAGCCTGTTCTTTACTGTCATTAAGAGCATTAAATGATGAAGAGCCTGATACATAATCATCTCCGCCTATTCTTCCATGATTAGTTGTCTTTTCAGGTTTCTTATATGAAACTTTATTTTCTTCAACCTTTTCTTTATTTTCAGGTATATCGTTAACTTTATGTTCAGATGTATTATTAACTTTCTTTTCAGGTGTATTGTTGACCTTTTTTTCAGTTTTTGTCTGCCTTAGAGGAATCTTTTTACCAAACTTCTGGTTCATTTCCTCCCTGTAGATAGGTATTTCTTCTATCTGCTCATTTTCTTCTGCCGGTTTTTGACCATCATAAGGATTCACCCCATCTTTGATGGTTCCCCCTTTGTGATAAGGATTATTATCTGTTTTAACAGATGTTATATTTTTACTCTCATCATTATTCGTTACAACATCATCTTGTGTCATCACATTATTCTTTTTTGTCTTTTTTGATGTCTTTGCATCTTCTATATGATTTTTTTGCTCTATATTGTCAAGATGCTTATTCATCTGTCTTAAGTCCACTGACTTAAGCGTACGTTCACTTCTGTCATGAACAGGCTGTCTTCTGTGTGGCCTTTTTTTAATCACATTATACGATGGCTCACGATAATCATGATCTTCGCGTATTTCCTCGTATGTACTCTCCATTTCTTCACGATATGCGTTTCTTTTTCGTATCGCCCTCATAAGTTCTATGCCATTAAATATATAAAGACTTAAGAAAAGTAAGGCAAACATAAGAATACATGCACCAATCCTGCCTAGTGCCAATGAGAAGAGATTGGATACAGCTCGTCCGATAAGACCACCTGTTACTCTCCCACTATGCAATACATCATCAAGTGTCATGCTCATACACTCGAAATATGCACTATGAAGCACATGGTTACTTGTATAATACTCAGTTATTATCTCAGGCTTTATTAAATTATCAGTAAGACCGAGAAGCAAAAGAAAGGCAGAGGTAATACTTATAAGCTTTCTGGGAACACGTTTGTCACCCTTATTGACAATTACGAAAATGTAGCCAATAAAAAATGATATCGGTACAATCCATGCCCCCCAGCCGAATAAACCAAAAGACAGACCACCGAATATCTTGCCGACTACACCGCCCAGATTAAAGTAACTTATGTACAAAAATACAGAAATAATAGCAATTACAATCATTGTTACACCGGTTTCAAATGCCATTCTATCCCTGTAGTCATTAACATCTTCTATCTTTCGCTGATGCGTTTTTTTGATTTCATTTCTATTTTTACCAGAATTTTTTTTATTATAATTACTTTTTCTTGTGTTATCTGATTTTGAACGGCTGACAGATGTACCTGAAGACGTTTTGGCTCGAGTACTTTTTTTATTAGCATTGGTATTAATTTTTTTATTAGTTGCCGCCATTTTATTGATTAATCTCCTTCTATATATTACAAATATTAATTATATTGCTGCATAAACAATTGTTGCAATACCAATCACTGTACAATATATTGCAAAATATTTGTATTTTTTGCCACGAACAAGACTCATCATAAAGCATATTGAAAGATATCCTACAAGTGCTGCTACAATAGTAGCGGTAATGCACCCTGGAATATCACTATTTCTTATTATAACAGAGTCAAAATCTTTTAATTCAAAAATTACAGCTCCAATTACTGCCGGTATCGACATAATGAAAGAATACTTTACTGCAAATCTTCTGTCAAAACCACATAATAAGCATGCCGTAATTGTTGTTCCGGAACGTGATATTCCGGGCATTGTTGCAAGTCCCTGGGCTGTACCTACAATTCCTGCATTAAGGTATGAAACTTCTTTTGGACGCTTTGAACCAGGAGTAGTAAAATCTGCGATTAAAAGGAATAATGCAGTTATAAGAAAACACATTCCGGGAATAATTACCATTCCGTTAGCTACTTCTACTATATCAGATAAAAGTAAACCGATTATTCCTGTTGGAATAGTTGATACTATTAAAAGTAAGAGATATTTTCTGTACGCTGAGCTGACAATACGTCTGTATGGTTTATTTGACTTAAAAATATTTTGAATAAAGGTTATTATATTTACAAATAAGTCTGCTATAATATGTAGTCCCTCAACAATTATCTTTCCAATATCTCTTCTGAATGCAACGAAAATAGCAAAAAGAGTTCCGAGGTGGAGCATTACATCAAAAAAAACTCCACCACTTTCAAGATCTATTCCAAGTATTTCCTTAATTATTACAAGATGACCGGAACTGCTTATAGGGAGAAATTCTGCCACTCCCTGTATTATTCCAAGTAAAACTGATTTCCAAATCGGCATTATTTGCAACACCTCTCTAATACTATAAATTTTATTTTAACCAATATAAATCGTAGCGCATTATAAAGAACATTATAGCTTTTATGAATGATATTGTAAAGTTTAAAAAGAGGTGCCGATCAGTTACTGTACACACCTACGGTGCCACAGTAACGCTGATCATACTCTTTAATTTCGCCAGCGCATCGCTGATTCCACCAGTTTCCTGAAATACTCCGTACCTTACTGCTTCTTCTCCTACAAGGATTGTACCCAGGTCTCTGCTAAGTATTCCCGGTGTTACCATCCATCTTTCTATATCTTCCTTTGATGCTTCGGAGTGTTTTGCTATAAATTCAGTTATTCTGTTCTGGGTAAGTTTAAAATATTCGACTGTCTGGGGTGCTCCAAGGACAGGTCCACTCATGCGTACCGGATGAATGATAACAGTTGCAGATGGAGCGATAAATGTATAATCGGCTGCAACAGACAGAGGAACTCCTATAGAATGACTATCACCAATGACAAGAGCTACAGTTGGCTTTGACATAGATGCGATTATCTCTGCAAGGGCAAGACCGCATGAAACATCACCACCTACAGTATTGATAAGAAATAATACACCATCTATTTCTTCGTTAAATTCTACTCCGGCAAGAATAGGAAGCATATGTTCATATTTGGTAGTTTTAGAAGTATTTGAGGCACACTCATGACCTTCTATCTCTCCTATTATCGAGATAAGCTGTATTGTAGGTTCTCCCTCTTTACCGGTAAGAAGTTTTATTCCGTATTCATTTATATTATTATCCATAACACACCTCCATATATGCTGGTACATTGAAAATTAAGCCAGTCAAACTGACAATTATTTAATATTCGTTGTACTAGTAGTATTATGGTTGATAATGATAAATTTATTCGGTTATGTAAACTGATTTTAATCTTTTTACAAGCAATGCACTTATCATGCCGATGAGAACGCCTGCTATTGAACCAGACAATAAAAGAACAGGATAATAATATATAAGTAATTTTGTCTGTAATATAATTATTGCCATTATTATCTGACCAAAATTATGACTAATACCTCCGGCAACACTTACACCATATATAGAAAATCTGTTCGTTTTCTTTAAAAGGAACATTACAAGATAGCTTAATAAGCCTCCGGCAAGACTGTATATCATACTCGAAATACTGCCGAAGGTTAAGCCGCATAATACGATACGTATTATCGCAATAAAAAAAGCTGTTGCTGGTCCAAGTGTATAAAGAGAAAATATAACGACGATATTGGATATCCCCAGCTTAACACCGGGAATACCAATATTTATAGGAATAAGAGTTTCTACATAGTTAAGTACAAATGCGAGAGCAATCATCATGCCTATGGTGGCAACTTTTTTTGATGACATATGAGCCGATTCCTCCGTTCCAAAAAAAGCTTATTACTATATACATCTATTATATTGCAGTAACAAAAACTTCTCTAAAAGGAGTAGTAGGAAATTACACTATTGTAATTTCCTACTACTTTTTTAATTCATGTATAATAATTATTTAACATCTTTTATGCTGAAGCTTACTCTTCCCATCTTATCTTTTCCGAGACATACAACTTTAACATGATCTCCAAGAGTTAATACATCTTCTACATGGTTAATTCTTTCATTGGCAATCTTAGAAATATGAACCATACCCTCTTTACCTGGGGCAAATTCAATGAATGCACCGAACTCTTTTATGCTGATTACATCACCTTCAAGAATCTGGCCTTCATAGAAGTCTGTAGTAATGACTTCTATAAGTCTTCTTGCTTCATTCATCATATCCTCATCTTCACCACAGATTGAAATCATTCCTTCATCATCGATATCAATCTTAACACCTGTTCTTTCGATAAGGGTATTGATTGTCTTTCCTCTCTGTCCTACGACATCACCAATTTTCTGAGGATTAATCTGCATCTGTATAATCTTAGGTGCATATTTGCCTACCTTTTTACGTGGCTCAGGGATAGTTTTAAGCATTACTTCATCAAGAATATACATTCTTGCTTCGCGTGTACGTCTAATAGCTTCTTCAACTATTGGTCTTGTAAGACCATGAATCTTAATATCCATCTGGATAGCTGTAATACCGTCTTTTGTACCGGCTACTTTAAAGTCCATATCGCCAAAGAAGTCCTCAAGTCCCTGAATATCTGTAAGAACGATATAGTCATCATCTGTTTCACCGGTAACAAGACCACATGAGATACCTGCTACAGGCTTCTTAATAGGAACACCGGCAGCCATAAGTGACATTGTAGATGCACATATACTTGCCTGTGATGTTGAACCATTTGACTCGAAAGTTTCTGATACTGTACGGATAGCATATGGGAACTCCTCTTCACTTGGAAGTACAGGTACAAGTGCCTTTTCTGCAAGAGCTCCATGACCAATCTCTCTACGTCCAGGTCCACGACTAGGTTTGGTTTCTCCTACAGAATATGAAGGGAAGTTATAATGATGCATATAACGCTTACTTGTTACAGATGGATCTATACCATCTATCTTCTGCTTCTCTGAAAGTGGAGCAAGAGTTGTGATTGTACAAATCTGTGTCTGTCCACGAGTAAACATTGCAGAACCGTGAACTCGTGGTATAAGATCAACTTCTGCAGAAAGAGGTCTGATCTGGTTAATTGCACGACCATCAGGACGTTTGTGATCTTTAAGGATCATCTTACGAACTGTCTTTTTCTGATACTGGTATACAGCTTCATCAAGAATCTCGAGCCATTCTTCGTTATCTGCAAATGCCTCTGCGAGTTTTTCTGTTACCTTAGTGATATTTTCTTCTCTTGTCTGCTTATCATCAGAAAATACTGCAACTTCCATCTCTTCCGGTGGAACTATTTCCTTTATGGCAGCAAACATTTCATCAGGTATGGCACAGCTTGTATAAGCATGCTTTGGCTTACCAACTTCTGCAACAATCTTATCGATAAATTCGATTACCTTAAGATTTATATCGTGACATTTATAAATTGCTTCAATCATTTTATCCTCTGGTATTTCATTAGCACCAGCTTCAATCATGATAACTTTTTCACGTGTAGAAGCAACTGTAAGACGTAAATCTCCTGTTGTCCACTGTTCCTGATTAGGGTTAACGATAAATTCACCATCAACCATACCAAGCTGTGTAGTAGCACATGGTCCGTCAAATGGTATATCTGATATACTTGTGGCGATAGCAGAACCAAGCATTGCAACAAGCTCAGGACGACACTCAGGATCTACTGAAAGTACAAGATTATTAAGTGTACAGTCGTTACGGTAATCCTTTGGGAATAATGGTCGCATAGGTCTGTCTATAACGCGGGCTGTAAGAACTGAATTTTCGGATGCCTTACCTTCTCTTTTATTAAAACCACCCGGAATTTTACCTACAGAATACATTTTTTCCTCAAATTCTACTGAAAGTGGGAAAAAGTCGATACCCTCTCTTGGTTTTTCAGATGCTGTCGCAGTACAAAGTACAGTTGTATCACCATAATGCATAAGAGCTGCACCATTAGCCTGCTTTGCAACACGTCCAACATCTACAGTAAGTGTTCTGCCGGCAAGTTCCATAGAAAATGATTTGTATGCCATGTATAATCTCCTTTCTGAGTTAAACTAACTCACACCCTGTCACATAACAGAGTAAATTTTATTACAGGCATTATCCGAAACAACTGAAAAATACACCTTCTGACCTGAGATGTACTTTTCAGCAGTCTCGGCACCAGCCTGCACAATACGTAGTGTAGTATATCACTAATACGCTTCATATTCAAGACAGGTATTAGTAATGAAGAAAATGTTAGACTATTCCACTATATCAGTAAAAGTTAATATAACAATCAAGCTTGAATATTAACTTTTACTGATATAGTGTGAACTGTAACTAAATAAATAACAAATAACAACCCCATATAAGATACAGGGTTGTTATCTGAAATGTCGTACATAATATACGAAAATTATTTTCTAAGTCCTAATTTCTCGATAAGTGTACGGTAAGCTTCAAGATCTTTCTTCTTTAAGTATGCAAGAAGATTACGTCTCTGACCAACCATCTTAAGAAGACCACGTCTTGAGTGATGATCTTTTTTGTTCTCCTTTAAATGCTCATTAAGCTCAAGGATACGAGCTGTAAGGAGTGCAATCTGAACCTCAGGTGAACCTGTGTCTTCTGGTGTACGTCCATAAGTTTTGATGATTTCTGCTTTCTTTTCTTTACTAATCATAATAACCTCCTAAATATGTTTCCATTAAATTAAATGGATAATAATTACGCCAGTCACTAAGAGTCGGACGGAGTGACCAAATTCTGAGCAACGGCAACAACTGTTATAGTTTAACATAAGAAAATATAATTGTAAATATGTTAAATGAAAAAATTTCATAACCTGTAACAGTTCAGCCATATAAAAATATAGGATAAACCTTAAGAGCAATAATATATATCTTTATCGG
This sequence comes from Lachnospiraceae bacterium, assembly GCA_022764445.1. Classification (GTDB taxonomy): domain Bacteria; phylum Bacillota; class Clostridia; order Lachnospirales; family Lachnospiraceae; genus Butyribacter. The sequence goes on along the minus strand of JALERT010000149.1, from coordinate 7,174 downwards.
TAATTAAAATGTCAGGCTTTATATCATGTGAATCAGATATGATTTTATCTTCTTTAAGTACTTGAAAGTCAAATGCTATAGCTGCTTTAATTAGATTATTACTTCCATATTGATGTAAATATCTGTCATAATATCCTCTGCCATAACCAATCCTGTTAAGTTCTCTGTCAAAAACAAGTCCCGGCATTATCATTACACCGTCTGATGCCTTAACGGGATTCTTCTCTATCGGCTCAGGGATGCCCATATATCCCGGCTCCAGGTCGTCCATGGACTTTATCTCATAAAAATCCATATCTTCTCCATGAACCTTAGGAACGGCAATTCTTTTGCTGCCCTTTCCTTCTCCTTCAAGATAATATCTGATTATATTTAATGTATCGGCTTCAGTGCCATAGGAAACAAATGGATAAAGCCATTCTGCATCTTTGATACACTGCATTTCTATTAGTTTTGTCATTATGCTCTGATTAGAGTTGTTTCTTTCTTCTCTGGAAAATTCTTTTCTGAGTTTTTTCATATATTTGCGGTATTCGTCTTTTGTCATGTATATCACCATTCTGTTAAAGTTTACATATTTCGCTATATTACCATTTCTTAAAGAACTGATTAATGGTATCTGTTTGCGCAAATGTTGCTTACAGTAATTATTAATGTCCCTTATTTGCTTTCTTTGCTCTTTTAACTTTACTAAGATCCTGAACTGATCCGTCAGGTCGCACAATGCTTATATTATCAAGCTGACCTGTAAGATTTCTTTTTACTGAATCAATATACTCTCTCCTGAGTTTCTTCTGTTCTTCTTTTTCTTCTTCTGTAAGTCCTTCTGCCTGTGACTTGTGGTATAACTCATTAATTCTTGCGATTGTATCTTCTATCATGACTTTTCCTTTCTTTTGAAAAAATTTTTATTGTATTGTAGACAATGTTCCTATACCAGATAGTATCTCTTTGGCAACACGTATTCCATCCATTGCAGCCGATGTAATTCCTCCGGCATAACCTGCGCCTTCACCACATGGATATATCCCTTTTATATTGGACTGCAAAGACTCATCCCTGAGAATCTTTACAGGTGATGATGTACGGCTTTCTATTCCGAGAATTAAAGCATCGTCCCTTCCAAAGCCTTTAATTCTTTTATCAAATGCATTCATTCCTTCTGAAATTGCATCTCCGATAAAATCAGGTAGGGATTTTCTTACATTACCGAATTTATAACCGCCTTTTGTCTGTGGTTTTACATCGCCAAAAGATGTGCTTATCTTTCCTTCGTTAAAGTCTGAAAGAAGCTGTACAGGTATCATGCCGCCTGCCGCATTATAAGCCGCCTCCTCCCATTTTCTTTGAAATTCTATACCTGAAAGAGGACTGTCACCTCCAAAGTCTGATGGTGAAATTGTCACCACTATGGCACTATTGGCATTTTCACTGTCTCTAAGGTAGTTACTCATCCCATTAACTGCAAGACGTCCATTTTCCGAAGAAGCATTTACAACATATCCCCCCGGACACATACAAAAAGAATACACTCCCCTTCCTGATTTCGTCGTATAAGTCAGCTTATAATCAGCTACGGGAAGTGACTTATACAGTTCTCCATACTGATTCATTCCTATTATTTCCTGTGGATGCTCAACTCTTACTCCGACAGCAAAAGGCTTTGCTTCCATATCAACACCACGGTCATTAAGCATATAAAAAGTATCCCTTGCACTGTGACCTGTAGCAAGTATTAATTTATCACATTTTATCTTCCTGCCATCAGTAATTTCTATCTCTGTAAGTCCGTTTTCGTCATAGATTACATTTTCAAGCTTAGTATCAAAAAGCACCTTACCACCAAGCTCAGTTATGCGGTTTCGTATAGCCTTAACTACATCACGAAGCTTATCTGTACCTATATGTGGTTTTTGAAGATAAAGTATTTCTTCCGGAGCTCCGTATCGTACAAATGTTTTTAATACTTTTTTATTATAACCAGATTTATCCTTAACCATTGTATTTAATTTGCCATCAGAAAATGTACCCGCACCACCTTCTCCAAACTGGACGTTGCATTCGGTATCAAGTTTACCACCATTCCAGAAGCTTTCTACTTTATTCTGGCGTGTATCTACATCAGAACCACGTTCTATTACAACTGGCTTCATTCCTGCCTCTGCAAGTTCAAGAGCAGCAAACATTCCGGCAGGTCCCATTCCTACTACGATTATCTTTTCATTATTTGCTTTTGGAGTTTCATAAAGAATTTCATTATTTTCTATAATGTCAATATTATTTCCTTCTATATACTTTACGTCATTTTTGCCATATCTTGATAACGTTTTTTTCTCATTTATTCCATCTGTAACCATATATATACGATATACAAAGTTAATCTGATCTTTTTTCCTCGCATCAAGTGACTTCTTATCTATAAAAAGCCTGGTTATATTTTCCTTTTTTATATGGAGCGACTTAGCAGCAGCTTCTATAACAAGTTCTTTTTCCTGTGATGAAATTATTCCACGCCTGACTACATCTGCCGGTACTTTTTTACATATGGTACGTGCAGGCACCTTAAGCTGTGACATATGTATCATAATAATTCTCCATTCATTTTTTATTTTTTTCGTTTTCTAAAGCTTTACTGGCAGATATGCCCGCAATATATCCGCTGGACCATGCCCATTGAAGATTGTACCCACCGCATATACCATCAACATCTACTACTTCACCGGAAAAGTAAAGACCTTTTTTTGTCTTAGATTCCATTGTATCAGAATCTATACCAGATGTATCAACGCCTCCGCATGTAACCTGTGCTTTTGTAAAATCTCCCGTACCGGTTACATTTAATCGCCATGATTTAAGTTTTTTTGTAATTAAATCTATCTCATTTTCCGTAATAGAGGATGCTTTTTCTTTTGATGATATGCCACATGAAATTAGTAGAGCTTTTATTAATTTCTGATGAAGCATTCCTTCAAATATATCTGCTATACTGTATTGCCTATATTTATTTATTCTTTTAGCAATTTCTTCTTTAAGAAAATTTACAGTATAAGAAGGCATGATATCCATATTTATATATGGTCTTTTACCTTTTGAAAGTTCCATGGAAATATATCTGCTTATCTGAAACACAGGAATTCCTGATATTCCGTTTGTAACCATCTGTAGTTCGCCAAAGTCAGAAGCCATTTTATTACCATTATCGTCAAATGCTGTAACATTTCCTTTTACTCTCACACCTGACCATTCTTTTGAAAACTTATCGTCAAGTGTACAATAGGTGAGTGCCGGAACCGGTTCCGTTATATTCTGTTCAAGAGCTTTTGCAAATAAATATCCGTCTCCGTCTGAGCCATGAACAGGTGATGCTTTACCACCTGTTGCTATTATTATCTTTTTGGCAAGATATTTATCTTTTTCGGTAGTTACGATATATCCGTCTGGAAGACCTGTTTTATTGCTTATATGTTCTTTAACAGATATGACTTTTTCATCCTGATGAAATTCAGTCTTAAGCCGTTCCAGTTCTCTTACAAGTACGTTTCTTACGGAAACTGCCTGTCCGGAAAAAGGGTATACATATCCGTCTCTGTCAGAAGGCATAATTCCCATAGAAGCGAATAAGTCTACAGTTTTTTTCTGGTCCATTTTTTTAATAACTTTCCAGGCAAATCCGTCCTCTGAACTATGATAATATTCAGGGCTTTGTTTATAATTTGTGTAGTTACACCTGCCATTACCTGTAGCAAGGATTTTTTTGCCGGGATTACTCATTTTTTCCATTAAAAGAACATTTTTAGTGTATTTTTTTGCTCCTATGGCAGCCATCATCCCGGATGCACCTGCACCTATTATAAGGACTCCAACGCTTCTCATATGTTTCCTCCGTATCATGATGAATAATTCTCAAGTATACCAAATAACTCATCTTCATCTTTTACATTAATACCATTTTTAAGTTTACTCTGCTCTTTTTTATCAAGTTTAGTTGTCTGTATACCTGTGTATTCATAAACTGTTTTGTGATCACCATAGTATACTACAACTTCTCCATCTACTGCAATAATATAGTATCTGTATTTGATTTTTGTACTGTCATATATTTTCTTAACAATAAGTTTATCTGATGAAAAGCTTGTAACTCCCATACTTTGTAAACCTTTAAGATATTCTTCTGCTGGCATATTTGTTATATACTTTTTGCAGTATTCATCCACCTGCTTTCGATTCATTCCAATAAGTTCTGCAGGCACTGTCTTATATTCGATAGCTGTAGTTTTTTTTGCAGTGTTATAATTCTCTATCTGATATACAGTCTGTACATCAATAGTATCATCACTACCTGCACCTGTTGAAATGCTTTCGTTCTCTTTTTCCATTCGGCCGTAGCTGTCATCTATCTGTTCAGACACATATCCCTGCATCTGCTTAGAAAGTCTTGAGGCTGTTTCATTCTGCATACTTTCAAAATGCTTCATGGCAGACTGATAACATATAAAGTTGCCGATAGCAAATATTGTAATTACGCCGAATATACTGCACACATATTTAAGAACCTTATTCACAATCCGTCCCTCCTGTATTATTTTTTTACAGTATTTCCAGACGGATCTGATTTTATACAGTTTTTAAATTTTATTCCATACTCCGGTATCTAAGAAATTAATTGCATGATTTTCCGCATTGTAAGTTATATCATCATCATATCCTATCATTTTAAGAAGCTTAATTGCATTACGTGTGTTAGCCTTTCCTTTTCTTAATTTATAGTCAAAAAGTACATCATTATCGTCTACATGTTCTTCAAAATGATAATTGGAGAAATGTTCTTCAAGTATAGACGTAAGCTCGATATCATGTGTTGCAGCAAAGCACATAGCTCCAAGCTTAGAAAGTTTGGCAAGTATTTCAGAAGATGATGCTATTCTTTCAAGAGTATTGGTGCCGCGCAGTACTTCATCAATAAAACATAATACAGGCACAGAAGATGATTTGACTTTATCGAGTATTCGTTTAAGTGATTTAATCTCTACTATATAATAGCTTTCGTTGCTGAATAAATCATCTCTTAATGCCATTGATGAATATATATAATAATATGATGAACGGTAATTTTTAGCAAGTACGGTATGGATTGTCTGAGCCATTATGGCATTTAACGCAACTGTTTTTATAAATGTAGATTTCCCTGATGCATTAGAACCGGTAAGAAGTACGCATCTGTTTGTCTTTATAGAATTTTTAACAGGATCATCAATTAAAGGATGATATAACTCATTGCATTCAATAAAAATATCATGCGATTTGCCTGAATCCGTGTGTACAAGTTCCGGGACACAATAATATTCAAGGCTCTGTCTATATGATGCTATTGAAACCATACTGTCAATATATCCTATTATTTCATATATCTCAAATAATTCATTTTCGTATTTTGCTGCCTCTTTTGCCATTGAACATATCTTTATAAGATCAATATGAAAAATCATGCGGATATAATCAGCCAATGAGTCTAAAATATCACCACCCATCTGACTTCCGCCTGATACAAGATAGCTATTTTTACAGAATTTGTCAAACTTTTCTGCACATTCTTTTAATTTCTCCTGATACTCTTCTATTCCGCTTATTTTCTGCTTAGCTATATCTTTACTCTGTCTGACAGTTCTTACAATAAATCCAAAAAGCTGTATATACGCATTAATTCCTGCTTTCGACTTATAATAAGATATAATGTTATAAGCAAATATAACTATAGTAATAAGTATCATTATGTCAGGCAGTAAAAAGCAAAGACCAACACTGGCTACAGGAAGAATTGCACATATTATATGCTTTAACTGACTGTCACATTTTATGTCTTTAATTTCCTGGAGATATTGATAAACAGATATTTTACCTGGTTTACCCATCTGAGAGAGTGCTAACTGCAGTTTAAGTCTTTCCTCCGGATTATCAGACATAATTTGAATTATTCGTTCTCTTTCCTGAAGTTCTTTTTCATCAGTAATCGGTTTTCTAAGCAGTGCATAAAGATATTCTTCACCGATAGATGTACATGTATGATTTATTTTCTTATATACACAATCAAGATCTATATCGTTACATGTTATGTCGTCAACATCATTTTCACCTGAAGTCTGCTTATAATAATATTTTATATTTTTCATAAGTTCCGGTGTATAATCCCTATTTGACGGAACTCCCCATGTATTTTTTAATCTGTTTATCAGACGTTCTTTATATTTCTTTTCATCATACTTTATCTTAAATATGATTAAAAGAAGTAATATAACAGCTGCTATAGTAACTTTTATGGTTATATCCATATAAAACCTCCGATCATAGGGAATCTCTTCATCTTCGATGGGTGTCTCATTGTGATAACAATTAACAAAAGACAGGTTTTAACCGCCTGTCTTTTGTATATGCTTCCCTATAATTTCAATTTCATTTTAATTTTTTAGATTACTCGTCCTATCTTAATAGGATTTCTGTAGTATGCTGAAGAAATTTTAATTCCATCTCTTGCATTACTTGCATGTATTATCTGACCATTACCTATGTAAAGTGCTACATGACTTACAGAGCCGCTTCCGTAGAAGAATAAATCTCCAACTCTTACATTACCTGCACTTACGGTTCTTGTTGCGGCTGCCTGTGCTCTTGAAGTACGAGGAAGTGAATAACCGAAATGCTCATATATTCTCATTACGAATCCTGAACAGTCTGTACCATTAGTAAGACTTGTTCCTCCCCATACATAGCGGTTGCCCAGGAACTTCATGGCATAGTTTACAATAGCTGAGTAAATTGAAGAAGATTTACTTGATGAAGAAGATTTTCTTGATTTACTTTTTGATACATTATTAAACTTGACAGCTCTGTTAAGTGTATAAGTAAATTTGACGAAATCCTTATTTACAAAAAAGTGATCATTATCAATAGTAAGCATTACCCAGTTAGATGCATCAGAATACATCTTGTCCATATTTATTTTTTTAAGTTCTTTCTTCTTGCAATGCTTTTTAATATATTTCTGAAGCCATGCTTTACTTATGTTCTTTTTACCTACAGAGTACTCTTCATCCTCAGAAATCTGTTCGGTAATATTCGCTTTGATACTTGGAAGAGAACGTACATTTAATGTCTCCGTATTGACTGTTACACGTAGTGA